>CALAZZ010000304.1 GCA_937926515.1 uncultured Bacteroidales bacterium | reverse complement strand
GCAGATGGTTTTGGTCCTTTTGCCAAAACAAAAGGACAATAGGATCTGCCTGGGACACCCAAACAGTAGTGACAGGTTTGATTAGGTATCAGCAGGCAAGTACTGTGCAACTTTATTGTCATTTTTATCCGGAAAACAGGTGAAAATGGTAGGATCATCATTGAATGAAAGCTCCTATTGCCTGAAAATTTATTTCTTCAATCAATAAAGCTTGCAGTTTTGGATCAATTGTTTTTTCTTTGCAGCAAATTATTTCAATTGTCCTTCCTTAAAAAGGCTTTTGATTTATACAGAAGGGTGGAGAGATTAGGCTCGATGAAACCCTAGCAACCTTCCTTATGATGGAGTGGTGCTAATACCTAACCCGCGTGCAGTTGCAACGGGAAATTATAAATTAAAACTTAAGCATCAATGAACTTAGAAATGTATATGCACTTTGCTTATTGATATTACACTTGTTTGTAGTATCTTTAGGTTCAGCATATAAACTTGTTTGTTAATGCCATAAAATAATGTCGGCATGTCAATATCAAAACCTGCAATCAGAGAATTATTAAAAGAACGTGTGCTTGTGCTTGATGGTGCTATGGGAACCATGATACAACACCATCAGCTTCAGGAAGGAGATTATCGTGCTGAAGAATTTCTAAACCACCCCTTGGATCTCAAAGGCAACAATGATTTGCTTTGTCTTACCCAACCCGATCTAATTTATTCTATACATTGTGAATACCTTAATGCCGGTGCTGACATCATTGAGACCAACACTTTCAATGGTACGCGTATTTCACAATCAGACTATGGTACCGAAAAACTAGTGAAGCGTATCAATTACGAAGCTGCCAGAATTGCAAAAAAAGCTGCTGATAAATATACCCTCAACACTCCTGATAAGCCCCGATATGTGGCAGGTGCTATGGGTCCCACCAATAAAACAGCTTCCATGTCGCCTGATGTGAATGATCCGGGCTACAGGGCTGTTACCTTTGACCAGCTGGTGTCAGATTATCTGGAGCAGGCAGAGGCCCTGCTAGCCGGAGGAGCTGACCTTTTGCTTGTAGAAACGGTTTTTGATACCTTGAATGCAAAAGCAGCGCTATTTGCCATATGCAGCTTGCAGGAAAAGCTGAAATCAAAAATTCCGGTCATGGTTTCAGGTACCATCACGGATAGCAGCGGGCGCACCCTTTCAGGGCAAACCGTACAGGCTTTTCTGAATTCCGTATCGCATATTGATTTATTGAGTGTCGGACTGAATTGTGCTTTGGGAGCAGAACAAATGAGGCCATACATCGAAGAGCTGTCGGTGTATGCCCCATTTGCAGTCAGTGCATATCCTAATGCAGGGTTACCTAATCAGTTTGGAGAATATGAGGAGACCCCTGAGGTTATGGGAAGACACATTCATGACTTTACAAGCCATGGGTTTGTAAATATTGTTGGAGGCTGTTGTGGCACTACACCTGATCATATCAGAAAGTTTGCAGATCTGGCCAGAAAGACAAAACCGAGGGAAGTGCCCGCAAAGCATGAGCCATTAACTATTGTCAGTGGGCTTGAACCACTTAAAATAAGCCGCGAAAGCAATTTTATCAACATCGGCGAAAGAACCAATGTGAGTGGGTCCATCCGTTTTGCACGTCTGATACGCGAAAAAAAATACGAAGAAGCCCTAAGTATTGCCCGCGACCAGGTTGAAGGGGGGGCTCAGATACTTGACGTGAATATGGATGACGGGATGCTGGATGCCAAAAAGGAAATGACCACCTTTCTGCATTTCTTAATGAGTGAACCTGAAATAGCAAGGCTTCCGGTGATGATAGACTCCTCAAAGTGGGAGGTGCTGGAGGCAGGTTTAAAGTGCCTGCAAGGTAAATCGATTGTCAATTCCATAAGCTTGAAAGAAGGTGAAGAAGTTTTCAGGCAACAGGCCAGGACTATTCATCATTATGGTGCTGCAGTTGTGGTGATGGCTTTTGATGAGCAAGGCCAGGCGGATACCTTCGATCGTAAAGCAGAAATTTGTGAAAGAGCTTATCGCATACTAACTGAAGAAGTTGGTTTCCCGGCTCAGGATATCATATTTGATCCCAACATCTTGGCCATTGGAACCGGTATTGACGAACACAATAATTATGCAGTTGAATTTATCCGGGCTACCCGTTGGATCAAACAAAACCTCCCCTACGCCAGGGTAAGCGGTGGGATAAGTAATCTTTCATTCTCCTTTAGGGGAAATCATAAAGTTCGCGAAGCCATTCACTCCGTTTTTTTGTACCATGCCATAAAAGCAGGTATGGACATGGGTATCGTAAATCCGGGCATGTTGCAGATCTATGATGAGATTGAACCGGATCTATTGCAGCTGACTGAAGACCTGGTCCTGAACCGGAGGAAAGATGCCACCGAACGGCTCCTGTTGTTTGCTGAACATTTAAAACAGGACAATGAAAAAGCACATATACCTGATGCCTGGCGACAGGAGGTGGCTGAAGAACGGATTAAACATGCACTCATTAAAGGGATAACAGACCATATTGAGTCCGATGTGCTTGAAGCCCGGCCCGGATACCCACGTGCTTTGGACGTGATTGAAGGCCCCTTGATGGACGGAATGAATGTGGTTGGCGAACTGTTTGGTTCAGGCAAGATGTTTTTGCCACAGGTAGTAAAAAGTGCGAGGGTAATGAAAAAAGCAGTGGCTGCACTACTTCCATACATCGAGGCTGAAAAAACCTCAGCTTCCAAAGCTGCCGGTAAAATACTGATGGCCACGGTAAAAGGAGATGTGCATGATATTGGAAAAAACATCGTGGGTGTGGTGCTGGGATGCAATAATTATGAAGTGATCGACCTGGGTGTGATGGTTCCGGCAGATAAAATAATTCAAACCGCTCTTGATGAAAAAGTTGATATCATTGGCTTGAGCGGATTGATCACACCATCATTGGAAGAAATGGCTCATGTTGCATCAGAGATGGAGAGGCTTCATTTGGATTTGCCACTGTTGATAGGTGGTGCCACCACCTCTGAAGCACATACAGCATTGAAAATTGCCCCCAAATATAATCATGCAGTGGTGCATGTTCGCGATGCATCAAAAGTTACGGACGTAATATCTAATCTTTTGGCTGAGGAACAAAAATCAAGCGCATTCATACACAGGACAGAATTGCGTTATGAAGAACTCAGGCAAAAGTATAAAGCACTGCAGCAAGATAATGAATACATAAGCCTCGAGTTCGCACGCAACAACCGATATAAACCTGTTTTCGATGAGCATACAATCTGTAGGCCAGCTCAATTGGGTCTCACTGTTTTTGATAATCTGAAACTCGAAAGCCTCATTCCGTACATCGATTGGACTTTTTTCTTTCACTCCTGGCGGTTGAACGGAAAATACCCTGGGATTTTTGAAGATCCGGTAAAAGGAACCGAAGCACGTAAACTATTTAATGATGCATATCAATTGCTTCAGGAGATTATTGCTAACAATTGGTTGCAGGCCAAAGGAGTGGTTGGTATTTTCCCGGCCACTTCTGTTCAGGATGATATTCTGATATCTGATCCAAAGAATACCGATAAGGAGCTTACAACTTTTTCTTTTCTACGTAACCAGCAGAAGAAAAATGCAGGTATCCCCAACCTCTGCCTGGCTGATTTTATTGCTTCTGAAAATGTCCCTCTACAGGACTATATGGGTGCTTTTGTAGTCACTGCAGGTCATGGTACCTCTGAATTGGCAGCCAGGTTTGAAAAGCAGAATGATGATTACAATTCCATCATGGTTAAGGTATTGGCCGACAGGCTGGCTGAGGCTTTTGCCGAGTATCTGCATGAAAAGGTGCGTCAGCATATATGGGGTTATGGCCCGCTGGAGAAGCTTGACATCAACCAATTATTGGCAGAGGAATATCAGGGGATCAGGCCGGCACCGGGTTATCCGGCATGCCCTGAGCATTCAGAAAAAAGAAAGTTATTCGACCTGTTGCATGCCGAAAAACATACCGGTGTGCAATTGACCGAAAATTATGCCATGACTCCACCTGCATCTGTTTCAGGATACTATTTTGCACATCCTGATGCTCAATATTTCAATGTCGGCAAGATCGGGAAAGACCAGCTGGAGGATTATGCCAAAAGAAAAGGTATTAGCATGGCAGCGGCAGAAAAAATGTTGAATATCAATCTTAACTATCGCTAATAAGGCTGTGTGTAAACAGATAGCTTTACATCTCATATCATCTATATAATGAACAATTTACTAAAAATACCCGAGCGAATCAGGCAATCAGATAAAACCTTGTTTTCCTTTGAGTTATTACCACCGTTGAAAGGGCAGAACATCGAGCATATCCACAAGACAGTGGAACCCTTGATGGAATTTGATCCCGCTTTTGTGAATATCACCTACCACCAGGAGGAATTTGTTTACAAGCCTCTTCCCAACGGGCTGCTCGAAAAGAAAACCATAAGAAAAAGGCCCGGAACCGTTGGCATTACGGCTGCCATCATGTACCGTTACCGCGTGAATGTTGTACCACATATTATATGCGGCGGATTTACACGCGAAGAGACTGAAAATGCATTGATCGACCTGCACTTTCTTGGTGTAAAAAACCTGTTGGTCGTGCGTGGTGATCCACAGGTCTCTATGAAATATTTTCAGCCTGAGCCTGGCGGCCACAGTCATGCTGTGCAATTAGTAAAACAGGTTCAGAACCTGAACAAAGGCATCTACCTGGATGAAGACCTGCTCAATGCCACCGCAACAGACTTCACAATAGGTGTTGCTGCCTATCCCGAAAAACACATCGAAGCACCCAATCTTGAAACTGATCTTAAATTCCTAAAGCATAAGGTTGAAGCAGGTGCTGAATATGTTGTCACACAGCTGTTTTTTGACAACAGAAAATACTTTGATTTTGTGCAGAAATGCAGGGCAGAAAATATCAATGTGCCTATTCTACCAGGCCTGAAACCTATATCAACGCTTAACCACCTCACCAGTTTACCACAAACATTCAATATTGATTTGCCGGACGTGCTTGTGAAAGCAGTTCAGGGCTGTAAAAACAATGAGCAGGTTCGTCAGGTGGGCGTCGAATGGGCCATTACACAGTCGAGGGAACTCATGAAAGCCGGGGTGCCGGTGATACACTTCTACACTATGGGGAGGTCTGATAATATACAGAAAATTGCCGCTGCCATATTTTAAGCAATATTTTATTTTAAATTTGATCTTCATCTTATTCAATTGCTCTGTGATATGACAGTTTATAATGAATTCCTGAAGCCACGTAAAAAACTGGCCGTACTTGTTGATCCGGATAAACCAAGCGATGAGGAGATATACAGCCTTGCAACAATGGCTGCTCAATCAAATGTTGACTTCTTTTTTGTCGGGGGCAGTTTGCTCACCAATAATAACCTGGATAGCTGCATCAAAATCCTGAAATCAAATACACAGATTCCCGTGGTGCTGTTTCCGGGCAATACCAACCAGCTAAGCCACAAAGCAGATGGATTTCTGTTCCTCTCTCTGATTTCAGGCCGTAACGCCGAGATGTTGATAGGACGGCATGTCATTGCTGCCCCATACCTCAAATTAAGCGGGCTCGAAGTAATTTCGACCGGATATATGCTAATTGAAAGCGGCAGGCCTACCACCGTTTCATATATGAGTAACAGCGTTCCGATACCATCCGATAAAAATGATATTGCTGTTTGTACAGCAATGGCAGGTGAAATGCTTGGGCTTAAAATAATATTTATGGATGCCGGATCAGGGGCACAAAATCCCGTGCCGCTTTCGATGATCCGGTCAGTGAGTGGCAGCATCGAAGTGCCTCTCATTGTTGGTGGTGGAATCCGTTCTGCGGAGGTCGCCAAATCCATTGCCAGTGCCGGAGCTGATGTGATTGTTGTAGGAAATGTGTTGGAAAACAACCCCGGGCTATTGAATGAAATAAGCGACGCCGTCCATGCCATTGATTAACGAATAATCCAATAATCCACAGCGGTCGGGCCTCCTTTTGTATATGCCTTATTGGCTTATCTTTGTGATGTGATTTACCCAAATAATTTTGAGGAGAAAATTGGATTCAATACCATTCGCGAAATGCTTCGTTCCTACTGCATCAGCGAAATGGGTATTTCGTACGTAGAGCAACTTTCTTTTAAAAGCAATCTCAGCGACATCAATCATATGCTTGAACAGGAAGAAGCGTTTGTGCGACTGATGAATGTGGGCATGCCTTTTCAGGTAAAAGATTATGTTGACCTGCGGCCTGAACTTCAGCGCATTCGTATTGATGGTACGGTGATCGAGTTTGATTACATGTTTGATCTGAAACTGATGTTGAATACCATTCAGCAACTGATAGATTTTTCAAAATCGGAAGCCAGTGAGGATTATGAGGCTATCAGATCCATGATAACAGGAGTTGAGATAGACAAGCAAGTGCTTAGGGAGGTAAACCGTTTGATTGACGACAATGGTTCCATTCCGGATAAGGCATCACAAACCCTGGCTGAAATTAGACAGGATATCTATAAGAAACAAAAGACGGTAGAAAGCCGGATCCGACATTTGCTTGGTGAAGCCAAAAGCGCAGGCTGGACTGAGAGTGATGTGGAAATCACCATACGCAACGGTCGCATGGTCATACCGGTAAAAGCGGCGGACAAGCGTAAACTGCGTGGCCTGATACATGATGAATCTTCAACAGGACAAACGGTATATATTGAACCAACCGAAATATTTGAAACCAATAATGAGATCCGTGAGCTGGAATATGCTGAAAAACGTGAGATCAATCGTATCCTAACGGCATTTACCCTGCTGCTTCGTCCGCAGCTGCCAATGCTTCAACTCGCCTGGCAAATGCTGGGCTTGATTGATTTTGCACATGCAAGGGCCCGGTTGGGAAAAGAAATTCAGGCGCACAGTCCTCAGCTGACCCATAAACCATATATAAGCTGGAAGCAGGCCAGGCACTCCCTGTTGGAAAGATCGCTCAAAGAGCAGCAGAAAAAAATCGTGCCACTTGATCTCCATATCGACCAAGATAATCGCATTTTGGTTATTTCAGGTCCCAATGCAGGAGGCAAATCAGTATGCCTGAAAACAACCGGGCTTCTTCAATATATGATCCAGTGCGGCCTCTCGGTTCCTATGCAACCCGATTCAATTTGCGGTGTATTTAATAATATTTTCATTGATATTGGCGATGAACAATCACTTGAAAATGATCTAAGCACGTATAGCTCACACTTGCTAAATATGAAGAACCTGATGCAAACCGCCAATGATGAAACCTTATTTCTGATTGATGAGTTTGGCACAGGCACCGAGCCCCAGCTTGGTGGAGCCATTGCCGAAGCCGTGCTCAACGAACTCAATGATAAAGGCGCATTTGGATTGATCACAACCCATTATGCTAACTTAAAGCTAATTGCTGACAATCTGCCGGGTATTGTAAATGGTGCCATGCTGTTCGATACCAAAAAGTTGCAGCCTCTATATGCCCTTCAGATTGGAAACCCGGGAAGTTCTTTTGCTTTTGAAATAGCACGGAAAATAGGCTTCCCTGAAAATACCCTTAATAAAGCAGCTGAAATCACAGGCCATTCACAGCTCGATTTTGACGAACAGCTTCAGCAGCTGGAAATTGAGAAAAAAGAAATTGCAAAAAAGCAGACAGAATTAAAACTGGCCGACGACTTGCTATCCGAGGTGGTTGAAAAGTATCAGCGCATGCTCAAAGAGCTGGAAGATAGAAAAAAACAATTGATCGCTCAAGCAGGTCATGAGGCACGGTTGCTGATTGAAAAAGCCAATAAACAGATTGAGCATGCCATAAAGGAAATACGGGAGTCGCAGGCTGAGAAAGAGAGAACCAAAGAAATCAGGGCAAGGTTGCAAAAAACCAAAGAAAAGTTGGTTGATGATGCTGTTGCCCAGGCAGAAATACTGGTCTCAGAGGAGGAGAAAGAGGAAACCGAGGTGGATGAAACGCTAAAACCCGGTGATTTGGTACGTATTGAGGAAATGGGCATCGAAGGTGAACTTTTATCCATCTCCAGGCATGAGGCTGTTGTGATGTTTAACACCGTGAAATTGCGTACTTCACCGGAAAAACTCAGCAAGCTTAACAAAAAAGAAAGCCGCAGGTTGCGACAATCAGTCCAGCCAAAACAAAGGGGAAGAATGGCAACCGACTACAACGAGAAAGTAGGGCAGTTCAAGCTTACCATCGATGTGCGCGGCAAGCGGGCTGAAGAGGCAATCACACAAGTGGAAAAATATCTAGATGAAGCACAGTTGCTCAGTATTAAGGACATCAGCATACTTCATGGTAAAGGCAATGGCATACTGCGCAAAGTGATCCGTGATTTTCTGAGCAATCAGAAGTCCGTACACCACTTTGATGATGCTCCGGCGGAGGCCGGTGGTCATGGCATCACCAAGGTAAGTTTAAAATAAAAAATTGTCTTACCGGCAAGTGATCAGGTATTTTACTTTACCGGTATATTTTTCAAGGTTTCAGACAGATAATCCCAGAATTTACCAACTGTTTCGATTTCCACTTTCTCGTCGGGTGAATGTGGATTACGAATGGTAGGTCCAAACGAAATCATATCCCAATTGGGATAGGTTGCTCCCAAAATACCACATTCCAGGCCTGCATGTATCACTTTTACCTCCGGAACTTTACCATACTTTTGTTGATATACATCTTTCATGGTCTGAAGTATGGGTGACTTCACATTGGGCTTCCAGCCCGGATAATCGCCGGATGTGCTTGCCTCAGCACCTGCATCCTTAAAAGTCTGGCTGATTTGTTCCGATAGTTTGGTCTTATCTTTATCCACTGAGCTTCTTTGCAGGCTGGCCATGGTAAGTTTTTTATCTTCAGACTTAACGATAGCCAGGTTAGATGATGTTTCAACTACGCCTTCCATATCCTTACTCATGGCTATTACACCATTCGGACATTTAGCAACAGCATCTAACATAGCCTGCTGGCTTTTCTTGTCAAAGATTTTTTCGGGTGCTTCACCTGCTTCAACAGTGATGCTCAGGCCGGGATCAGCTTCAGCAAATTCTTCTTGTGCAATTTTGGCAAATGCTTCCACGAACTGTTCAAACAACACTGCTTTGGCTTCGGGTACAACCACTTGTGCAAATGCTTCTCTTGGGATTGCATTGCGCAGGCTGCCACCATCAACAGATGATACCCGCAGACCGAACTTTTCTGCAGCCATTAACATTAAGCCATTGATGATCTTATTGGCATTGCCACGTCCCAGATGAATGTCAAGGCCCGAGTGCCCACCCTTAAGGCCTTTTACGGATATTTTATACCCTTTGGTATTGGCAGGTGTTTTCTGTGGTTTAATGGATATCTCACCTGTGGTATCTATACCTCCGGCACAGCCAATATAGAGTTCTCCTTCGTCTTCGGAGTCCATATTCAGGAGGATATCACCTTTCAGCATCCCCGGCTTAAGCTCATTTGCTCCCGTCATTCCGGTTTCTTCATCAATGGTAAACAAAGCTTCTATGGGACCGTGTTCCAGGTCGGTGGCTTCGAGCACTGCCATGGCAGCTGCAGCCCCAATTCCATTATCGGCACCCAGGGTTGTACCATTGGCCTTTACCCAACCATCATCAATGATGGTTTCAATAGGATCCTTCTCAAAATCATGAGCAGTGCCTTCGTTTTTCTGTGGAACCATATCCAGGTGCGACTGCAAAATGACTGTTTTCCTATCCTCGTAACCTGCAGTGGCAGGTTTGCGAATAATGATATTTCCAACCTCATCTACAATTGTTTCAAGCCCAAGATCTTCTCCAAACTTCTTTACGAATGCAATCACTTGAGTTTCTTTCTTTGATGGCCTGGGAATTTGGGTCAGGCTATGAAAATTTTTCCAAATGCTTTTAGGCTCCAAATCCAGAATTGACTTGCTCATAAATAATCCTCCTTTAGTTTGTATGTCAAAAAATTAGAATAGCCGATAAAATTACGAAAAAAACCAGAAGGCCGATTTTCTTTCTATCGTTTTGTTGCGAACCGTGCCAACCCGCCTTCGGCAGTTTCCTTATACAAGCTGGGCAGGTCATTTCCTGTTTCTCTCATAGTTTGCACAATCTTATCAAACGAAACAAAGTGGGTTCCATCCGACAGCAAGGCAAACATATTGCAATCGAGGGCACGGGCAGCAGCATGGGCATTGCGTTCGATACAGGGCACCTGCACCAGCCCGCCTACAGGATCACAGGTGAGGCCCAGGTGGTGCTCAAGGCCCATTTCAGCAGCATATTCAATTTGCTGTGGCGAACCGCCGAATAGTTGGTTCACCGCACCCGATGCCATGGCACAGGCAGTGCCTATTTCGCCCTGACAGCCCACCTCAGCCCCTGATATGGATGCATGCTCCTTAACAATATTGCCAATTAAGCCAGCTGTAGCCAGTGCCTTGATGATCTTGGAGTCAGTGAATCCATGAGCATATTTGGCATGATAGAGCACTGCCGGCAGTACCCCACTTGATCCACAGGTAGGTGAGGTTACGACCATACCTCCTGAAGCATTTTCTTCCGATACTGCCAACGCATAAGCAAAAACAAGGCTACGGCTTTTGAGGGAGTCCTTAAGGCTTTGTGCTTTAATAAAATAGGAAGATGCCTTGCGTGCAAGCTTGAGTTCACCCGGTATCACCCCTTCGTTTTCAATACCACGTTTTACAGCCTCTTGCATAATCTCCCACACTTGCTGCAAGTGATCGAAAGTTTCGGGAGGTTCATGCATTTGTACATATTCCCAAAAGGTACGTCCGTTTTCTTCACACCATTCCAGTATTTCGGACATGGTGGTAAGTGGATAAATCTTCCTTGAATCAGAGGTAAGCCAGCCGGCCTCATCAGTTATGGCGCCGCCGCCTATACTGTAAACGGTCCAATCGGTAGTTGATTTACCATTGGCGTTGATGGCTTCAAAGCGCAGGGCGTTGGGATGCCGCTGAAGACGTGTTGAAGGCTCCCAGATAAACTCGACCTGCAAGGGACCAAGCATGGTGATAATAGCTTTATCTGTGAGGTGACCCTTTCCGGTGGCGGCCAGGCTTCCATAGAGTGTGACGCGGTAAGAAGCCGCATCAGCTGTTTTTTGCCTGAAAATTCTTGCTGCCCGTGAAGGCCCCATGGTGTGGCTGCTCGAAGGGCCATAACCAATGCGGTATATCTGAGTTATTGAATCCATTTTTACGGGGTATTGCTAAAAGTAATAAGCTGGATTTTAATGTATGTCAAAATGCTACGCCATACTACCTCTTGATCAGTTTAATGGTTTCATTGCTTTTGCCATCTGATATATAAAGTAAATATATTCCTCCGGATAAGTTTTCAGATGTGGTATGAAAGCTGTGCGTGCCTGCTTCAAGTGTTCCTTCGTGAATTACCTGAAGCAGCTGGCCTTGAGGGTTACTCAGTTTAATGAGGTAATGACCTCGTTGTAAAGGATTGACCCGAATATTAAATGAATCATTTGATGGGTTGGGAAATACCCTTACATGAATTGGATTGTGCCGGATTGTTTCGTCCAGACCTACAAACGTTGACCATTCCAGCTTTTGGCTGGTGAACAGCCTGAACTCACCGGCTTTTAAACTGATAGGGTTGTTGATGTCCGTAACATCGATAGAGTCGTTGTTGAAATGGTCATACCAGGTGCCGGGAAACTGGAAAGCAGGATCAATAGAGCCTTCGGTGACACCGAAATTACCAATCACGGTAACCGATAAATCAGGATCACTTAGGTTCAGGCGTTTCATTGCACCGCTAAGGCTCATAGTAAAGTTGTTGGTTCTGAAAACATTGTAAGTTTTCTTTAGCCGTATCAGTTCGCTGTAATAATCGTAAAGTGTTTTGCGGCGCCAGTCGTCAAGGTAATTCCAGCGGATCGGTTTTGGACATACACGGCAAGGATCGTCAATGCTTACATCGTAGCCCAATTCTCCAAACTGCCAGATCATTTTCGGACCCGGAACAGTGAAGAAAAAGGCTGCAGCAGCTGCATTTCGTTTAAGGGCAATTCCCAACTCCTTCACATCGTGCCAAGGGTTGGACGAATTGCCATAGGCTAAGTTTTTAAACATCAGCCGCTCTTCGTCATGGCTTTCCATATATCCGATCAGGTGTGGAACATTCCACCCGCGTTGCTTATAGGAGATGCCCGAAAAATTGGAGTTGGAAGTCCAACCCATTGTGGCTTCATTGTAATTGTAATTCATATTGCCCCACAACATCATTCCATATTCTGCAAGTTCTTTTTCTTCGTTGTTGGCGGCAAAATGTTCAAGAATCACATAAGCCTTGTCATTTACTGTCCAGATATGATCGGCCATTCGTTTAAGAATTGCTATACGGGCAGCATCATAATCAGATCCTTGATTTCCAGTTTGGTTGTTTGTGAAACCCTTGGTAAAATCGAATCGGAAGCCGTCAACCTTGAACTCGGTGAGCCAGTATTCATTAAACCTGTCAATAAAATCTTGTGTATAAGGGCTTTCATGGTCATAATCATATCCCCAGCACCAGGGTTCATGTGGACAGACCTGGTTGAACCATGGGTTGTCAGCAGTAGGTTGGCCATATTGGCCGGCACCAGGATTAAAATACATCTGCACCATAGGTGATTGGCTGTAGGCATGATTGAGCACCACATCCAAAATTACAGCCATGCCGCGTTTATGGGCCTCATCGATAAAATGTTTGTAATCAATTTCGCGGCCATAAGCCTTGTCGGTGGCGAAATAGAACGAAGGATTGTAGCCCCATGAATCGTTGCCTTCAAATTCATTGATGGGCATCAGTTCGATGGCATTAACTCCCAGTTGCTGAAGGTAGTCAAGGGTGTCAATCACTGTTTTGATGTCGCGCGAAGCGACAAAATCGCGTATGTGTAATTCATAGATCACAAGGTCCTCAACCGACGGCGGTTCAAAATTTTCCACCTCCCACTTGTAGGGCTCACGTGCTGTTTGAAGCACCGAAGCAATGCCTGTAGTTTTACCATCGGGATACTGTATCAGATCGGGGTAGGTCGAGTTTGATATCCACTTATCATTCCAAGGGTCACTTACTTTGTGGGTGTAAGGATCAGCCAGTCTCAACTCACCGTCAATGTAATACTGGTAGATATACTCTTTATTGGTTTCCAGGCTTTCGATAGTCAACCAGTATTTTGTGCCATCGGGACTTCGCTTCATATAGTAATCCTCATGTACCATCCAGTCGTTGAAATCACCGATCACGAAAACAAACTGCTTAAGCGCCGGAGGGTCATGCAACACCAGAGTAACCGTATTGTCATCGATGTAATTAATTCCTGTAGACAACTCGGCCGGAAGCTCAGCGATTGGTACTTGATCACGTGCGTAAAAATAGACCGAATCCGAAACCATATCTTCTCCTGCCCAAGCATCCACGCGTATCCAGTGTGCACCGGGCATATCAGCAATCAGGCTGTAATTGATTTCGTTGCCCTCGTAGGTTTCGATCAAGGTTGAATTCAAATACAGGAACATATTGTCGGCTTCCGTTGCACTGGCACTGATCTGAAGTGTTTCATTCAATTCAATAATTGTAGCATTTGCAGGTGAAAGAATGCTGACATTCAGGCCGGGTTCGTACACGTCCACAAACAAGTCTTCGGTTTGGGGTGATTGGCTTGCGGCTCTGAACACAAAGGCCATCTTTTGAATGACAGCCTGAGGAGATACCCCATAAAACTGTCGAATGGAAGGTTGAATCTCGAGCTGGTACAAATCGGTACCAATGCGCGTAAGTTTGGGTTGGTTATTGTTATTCCCCCAATCTCCTATCACATGCTGCCAGTTTGAGCTTCCCTGCAGGATCAAACCTGTATGAGTATAAACATCTCCTGTGTAACCGGCAAGGGCACCCCCGCCCTGTGTGGCGTCAAAAATGATGGTGACAGGCGAATCATCTGTTGGAAAGGGAGGTTCGGTTATGATTACCTGTGCCTGAATACAGAGGTTAAAAAAGGAGGCTATAATGAGCAAGGCAATTAATTTCATATCAGCATATATGGGTTTTAAACAAAAGTACGATTAATGTCATTGACACTGTTGAGCCTGCTGAACATTTGGAAACAATTAACAAATCAATCGGTTGCAATGAGCGAGGATTAGGCTCAAATAACTGGAGTTATAATGAATTACTTCCCATCC
>CALAZZ010000303.1 GCA_937926515.1 uncultured Bacteroidales bacterium | reverse complement strand
TGCTCATCACACCGTTGCTGCGGTTGGGCTGGTAGGGGCCTTGCAGTATGGCTTCAAGCTGCAACCCGTAGCGTTTGATTACGGTTACGGTTTGGGTACAGCTGGCAGTAAGGCCGGCAACGTCAGTGGCCGTCCAGGTGATGCTGGTCAGGCCAACGGGATATGGGTCATTCAGCCCCAGTGCATCACTCCTTACACCTTCAATGTCAGGCACACCACAGTTGTCGGTTCCGGTTGCCACACCTATGATCACATTGGAGGCAAAGTTCTCAAACGGATCGGTTAGTACTTCAACCGGATTGGGGCAGCTGATTTGCGGCGGTGTTGCATCCACCACGGTGACCAGGGCTATGCAAAAGTTGGAATTGCCTTTGGCATCAGTAACCGTGAGCACAAAGGTATTGACCCCAAGATCGGCACAGGTGTATGTTACACTTGCCGGGGTGAAAATGAGCTCATCAGCCGGCGTACAGTTATCGGTGGAGCCATCGTCAACATCTGCAGCAAAAACGGTAACTGAATTGCCCACCAGTTCCACTGTAATATCTGTACATACTGCATCAGGGATCAGATCATCATTAAAACTCACCTGCACTGAAACAGTCCTGGTGCAACCCCCATCAGAATCAGTGATGTTGAAATACAGCGTGGTTACATCACCGGTAAGCGCTCCATCAGGCAGGAAGGTATTGGATCCCATATCATAGGTTCCGGCTGCATTGGTGAGATTTTCATCAAAATACCAGGTATCGGCGATCACAAAATCAGCTGCATCATCCAGGCGCAGGGCCGGGCTAATTGCCGCTGAACAGTCGCCACTAAAGGGCTCAACCACCACCTGGTTATTCTCTATGCTGGGAATGGAGTTGCCCAGCGGGAACTCGAGAATCCCATTGTTGATGATGGCATTGGCAGGTGTGGCAATGTTTCCGATGCTCATGTTCACGTTACCGGCTGCTTTGATGGCATCACCATCAGCCTTTGAGATCAGCACACAGGGGATGGTCACCTGGTCGCCCACATCGCCTGCACCCATGATAAATGGGGGGCCGGCAACATTATTGATGATCACAACTGCAATGGCACCGGCAAGTTCGGCATTAAGGCATTTCACCCCAAATTGGCATGTGCCGCGGTCGATCAGTGCAATTTTTCCGGCCAGGTCTCCCGCATTTTGGTAGGGAGTATTACATCCCAGGCTAGATGCGCCGGCATCGCTCACCAGCACGGCATCGGCTGTCCAAACACCACCACCTACATCGCCTCCGAAACCGGCAGCAGCAAAATTGTAGGCTCCTGCAACACCTCCGGGCGAATTGACCACGACAGCAATACCGGCATGTTGCTCCGTGGTGATGGCAGTAAGCAGTCCATTGTTGGTGAAATTAGTGAGATTGCTAAGGGGAGCGTAGGTGCGGATCACGGCACATGGGCCGTTGGTAAATATTACCTCGTTTTGGATGCCATAGGTTGCTGTGTAGGGTTCTGCTTCACCGATGATGATGGTGGCATCATTGGTGAATGTGCTTCCTGTTTCCACATATATTCCACTATTGGAGGTACGGTCGATGCGTATTTCACCAGCCCCGGTATTGTTCAGGCCGGCAGAAAAGAAAAGGAAAATCCCGTATCCGTCAACAGTTGCATGACTGCCAATGGTGAGTTTTCCAGCATTTTCATTGGTATGGTTGGCATTCACAAAGGCATATTCGGTCGTGCGATCTATGGTGATCTCACCGGTAGCGCTGTTCAGGAAGCTGTTGGAAATACCCTGGTTGTTTATTCCGCGTCCACCAATTGGATGGTTTGCACCGAGGTACATTTTTCCGTTGTTTTGGAATTGAGCATCTCCATTTAACAGCCCTAACTCAGTGGAACGGTCAATATGGATCTGTCCGCTTTGCGTGTTGGTAAAGGCAGAGTTGACGTTTTGTATCCCACGTGATCCCACACTTTCGTTGGCACCGATCGTTAACAAACCGCTGTTGGTAACAGGCCCTATACTGGTAAATCCAATCTGCGATGAGCGGTCAATAAAGATTTCACCTGTGAGGGTGTTTATAAAGGTTCCTTCATTGCCAATACCAGCAATTCCAATTGGTTCCTGGCTGCCAATAATAAGTACAGCGGCATTGGTGAAGGTGCTGCCTGGGCTATTGTTATAAAGTCCAAAAGTATTGGAACGGTCAATATAGATTTCACCGCTGAGTGTGTTTGTAAATGTGCCAATATTTTGTATACCGTATTGGCCGACACTCACCGTGCCTCCAATGTTGAGGAGTGCAGCATTCTTGAATAACCCGCTTCCATCATTGTAAATTCCAGCAGCGCTAGAGCGATCAAGACTGATTTCGCCACCAATATGGTTGAAAACAGCCTGGTTCATAATGCTTCTCTGCCCTGAGTTTGAGGCCTGGCCGATGTTGATGGTGCCTGAATTACTTATTTCACCCGTTCGATTTTCAATCCCTCTAAAGGTAAAATTATTGATTTGTATCTGCCCATCGACAGTGTTTACAAATGTGGCATCATTGTAAAGGCCATAATCTGCCACGCTTGCCAGATCACCCATGTTGATGATTGCTTCATTTGTAAATTGTCCGTCTGAACTCCACAGGGCGACAAGGGTTGAACGATCAATTTGTATTTCACCGGTATTGGTGAAGGTTCCAATATTCCACAATCCAATTTCACCCACACTTGACACTGCCCCCAGCGAAATAAGTCCATCGTTGGTGACTGTGCCACGATTGTAAAGGCCTGCATAAGAATCAAATTCATGGATAGCTGAGCCATTGATGGTGAGGCTGCCGGTGGCTTCAACAGCCAGGGATGCATCCTCGTTTACGGTGACCGATTTTGCCACGGCTGCAATGCCGGCATAAATGACAGGATCGTTGGTTACATCAGGGATGATGACATCGTCAGCGGCAGTGGGCACGCATGGCGGATCCCAGTTGCTGGCAGTGTTCCAGTCACTATCAGTGGTACCGGTCCAGGTGCGCACGCCAAACGGGAATGTTGCAATTTCCAACACATTGGATGAGGTAGCTGTTTCCCAGGTACCGGTAACACAACCTACGCGCGCCAGCCTGCGGAACCAGGTGGTTTGGGTGATGGTGCCTTCATGCTCATAGGTATCGGTATTGGTACCCACATCATCCCAATCATTGAAGCTGGCTGTTGCACTTATTGTATTTAATTGCCACTGGTATTCCAGGTCACCAACAAATCCTGTTGGGGCTAACTCATTAGTGAATGGGTCAGGCAGATCACCGGAGCAGATGGTTTGGCTGGAGGCGATTTCGCCGCCATTTGCGGGATTAGCGCATTGAACTTCGTAGGCGCCCATGTCGATGATAGCGCCCGCAACACGTGGGTTACCATCCAGATCGGTGGGAGTAGAATTGGCGGCATTATTTCCGGTATTAATGGCAGGGGAACCGGATTGAAGCCGCAAATCCCCAGCTGTTCCAAGACCTACCGGAGGCTGATCAACAAACAGTGGATCTTCATCCAGATTAGCTGTGCCTGTATATCCACCCTGCACGATGGAGTAAGAAACAGTTGGTGTGGAAGTAATATCTACTATTCCCGTGTTGTTACCCCAGATAATGCAGTTCGTTACCGTGGGAGAGGAATTATTAAAATTGCGCATCCCACCACCATTTATATTTGCCACATTCCCCGAAAAGGTGCTGTTCGTTACCGTGGGGGAGCTGTTGTTGTTGAACATACCGCCGCCATTATTAATTGCCAAATTCCCGGAAAAATTGCAGTTCGTTATTGTGGGGGAGGTATTTTCATTATACATCCCGCCGCCAAGAACTGCTGTATTCCCTACAAAGGTGCAGTTGGTTACTATGGGGGAGGAATTATTCAAATTGGACATTCCCCCGCCATAAAGATTAGCCTCATTCCCCGAAAAGGTGCAGTTGGTTATCGTGGGGGAGCCGGCGTTGTTGTGTAAACCACCGCCGGAACGATTGGGGTCGTCTAAATTTCCAGTTGTAACATCTGCATTGCCTCCCGTGATGGTAAAGCCATCCATAACGGCGGTGGCGTTAGTGCCGGAGCCGGTGACAACATTATAGGTGTTGTCTGAGATATCTCCAATTGTGCCAATGTCTCCGCTTAGTATGGTTACATTGCTTACCCAGTCTCGCTCAGTGAGCAGTGTTTCTGTGCCTGCAAAGCCACCGTAAATGGCCAGGTTGTTTTTCATTACAAAGGAATGGTTGCGGTTGCCCGGTGTGTAACCAGGGCCCTGGTCGGGCATGTAAGTGCCTGCGGCAACCCATATTTCGGTTACATCGGAACAATGGCTGGCCAGGGTGAGGGCGTCTTGCAAATAATTGAAAGCATTGGCCCATGAGGAGCCGTTATTGGCTCCCGTGGAGCCTTCCTTTACATAAAGGACATTGCCAACCAGGCAGGTTGTACAATAATCAATGGATGTACTGTATTCGTAGGCCCCCATGTCCACAGTGGCAGGCCCAAAGCCGTATGGATTATTTGGACGGGCATTGCCATCAAGGTCAGTAGCTGGTGCACCTGTATTCGTTCCGGCATTGATGGCCGGTGAGCAGGCTTGAAGGTGCAAATCACCATTGGCCGCATCAACGAATAACGGATCAGTATCAAGGTTCCCAGTTCCTGCATACCCCCCCTGCACGATGGAGTATGAAACAGTTGGTGTGGAAGAGTCATCTGCTATCCCGCTGCTGTTGCCCCAGATAATGCAATTCGTTACCGTGGGAGAGGTATCCGAGTCATTGTACATCCCGCCACCATTATTTGCTGAATTCCACGAAAAGCTGCTATTTGTTAGAGTGGGGAAGGAAGTATAATGATTGTACATCCCGCCACCGCGAGAACCGGCTATATTGGCCGAAAAGCTGCAGTTTGTTACCGTTGGAGAGGAACCATAATAATTGTACATCCCGCCGCCATCAGAACCAGCTGAATTCCCCGAAAAGGTGCTGTTCGTTACCGTGGGGTAGGAAAAATCCCAATTGTACATCCCGCCACCGAGATCATTTGCTGTATTTGCCGAAAAGATGCAGTTGGTTACTGTGGGTGAACTGTTGTTGTTGTACATACCGCCGCCATCAAAATTAACCGAATTTCCCGAAAAGGTGCAGTTGGTTACCGTGGGGGAGGAATTGTCAAAATTGAACATCCCGCCACCATCTCTATTAGCTGAATTCCCCGAAAAGGTACAGTTCGTTATCGTGGGGGAGGAGCCCCACAAATTGATCATCCCGCCGCCATAACCAGTAGCCGTATTTCCTGAAAAGGTACAGTTGGCTACCGTGGGGGAGCCGGCGTTGTTGTACATGCCGCCTCCTGTATAGTCGGACTCAGGGAAAGTTGAACCACCATTACTATTTCCTCCGGTGATGGTAAATCCATCCATCACAGCGGTTGCGTTGGTGCCGGAGCCGGTGACTACGGAGTAGCTGTTATCACCGTTGTTGCCCACTGTGCCGATGTCTCCGCTGAGGGTGGTGAGGGCCAGTGGGGAGGGCCGCTCGGAGAGCAGGGCCTCTGTGCCGACGAAACCACCGTAAATTCCCACGCCGTTTTTAATGACAAAGGAATGCGAGCGGTTGCCGGGGGTGTAGCCCACGCCCTGGTCGGGCTTGTAAGTGCCGGCGGCCACCCATATTTCTGTGATGCCGGGGCAAGCGCTGTTGAGGGCATCCTGCAGGTCGTTGAAGGCATCTGCCCAGGATGATCCGTTGTTGGTGCCGGTGGCATTTGTATTTACGTACAACACATTGCCCGATGGGCAAAACACCTGATTTTCATAAGCGCCCATGTCAATGTAAGCGCCTACAACGCGCGGGTTGCCGTCCAGGTCTTCCGGATTGCCTGGTCCGCCGGGGAAGAG
>CALAZZ010000302.1 GCA_937926515.1 uncultured Bacteroidales bacterium | reverse complement strand
TCATTGAAAAGCACTGTGCTCTTATTGTTCCTGAGTTGGGGATTGTTTTCAATCATGGCCAGTGCATCCTCAGTGATCTGACTATCAAGGTTACGCCTTTCAGTATTCAAATCGTTAATAGCATTTGCGAGGTTTTTTGCATGACCCATTTTATCAGCCAGCATCAGTCTGACAGAATCGCAGGCACTTTCGATACGTCCTGCTGCATTGATTCGTGGCCCTATCAAAAAAACCAGATCGCTGATGGTGAGCTCACGACTGAGCGACAGGCCTGAATCCTCATCTATCTGTTCACGTTTGTGTATTTTGGCGTAACTCAAAACGGCCTCTATACCCGGTCTTGGGTTCGAGTTGATCAGCTTTAGCCCAAAGTGGGCAAGAATACGATTTTCGCCCGTTATCGGAACAATATCAGCAGCAATACTAATTGCAACAAGATCAAGATGACGATATAACTGCTGTGATGATTCCCCTTGTACTGAAGCCAGGGCTTGTAATAATTTAAAACCTACCCCGCAACCGGATAGTTCCTTAAATGGATAATTGCAATCATCACGCTTGGGGTCAAGCACGGCTGCAGCCTCAGGCAATTTTTCACCGGGTCTGTGGTGATCGCAGATTATGAATTCAACATTGCTCTTATTCGCATAGTCTATCTTCTCGACGGCCTTGATCCCACAATCAAGTGCAATGATAAGCTTTATACCTTGCTCAATGGCATGGTCTATTCCTTGATAGGATATGCCATATCCTTCTTTATATCGGTCAGGAATATAAAATTCTATACGTTTTTTAAAATATTTTTTGAGGTATGAATACATCAGGGCGACTGAAGTGGTGCCGTCCACATCATAATCGCCATAAATAAGAATTTTTTCACCATTTTCGATTGCACTTAGAATACGCTGAACAGCTCTATCCATATCCTTCATTAAAAAAGGATCATGAAGATTATCCAGAGAGGGACGAAAAAATTCCCTGGCTTCATCAAATGTGGTAATGTCTCGATGAGTAAGCAGATTTGCAAGGTGTGAATCAATGGTAAGCTCTTTCATTAGCCTATTAATGACTTGAGCATCACCATCTTCTTTTATAATCCACCTGTTAATCATCTGAAAAGTTTAGCATGTAAAGATAGTTAATAATAAACAGATGAAATTTGAATAGGCTGTCCGGCCAGCTAAAATGTGGAACGCATCGCCTCAACCGGATCAAGGCGCGAAGCAGACCAGGCAGGTAAAAAGCCGGATATCAGCCCAATGAGTGCCGATACGAATATACCTAAAAAGATATTGCCGGTGGATAATATTAAGGTAAAACTTGTAGTGAGACTTACCAGTAGGCTTAGCCCAAAAACGATCAACAAACCAACAAAACCACCAATTATCGATAAAAAGATGGCTTCGAATAAAAACTGCAATAGCACGAAGTAATTCTTGGCTCCAAGTGATTTTTGAATACCTATCTGGCTGGTTCGTTCCTTAACCGATACAAACATAATATTGGCAATTCCGAAGCCGCCCACCAACAGTGAAAATCCGCCAATGATCCATCCAACTATGGCGATAACCCCAAAAAACTGATCGAATCCACGATTAATGATATCTATTTCATTAATTGAGAAGTTGTCATCAGCAGCTGGCTTCAGTTTTCTTATTGAACGCAATAAGCCAGTTAACTCATCGATAAGTTCTGCATTGGAAACATTTGGCTTTGCCAGAGCAACAATTGAAGAACCACTGCCGCGTATATCTATTACATTTCGGGCAAAATTGACCGGGATGATGATGTTCTCATCGTCAGAGTTTCCAAAAATATCATCTCCTTTTTTCTTAATCACACCAATTACATCCATACGCAAACCAAATATTTTAATTGATTTGCCAACAGCATCTGTATTTGGAAACAATGTTTCGGCTATATTGGCACCAATTATGGCCACGTTTCGACCTGCCTGTGATTCGATTGAAGTGAAATATCGTCCTTCCTGCAAATCGAAAGGCATAACCAGGGCATAATCATGGGAAACGGCAGATATGCCCACCCTCTGAATGGTGGTATTCAAATAACTAACATCACGGCTGGTACCGATCATAAAAGCGAAAGCTTCAGCTGCATTGCTGCGTCGTTGTAACTCGCGCATATCCTGCAGGCTGGGCTCAGGTCTTTGCCAGTAACGCCACCAGGGGTAATCGGCTCCGCCCATGGCCCATGGCCATTTTTGAATAAATAATACATTATCACCCAACGAGTTGATATCGTCTCTTATGGCCTTCTCAAGGCTGTCAAAAACAGAAAATACAGAGATAATTGAAAATATGCCTATGGTGATACCAAGCAATGACAGTATGGTTCGCACCTTGTTTATCACCAGGGCATCGATGGCAAATCGAAAACTTTCCGCAATGAGTTTAAAAAACAATAGCATAATTTCTATGGTATGATAACAATTTGTAAAGGTAAATATAAGCTTCAAAAAAGCCACAAATAAATTGTACAAACGATGGTTTTTCGCTATTCTTGCAAAACCAAATTGATTCACATTGAAAAGAATACAAACAGCCTTAATTTCTGTTTTTTATAAAGAAGGACTCGAACAAATCGTCCGGCGTTTGGAAAAACTAGGTGTAAAAATTTATTCCAC
>CALAZZ010000301.1 GCA_937926515.1 uncultured Bacteroidales bacterium | reverse complement strand
CCCATTTTGAATAGGTTAAATAGCGAATCAAGCCTGTCTTGGTTTTGAGGCAGCGATTCCACGGCAACTACTGTTGGATTATATTTTGCCAATGCATTTGCAATTGCAATAATCTCGGATTGGAAAGGTTCGTCAAATACTGATATCTGGTTTTTTTCATCCACTTTCACCGCATCCAGATTGGGGTAGTCGAAATGAAATACTCCAAGTGTCATCACCGGCACCTTAGCAGGTGGGTGCTGTGCTTTGGGTGGATTCAGCATAGCGGCACACAATATAAATATTGAAGCCAATATCAACCAACAAGGTCTCATGCTCCTGATTTTAAATAAAAATAACTTCTACTGCTGTCTGATCTGCTTCCTATTGTGCGAAGCGTGAAATTTGATCTACCGGTATGGTTGAAGCCATATCGGTGACGGTCTTCTCCTGTTCAATTCCTTCAACCTGGAAGGTGAGCAGGGTGCTTCCCACAGGTAATTGCAGGTCCCAGGAAATCTCACCTGTGCTGTTTTCACTTTTTTGAAGCAATCCGCGATAACCGCCAATTCGAACTCTTTTTTGGTTCGGATCAGCGCCGAAAACCGGCAGTGCAAGCAATGCACTTATACCCGAAAGCAATGGTGAGTCGCTTATGATCTGAAGGGAGGCATGCTTGTTTTCATCGAACTGATAAGTCCTGCTAACATATATCCCGGTAAAGCCTGCTGTAGTGGCTGTCACATTATCCTCTTCCTCAATGTAGGTCATATCCTCCATATTTGTTGGAAGCAGTTTCAGGATTTCAGCACCGATTGCGATATTAAGTTCATTCAATGCTTGCTGCAAGGCAAAGCGTGCACCTTGCAGATCACCTGAACCATAAGCTGATTTTGCAGTATTTAGCTGTCCGTTAACGTCTTGTGCATAGAGCCCTGATGCCATCAAACACAAGACAATGATTAATTTAACGCTGTTTTTCATTGTTCGCCGAGTTCTTTTTTAATGGTATTGATATCAAAAGTATTGGCAGCAGCCATAAACTGACCCTCAGTTTCAAAGTTTGTTCCTCTTACCACAAACACACTGGATTGGCCAAATGAAACAGAAAGTGTATAACCCTCATAATCATCATATGTAATGATGCCACGGTGCTCCTGGTAACGTATTTGTTTCTGATCAGTGTCATCGGAGGTATTTGCATACATGCCGCTGGCCATATATACGCCTGCCAGCCCAAGCAAGGCTGCATCATTACCAATTGAAGCTTTAAGCTCTATATCGTTACTGCCTTTATACATGCGTTCGATCACCAGTCCAACGAAACCGATTCCGGTACTGCTCACGCGGTCTTCATCTGTATCGGCGTCCAGACCCTCCACTGTTTTTGGCAGACTATTCAATATGTTTTGGCCAATGCCCAGTTCTACACCCCACAAGGCTTGTCTTATAGCAGCCTTTGCCTCAGCGAATTTCCTGGCTTCATAGGCAGATTCAGCATCCAGGATATTTTGGTTGACATCGGGTATATCCTTTTCGAGCCCGCCACCCTTGCGGTGACGTGTGGGCTCGGAGGCCTCATCTTCGTAGCGTTTTGTTTCGGGATCATCTTTTTTGTCCGAATCGCCAAAAATCTTGTCAACAGCTTTGTCTTCGGCCCGCTGCTGAATTTTACGGATCAATCTGCCCTGTGCATGCAATGTTTCAGCACACATGCCTATCAACAGGAACAGCAAAATGGTTTTTAAAAGGTTAAATTTCATTGTGTTAATTATTGATTTGGATCGTGGTTGCCATGAATTGCCGGATCACATTTTTGAATTACTGCGAGAATAAAACCTAGTCCTGAGCCTGGAACAAAGGTATTAATTTTTCAAAGTTTACTTTTACAATGGATATGTATTTTTTTAGTAGTGACCGGTTATGTTCATGGAGATTCCTCACTACGTTAAGATTCTAATCGTAAAGAGTATTATTTGTTTTCTATACATGAGATAGATTTTTAAAAAAAAGTTTAGCAATCACCGGCGCTAAAAGAAATCAGGCAAAAAGTACATCTTTGCTCAATTTTTCCGCCGAATTTGGAGAACGTGAGCTGTAAGACTTTTGAGCTTCTCATCTTGATCTAATCTTGCCCATACACTTCCAGATAGCCATAACAATAATGATGTCTAACCAACAACCTAGTATTCAGTAGTATAGTTCTAAGAATGTGCATGCACATCATCTACATCATCGACTATGGCAACCAGGGCAGCTGCAATCAGAAATGAAACCCCACCGATTATAAGTGCATAAATACTTTCATTGTTAAATAATGATTTCAGCAAGAAACCCAGAATGGTAGCCGCAAGTATTTGTGGGATTACAATAAAGAAGTTGAAAATGCCCATATAGATCCCCAGCTTACCTCCGGGAATGCTACCCGTGAGTATGGCATAGGGCATGCTTAAGATGCTTGACCATGCAATTCCAACACCTACCATGCTAAGGATCAGCCAGTCAGGATGAGGTAAAAAGTAGATAGAAAGCAAGCCAACGGCGCCGAAAATCAGTGAAACAGCATGTGTTGTTTTTCTACTGGTCATTCGAGCCAGTATGGGCAACAGAAAGGCGATGGCAGCTGCGAATAGGTTATAAGCCCCGAACCCAACACCCACCCAGTCGGCGCCATCATTGTACTGTGCCTGTACATGTGACAGGTCGCGTAAAAGTGCAAGCCTGGCCTTGAAGTTTTCATCAAACCCAAAAGCATCCATATTGTCAATAAAGTACTGGATCGTTTCGGCTGAAATAGTTGGAAGGTGTTCTGTATCAATAGCTTCACGAAGCGATCGTATTTCGGAAAATATTTCATCCGTAGCCCTGGGTGGTGAGCTTATGGGGGTTACCATGCCAAAAGATTGTACCATATCTAATTGGCTAAGAATACGATCATTCACAAAATAGTTGGCCACATTAATGTTGATACTTACCTTATCCTGGTTGTTTAGTTTAGATTGGAATATAGCAAGGTCACGCATAACAGGAGCCAGGCGTTCCAATTCTGCTGTGTTGCTGCTGTTGGCGGCCATCCTCTCGTTGCCTATAACCGAAAGCAATTCAATCTGCCTGGCATCGAGTTTCATATCATAGATGTGGGTTGTAATTCCGGGCACAGCATAAACCCACATGGCAAAAAGAGCAAACCATGAGAAAAATTGCACAAAGGCCAACTGTATCATTGTTTTGGGCATGGTTCCAAAATCCTTGAATATCTGCCAAAGCCAAAATGTATCACTGTGTGCATCTTCAGCAGGTGGATGATACTGATTGTACTCTTCTGGTGGATATTCGTGCGAGCGAAAAACTGTCCAAAGCACTGCCCCCAGAAAGGCTGCTGCACCCAGATAGAATGAAAATTTTACCGAGGGTGGTATCATCCCTTCAGGTGCCGTATTGGCAATACCCAGCCAGTTGGCAAGTATATACGGCAGTGCAGAAGCAACGACAGAGCTCAGACCAATAAAAAAACTCTGCATCACAAATCCTTTGGTTCGTTGTTCACTTGGAAGCATATCTCCCACGAAGGCCCTGAATGGCTCCATGGAGATGTTGATGGAAGCATCCATGATCCATAGCATACCCACGGCCACCCAAAGAAAAGGTGAATTGGGCATCATGATCAGAGCGAAACTGGCCAGGAGGGCACCTACCAGGAAGTAAGGCCTACGACGCCCCAGACGGTTCCAGGTACGATCACTAAAATAACCCACAATGGGTTGGACAAGCAAACCGGTTACAGGTGCTGCCAGCCAGTAAAGTGCTAACTTATCGGTATCGCCGCCGAGGGTTTGGAAAATGCGACTTACGTTCGCGTTTTGCAGCGCATAACCGAATTGAATGCCCAAAAAACCGAAACTCATGTTCCAGATCTGCCAGAAAGATAATCGGGGTTGCTTGATCATAATCATATAGCGTTTTGTGTGGTATTGAAAAGATGGATAAAATTAAATAAATACTTTAGTGATCTGACAAGTATTTACCTGAATTGTTCCGGTATTTTCGTGTTGATTCATAGTTTGATTTGATCAACAATCTTAAAATTAACAGCTTACCCTCGGTGGTCATTAGGGTAGTGATTTTAAAGCCTTAGGAAAAGTTTATTGCATACGGTTGCAAATTTATCATTGTAATTATTCTAATAAGTGATCAGTCAAACATTTTTACCATTGAAATGTTATACATAAAAATTTAAAATGTTTGTACTTGAGAAAAATGTTATTGTCAGAGCTGATCTGGATGCTGTTTGGAAGTTCTTTAGCTCACCTGCCAACCTTAAACTGATCACACCTGCTGAAATGGGTTTTGATATCCTTACAGGTGAAACTGATGAAATGTATCCGGGGCAAATGATCTCATACCGTGTGAAACCATTGATTGGCATGCCTTTGAAATGGATTACCGAAATTACGCATGTTGAAGAAAAGCGATATTTTGTTGATGAACAACGTTATGGTCCTTATCGATTGTGGCACCATGAGCATCATTTCAGGCAGGTGGACGAAGGTGTTGAAATGATTGATAGAATAAGCTATATCCTTCCTTTTGGTATCATTGGACGTTTGGCACATAGATTTTTCGTTAAAAACAAAGTCAACAGGATTTTTGAATATCGGAGTCATATCATCGAGCAGTTGTTTCCTGTTGGTATGATCAAAACCAATAGGTATCTCACACTAGCTTAACCAACTATTCCATTCTAAATGTCATTCAAGACCTTACATATGGTAAGACATGATTGATTACACCGGTTGTGGCTGCTTTTTTGACATAGAAGTAATTTATTTTAAGGTTGAGCTGTATTTCCTTAGATAAATATCTAACATTTCGGAAAATAATTCTGTAATTTAGCTGACAGTATCACCTTGATGGAATGCCTATGAAATCGTTATTACGAGCCATATTGCTATTATTGGTCTTTCCCGTTGTTGCAATTCCGCAGCAAACGGTAACCGGTAATTTTGAGTACGATGGACTTAACCGCACCTACCGCTTATACATACCCGATTCCTATGATCCTGGCGTTCAATCACCTCTTGTTCTTAACCTGCATGGATACGGGTCAAATAATATCGAACAGGAGCTATATGGCGATTTCAGGCCTGTAGCTGATACGGCAGGTTTTTTAGTGGTTCATCCCAATGGCACGCCCGACGCTTTCAATATTATGCATTGGAACACTTTTGGCACTTCCAATGTCGATGATGTAGGCTTTCTATCTGCATTGATTGATACCCTCTCAGCAAATTATAATATTAACCCAAAGCGTGTTTACAGTACAGGCATGAGCAATGGGGGATTCATGAGCTTTAGCCTGGCTTGTTTTTTGAGTGACCGCATTGCAGCCATCGCCTCAGTGACCGGTACCATGATCTCAGCCAATCTGTCGGCCTGTATGCCCTCCAGACCGGTACCCATACTTCAGATTCATGGTACAGCAGATGGCACTGTGCCATATGATGGAAATTTGCTGTTTGTATCGGTACAGGCACTCCTAAACTACTGGATTGGCCATAATAGCTGCGACACCTCACCCATCATTACTGATCTGCCCGACCTTGATCCTGATGACGGTTGTACTGCCCGGCATTACCTTTGGGCAAACGGAGATGCCGGTAGCGTGGTTGAGCATTACAGAATCATTGGAGGAGGACACTCCTGGCCGGGTGCTCCCATCAACATCAATATCACCAATATGGATTTCAGTGCCAGTGAAGAGATATGGCGCTTTTTCAGCAGTTACGATCTCGATGGCCTGGTCACAACTACTGGGGAGCTGGGCAAGGAAACAGATTTTGTCAAAGCATATCCAAATCCAGGCAATGAATTAGTGACACTAAGGTTTCAGCATCCCGGGAGAAGGCAAGTCACACTGATGGACTTGTCGGGCAGGGCAATTACAACAGTAGTATCCGAAAACGATGAAATAGCACTGGAATTACCATCCGCCGGGATGTTTATCGCCAGGATAGAGGAGCAATCGCATATCTACTCCATAAAGATGATCAGATCTCATTGATCAGTTTCTTTATTGATTCACAATATGTATCAGCAATTCTGCACTGTACTTGGTTATTCCCGGTTTTTGCTGTCGATCATGATTGTCACAGGCCCATCGTTGACCAATTCAATTTGCATCATGGCTCCAAATTCACCTGTTTCAACGGTTAAGCCTGAAAGTGAGGAGAGTGCATTCACGAATTTCTCATAGAGAGGTATGGCTGTTTCGGGTCGTGCAGCTTTGATATAGCTTGGGCGATTTCCTTTTTTGGTACTGGCATGCAGTGTAAATTGGCTTACCACCAGGAAACTGCCACCCACTGTTACGATATCATGATTCATGATGCCGTTTTCATCAGGGAAGATGCGTAAACGGGTCAGTTTGGCACATAGCCAGTTAATATCTTCCACATTATCAGATTCTTCAATACCCAACAGCACCAGCATTCCCTTACTGATGGTTGATGTTACCTGATTATTTATACTTACTGAGGCCTTACTGACTCTTTGTATGACTACACGCATAATTTACTTGTTTGCCTTTCATTTAGCGGTGCAAATTACTAAATTTGCTGAAAATCACATTTGATGACAAGACTAAGTGTAAACATCAATAAAGTAGCTACGCTACGCAATGCCCGGGGTGGAAACATTCCGGATGTGCAGAAATTTGCAATTGATTGTGAGCGATTTGGTGCACAAGGTATTACGGTCCACCCTCGTCCCGACCAACGTCATATAACCTTTCGTGATGTGGCACTGCTGAGGCCACTTGTGAAGACCGAGTTTAATATTGAGGGCAATCCAACGGAGCGTTTTATACAGCTTGTTATCAATAACAAAGCCGATCAGGTAACACTAGTCCCTGATGATCCCGGACAACTTACTTCTGATCATGGTTGGGATACTCGAAAACATAAGGTGTTCTTACAAAAGGTGATCAAACGCTTTCATGAGGTTGGTATACGGGTGTCTATTTTTGTTGATCCCGATGTTGAAATGATCCGCCATGCCCTTGATACGGGCACTGACAGGGTTGAACTTTATACCGAAAGCTATGCGAGTGGATTTGAGACCAATAAAGAGCAAGCCATTGCACCTTTTGTTGAAGCAGCCAGGGTTGCTTCCGGACTGGGCATCGGGCTCAATGCAGGCCACGACCTGAGCTTGCTGAACCTCAGATATTTTGCTGAAAACATTAACGGTTTGTTAGAAGTATCCATAGGACATGCATTGATCAGTGATGCGCTTTATTTTGGTATTGAGAATACAATACAGTTATACAGGAGACAGCTTGATATTACGTAATGGAGGATTATCATTCACTGGAAAACAATGAATCAAAATAAAAACTATTTCAAGATCATGTCTTACAGTATCGACATAGTTATCAGGTTCAAATAATGAATAAATGGAACAATTGGCCTACCAACCTATAGGTATTATCCGCACCCAATATACCGAAACCAAAGGAATGCCGATTCAGGCTGCACTTGCCCAGAAAAGCCTGCTTGCAGTGGCTGAGATCAAGGAAACATATATGGCAGGTTTAACCGACCTGGAACAATTCACTCATATCATACTGATCTATCATTTTCATAAATCAAAAAAAGCTGCGCTTGTCCAAAAACCATTTTTGGATGAGTGTTGTCATGGCGTTTTCGCCATACGGAGCCCACATCGTCCCAATCCGATAGGGACATCAATTGTGGAACTGGTGTTTATTGAAAAGAACAGGATTTATTTTAAAGAAGCTGATATGCTTGACAAAACGCCATTGCTCGACATTAAGCCATTTGTACCAGAATTTGATAACAGATTAATGGCCGGATCGGGTTGGGTAAATAGTAAACTGAAGGATCTTAAATAAGAGACGAATATTTCCTAAAAAATAATTTCAGTATGATAGGAGATATATTAATCAATCACAGCGGCTCCGGTTTAAAAAAGTATTCAAATTAACTCGTTGATGTTTTATTAACTTTGCCATTTATTTTCACTTATGACAGCAGATATCTTCATTCCATGTTTTATTGACCAATTCTATCCCGAAACCGGGATGAACATGGTAAAAGTATTGCGAAAGGCAGGTGTGAAAGTAAATTACAACCCAAACCAAACTTGTTGTGGCCAATTGGCCTATAATAGTGGATATCAGGATGATGCCAGGTCAATAGGCGCAAAGTTTTTAAGTGATTTCAAGCTTGACAGACCCATCGTAATACCTTCTGCTTCATGTGCCGGATATGTTCGGAACTACTACCAGGAGTTGTTTTACAATACCGCCTATCATCTGGAGTACAAACGCGTCATAAAGAATATCTTTGAGGTCACTGATTTCTTAGTCAATGTTATTAAATTTGAGCACTTTAATGCCGTATTCAACCATAAAGTCACTTTCCATGACAGTTGTGCCGGATTGCGCGAATATCACCTGAAAGATGAAGCAAGGCGTTTGCTGTCACATGTTCAGGGCTTGAAACTGATTGAAATGAAAGATACCCACGTTTGTTGTGGGTTTGGGGGTACTTTTTCCATTAAGAACGAGCCCATCTCCACGGCTATGGCTGAGCAGAAAATCGAGAATGCCCTTGAGACCGAAGCGGAGTATATCGTTTCGACTGATCTTTCCTGTTTAATGCATCTTGATGGCTATATCAAGAAACATAATCTTCCAATCAAGGTGATTCATGTGGTGGATGTGCTTTCTGCCGGCTGGTAGTTTTTCATTAAGGGCAGTTTCAGCATTTA
>CALAZZ010000300.1 GCA_937926515.1 uncultured Bacteroidales bacterium | reverse complement strand
ATTAGGAATTTAATCAGTTGTTTAGATATTGAATTTCGACTCAGTATAATGGGCTAAACTCGATGCCAATTCAACATGATGAGGCATATATTATCAGGCATTCAGCTTGATTGCAATAAGGAAAAGAGGAAATATAATGATGGGGTGGTGGCTTTTATTTATTGATGTGCCTGTTTATCGTGTAAAAACATACTGCAGTAAATTAGCTCCCATGCGTAAAGCCTTCAACCTGGTTTCTTCGCTGTTGCCATGTACTTCCTGATCTTCCCATCCATTTCCAAGATCAGTTTCGTATGAATAGAAACACACCAGGCGCCCTTCATAGATCAATCCAAAACCTTGTGGAGGTTTGCCATCGTGTTCGTGAATTTTTGGCAGGCCGTTAGGAAATTCAAATTGCTGATGATAAATTGGGTGGTCAAAAGGCAACTCCACAAAATCAAGTTCAGGGAACACTTTTTTCATCTGAGGGCGCACATAGGGATCAAGCCCATAGTTGTCATCAATATGCAAAAAGCCACCTGAAATCATATAGGTTCTTAGGTTTTGTGCTTCGGTAGCTGTGAAAAACACATTTCCATGTCCTGTCATATGAATAAAGGGATAATTGAAGAGATCCGGGCTGCCGGTCTCAACAGTTGCAATATCATTGCTTATGTTTGTTCCCAGATTTTCATTAGTAAATGCAACCAGGTTTGGCAATGAAGTGGGATTGGCATACCAATCGCCACCACCGCCATATTTAAGCAAGGCGATCTGGAAGTCAGCCTGGGCCATTGTTGTCAGGGCTGCAATAGCAAAAACCATTGTAAATAACTGTTTCATCATCTTTTCATTTGATTAATCAACTGCACGGTGTGGCAAGCAACCAGGGCAGCGGTTTCAGTTCTTAAACGGGCATTGCCCAAACTTATTGGTTTAAATCCATTATCAATAGCTAAATTAACTTCTTCGCGGCTAAAGTCGCCTTCAGGCCCAATCATTATCAGACAGTTGTTTCCATTACGGCAGTCGTTTACCAATAATTCCTTCACGGTGTCATCAATCCAGGCGATGTATTTTTGACCATCATGTTTTTGTGTAACAAACCGTTTAAAATCAATCATTTGGTTTAGGATAGGCAAGCGCGATTTAATGCTTTGCTTCATAGCTGAAACCAACAGCTTATGCAGGCGTTCCGGATTTACTGTTCTGCGTTCTGAATGGTAAGCGGAAAACAGGCTGATCTCATCGATACCAATTTCGGTTGCTTTTTCCAGGAACCATTCCAGTCTATCGTTGTTTTTGGTTGGAGCAATGGCAATATGCAAGTGGTAAGGCCAGTGATCATTTCCCTTCTCGGCTGAGAGCAATTCAATTACACAGCGTTTCGGATGTGCATCATGGATCCTGGCCTGAAACAACAACCCTGACCCGTTGGTGACCAATAGCGGATCACCTTGCTGCATGCGAAGAACTCGCACACAATGCTTTGATTCATCCTCAGTAAGGATTTGAAAACCAATTTCAGCCTCGGGAAGGTATGAAATGTGCATCTGATTGAGGGTTTATAAGCCTGTATAATTTATTCTATGACAGATTGTGAAATTATTAAAATTCCGAGTTAAAGTGAAATTTGATAGCCGGATATTTTTCCTGTGCCGTTTGTAAAGCATAGGGCGAATCTGCAAGAAAAACATCCCTGCCTTCCTTATCCAGTGCGAGTAAATCAGCTTTTCTCATCTTGAAATCTTCTAGCATGTTCTTGTTGTCACTGGTGATCCATGCTGTTTTATATAATTTAATGGGTTCGTACCGGCAGCTTGCACCATATTCATGCAAAAGCCGGTATTGTATGACTTCAAACTGAAGAGCCCCCACCGTACCGATAATTTTTCGGCCGGTGGCTTTTCCGGTAAACAGCTGTGCCACCCCCTCATCAGTAAGCTGATCGAGGCCTTTGGCCAATTGCTTTGATTTTAGCGGATCAGCATTTTCAACATAACGAAACAACTCGGGTGAAAAACTTGGAATGCCTTTGTAGTGAAGGTCCTCACCTTCACTTAAAGTATCACCAATTTTAAAATTTCCTGCATCGTATAAGCCAACGATATCCCCAGGATACATTTCTTCAACTACCGACTTCTTTTGCGCCATGAAAGCAGTAGGATTTGAAAATTTCAATTTTCGCTTCAGGCGCACATGATGGTATGGTTTGTTACGCTCGAACTTGCCTGATACAACACGGACAAAAGCAATACGGTCGCGGTGATTGGGATCCATATTGGCATGGATTTTAAAAACAAAACCTGTAAACTGTTCCTCAGCAGGATCAACATGGCGTTCTTCCGAATCGCGCCCGATAGGCGTAGGTGCTATCCTGATAAAACAATCCAGCAGTTCCTGAACCCCAAAATTATTCAATGCACTTCCAAAGAATACAGGGCAGATATCGCCATTCAGGTATTCATTTCTATTAAATTCAGGATAAACACCATCAATCAAATGAACCTCTTCGCGCAGGGCAACAGCATCTTTTCCGAGGTATTTATCCAGGTCCTCATGTTCGAGTTCTTCTAATGCGAGCCCTTGTTCAACCGTTTGCTTGGATGGTTCAAACAGGTAGAGGCTGCGATCAAACAAATTGTAAACGCCTTTGAATGCAGGTCCCATATTTATTGGCCAACTCAATGGTGTGACCCTTAGTTCAAGCTTTTGTTCCAACTCATCCAATAATTCAAAACCATCTTTACCCAATCTGTCGAGCTTATTGATAAAAATCATAATGGGTGTTTTGCGCATTCTGCACACTTTCACCAGTTTCTCTGTTTGTGGCTCAACGCCTTTAGCAACATCAATCACCACTACTACGCTATCAACAGCAGTGAGTGTACGAAATGTGTCTTCAGCAAAATCCTGGTGACCGGGGGTGTCCAGAATATTGATCATCAAATTGTTGTATTCAAAACCCATTACCGAAGTGGCTACCGATATTCCACGCTGGCGTTCTATTTCCATCCAGTCGGAGGTGGCAGTTTTCTTGATCTTATTGGACTTTACTGCACCCGCAACCTGAATGGCCCCGCCAAAAAGCAATAACTTTTCCGTAAGTGTTGTCTTACCTGCATCGGGGTGGCTGATAATGGCGAATGTTCTTCGGCGGTTGATTTCCTTCTTCAAACTCATTCCAGAATTTTATTTTGCGCAAAAGTAAACTTTTCGATCAGGCTGAGGAAGTCATACCACATAACTGCCAGCTGTTCCTTTAAAATCTGTCCATTAAAGTGCCATTATGACAGCTCATTATCAAGCTATTATGACATAATGGCGTATTATTGGCAAATATTTTGCTGTACAATGCATGGAATAAAATTTGACAGTAAGCAAGTGAAAAAGTTTAAAATTAATAACCAAACATAAGGAGGACAAAAAATGAACTTAATTAGATTTAAACATCAACCTTCTAGCTTATTAGCAGAGCTTATGGAAGATTTTGACAAGAACATTTTCAGCCGTGGCAGCGAAGCGGAAAAAATGGTTCCTGCAGTTAATATCCGTGAGAGTGAAGACGCATTTATTCTCGACCTTGCTGCACCGGGGATGAGCAAGAAAGACTTCAAAATCAACCTCGACAATAACGTACTGAGTATCTCGTCAGAGCAAAAGCAGGAGGACGATCAAACCAATGAAAGATGGACACGCAGAGAGTTTGCCTACAGCTCATTCTGTCGCACGTTCACTTTGCCAAAGTCGGTTGATCTGGAAAAAATAAAGGCTGATTACAAAGATGGTATCTTAACTGTCAAACTACCAAAACGCGAAGAAGCAAGGGTAGCTATAAATCGTGAAATCGCTATATCATAAGTAATCATTAAGAGATCTAAACCCATCCTGATAATACTTGGGATGGGTTTTTTTGTCCTTTACCTGAACAGTGGTAGGAGTAGAGACATGTTTACTCAATCCATACAAGCTCAGCATCCTTAAAAGCAGGTTTTTCATGTCTGGTAAAACCAAGTAGAAATCCACCACCACCTGATCCACAGAGCTTCAGTAGATATTCTCCTTGCTCTAGCCCTTTTTTCCATAAAGGCAAAAATGTGTCAGGTATCATGGGATGCAAATATTGATATTGAAATTCGGATAGTTTGTGCAATGACTTGTAGAATTCCTCATCCTGTTCCATCAAAATCGCATCCACACAATTGTTGGTTTCAGCAATCATCACATCCCGCACTTTCTTAAAAAAACCATAGTGTGCCAATTGTTGCTTGAAATATTCTACCAATGGTCCGGTCTTTCCTTTAATTTTGGTGTTAAGTAAGAACATACCCATCTGTCTGCCACCCACCTTAATGTTCATTTCAATGGGAAGGATGTTAAACCCTCGGATCAGTAAAGGTTGTCCAAGATAACAACTGAGCGGATCAATACCTGAACTTTGGCCGTGAAAATGGCTTTCCATCAAAGCAAATGTTTTTTTAAGTTCATTATAATCTGCTGGCTGCCAAATGGCATACCTATCAAATACCGCAGCTACCAAAGCTCCAGAACTTCCCACTCCGTATGCCACCGGAATATTGGAATCGAAATACAGGCCTTGTTCAAGTTCTTTTCTGAACAAAGGAAGATCTAATTTTAGGACCAAAGCCTGATGTCGCAACAGATAATCCAACAATTCGGTCAAATAAGCCCTTGATTCTTCAATTAACTCTTTTGCAGAGGAGTCTTCCCGGTATGCCCATTTACCAAAATAATTTTCGAAAGGAACGGTAAGTGCGGAAGAACCTAGCATTAGGCTGTACTCGCCAAATAGCATAATCTTACTAAAGAAGTATTGCCTCTTTTCCATCATACTAAAACAGTTTGGAAGGACCTTCGCCAAGTTGGTCATTAATCCATTGCTTTTGGTGACAATAACTGACAAGTTCATTTATTATCAAATCTTTAACCTGATCCGCATTTTCATCCGGATAAAGTAAATGAAGATTGGGTCCTGCATCAAGTGTAAAACAAACCGGGATGCCGGTTTCTTTCCTGAACGAACGGACAGCTTTGATGGCCCCAATGGTTTGGGGTTCCAATAGCATATAGGATGGTTCTGATGTCATCATTAGCGCATGTAATTGTAAGGCCTCAGACTCAGTTACCTGACAAAACCCTTCCAGATCACCTTTGTTCAATATATCCATTAGCTTGCTGATGTTAGCCTTTGCCAATGAATAGCGAACCATCGCGAACGGATTGTTTTCCATCAGTTCATGTCCTGCACGGCTCGGAACAGCCTTTTCTTTTCCGCTAATGATGAGTATGCTGTCATGATACGACTTAAAAACTTTATGAATATGACCGCTTAAAGGGCTTGCAAAGTAATTGCTGCTGCCCGCAATCGAATCGTTCAGCCCCCAAGATGCAGCATATGGAAACAGCGAACGCGCTGCACTGCCGGAGCCCAGCCTGGCCAGGTAGGATGCCTTTTGTAAGATATGATCCTGATGTTTTGGCTTTTCGGAGAACTGCTGTTCAATATCGATCAAACACATGATCAGTGCGCTCATGGCTGATGCTGATGAGGCAATCCCTGAGGAATGTGGAAAAGTATTGCTGCTTTCAATGTGCATATCAAGGAATTCAAGAAAAGGGAAATAGGGGAGCAAAGCATGCAGATATTTTCCGATTTTGTCAGAAAAGTGTGGCTGTTCCTTTCCTTCGAACAAAAAATGGAAAGACATGCCTTTTTGACTCTTCGTTTTGTATTGAATGGTGGTTTGGCTTTGTGCCTCTTTGAGCGTGAAACTTATTGATGCATTTCGTGGCAGCTGCAGTCCAAATTTCCCCCAGTATTTCACAATGGCAATATTTGAGGGGCTTTGCCAACCAACCTTTCCCCCTTTGTCCGGTATTGCTTCAGGATTAAAAGCCTCTTGAATATAACGATGATATGGATTCTTGTCTTTTGATTGCATTTTAATTGAAATTTTTATACAAAAACCTTTTATACCTAACCTTCGATAAATGTGTTAGTTGTTTGATCTGGCCTGGGCATTTGCCTGGTCAATGACAAGTTCATTGAATGTAAACAATGTATGCAAGCCTTGGCCGGCAAAATAGCGCAGTAAATCTGATTTTTCCCCTTCATACATGACCATTGCAAAATCGCCGCCCCACGCCCCAAGCGATTTAATTTTTCCTTTAAAATCAGGAAATTGTGTAGCCAGAGCAGGTGTTAAAATTATACCTGATATGATTGATTCGTGTTCCTCACTAAGTTCGCAGAATCTTTCAAATGAATCCGTCACTGCCATTTCATGGCTTATCTTGCTAATCAATTTCGATACCGAAGTGAGGTTCTTATCGCCCACATACTTGTTAAAATATTGTATTCCCATTTCTGAATCCTGCTTTTGTCCCAGGTAAACAAAATACAAATAATCGGCAAATTTAGGCTTGAAGTTTACTTGCTGAGCCCTTGGCCTTAGCTTTTCGAGGGTATAGAAAATGGGATTTTCAGTCATTGCACATGCAATATCGTATCCTGATCCGCCTATTGAAAAGTTAAGCAAGGTGTAAGGGTCAACACCTGCCCATTGGGCAAGGTTGACAAGAAGAGTTGAACTGGAACCCAAACCCCATTCGGGCTGAAATTCCAGGCGGGTATCTACCCGATAATCGGTATTCCAGTTAAAAAGTCCTTTTTTAAGCTGCCTTAAGGTTAGCAAAATACTTTGAAGTTTAGCTGCCTTAGGCATATCATCAGTTTCCAGTATATTGAGTTCAGGCAATGCAAACACAGCTTTGAACCAATTGTTTTTGGGAGTGAAAGCATTCCATATAAGCTTTCCGGGCCCACCGGTATGATTTTGTGATATGCTTAAGGATTGTCCCAACTGAAGGGGCACTGCCAATGCAGTAGCACCTCTCAACACAAGATACTCGCCTGTGATAAGCAACTTACCATTTGAACGGAATCGCTGAAGCTCCGCCACAGTTATTTTCTTAATGAAGCAATATATTGACCTACACTGGCAAAGGACACTTTTTGGTCCTTGAAATGTTCAACGGCAGCATCCTTTTCAGCTTCGCTGGCTTTAAAGTGATTGAGGATATTAAAGAGGTGCATTTTCATATGTCCGGCTTGTATCCCTTTGGTTGTAAGTGATTTCACTGCAGAAAAATTATTAGCGAGCCCCATAACCGAAGCAATCATCATCAATTCTTTAGCACTGGGATTACCCAACAGTTCAAGTGATTGCTTGGCAAGTGGGTGGAGGCTGGTCAGTCCGCCCACTGTTCCCATGGCAAGTGGCACTTCAAGCATAAAGCGAAATCTTTGATCATGAATCTCAACCCAGGAAAGGCTGCTATATCGACCATTGCGGGAGGCATAGGCATGGCCGGCAGCCTCAATGGCACGAAAATCATTTCCTGTTGCGATGGCAACCGCATCGATTCCATTATAAATGCCCTTGTTGTGTGTGGTAGCGCGATAAATATCTGAATGCGCAATCTGAACTGCTTTCTCAAATTTTCGGGCAAAAGCCTCGCCGCTGAGTTTTTCGTCCACATTATCAAGGTCTTTCAAATCGCACTCAACCCAACTTCTGACGAGGCATTCAGGAGTATAGTTGGACAAAATGGCCATGATTACTTCACACTGCCTGTGTTGATCACTAAACTGAATTTGTTCTGAAAGGAACACTTTCAACACCTGGCCAAACTCTTCCAGCACAGAATTAATGAAATTGGCACCCATGGAATCGACCGTTTCAAAGGTGACCATAAGCTGATAGTAATCAGGTAACTGATCTGTCATATCAACCAGTTCAATATCCAAAATGCCGCCACCACGCTTTTCCATATTGGATGTGATGCTTTCAGTAGCTTCCATCAGGCGTGATCTGAGTGCAGGCATCAGGTTTTTCAAATCGTATGAATCCCCAGACCAGTTGAAATGCACTTGCCCTACTTTTTTAGTGGAGATGATCTCTGAGTGAAAACCACCACGCTCGCTCCAAAATTTGGCTGCGGCTGAAGCTGCAGCAACTACTGAGCTCTCCTCAATAACCATAGGAACAAGGTAGTTATGACCATTGATGATTACATTGGGGGCAATGCCATAAGGAATGTAAAAATTTGATATGGTATTTTCGCTGAATTCATCGAAAAGTTTTTGCTTGTCTTCATCGGTATGCCAAAAACTTTTGAGCAATTCGATCACTTCGCCTGGATTCTCAAAATACTCTGCAACGAGCTTGAGTTTTTCTTCCTTTAATAATTTGGAAAAGCCTTTGATAATACGGTCCCTTTTCCTCATCATGATTTTTCGGGTTGGGAAATAAACATGTCTGTTTCAAAGAACAAAGTAACGCAAATAATGTTTTAGGGGCAAGGTATTTTAACGAATATTTTTGATTTTGAAGCCTTCAATGCCTAGTATTTATACCTGATGAAAGGCCTTCCCGGCTTGACCGGATAGGTATTCGGAGAGTTAACGACACAATCGTAATGTTCTGAATTTGTTGATTTTTCCTTAAATCACGGATTTTAATTTATATTTATAGCTAATGCAGGGTAGACTCGGTTCAGCCTGGGTTTATCTTTGCTTTACAGCAACATCCATAGGATGAATTCATATAAATTACCATACCCTTTAATTGCTCTTGATAACCATTTCCGGACATTGACCTGATTGTACTATTTTTGTTCAATATTTATAAAGAAATCAGAGTGCATATCAGCAGGCCGGGACTAATAGCCATTAATATTCTTACAATAATCCTTTTGGGATCGTGTTCGGTTAAGAAGCACATCCCTGATGGCAAATACCTTGTCCGCTCAAATGAAATCATCATCGAAGGTAACAACCAAAATTTTAACCGCTCAGAGCTTTCAACTTTTATTACACAGCGCAGCCACCGAAGCCTTCTCGGCATACGTGGGCAATTATGGATTTGGTATAAGACTGAAAACAAGACACACAGAGGTTTTTGGCGGTGGATCAATGAATCATTTGGCAAGCAACCTGTTTATTACGACGAATTTGCCTCAGAGGCTACTGTGACGCAAATGTTGCGCTACACCAATAATGTCGGGCATTTCAATTCGGAGATCACGCATCAGGTTGACAAAAAGAACAAGCTTGCTGAGGTGAGTTATATCGTGAAACCGGGCTGGGCTTACACCATAAACAATATTGATTATGAAATTGAAGATACGGCTGTAGCTAGATTTTTTGAAGAGACCAAATCAGCTACACTTATAACCGAAGGCGCCTATTATAACGCTTACCGTATGGATGATGAGCGTGAGCGCATCACTGAACACTTGAAAAATATAGGTTATTATTACTTTGCCAGGGATTATATCCTTTATGAGATTGACAGTAGCCGCAGAGATAGGAGTATGGATATGGTGCTGAGGATAAATAATATGCGAGTGCCCCAATCCGGTGATAGAAGTGTTTTCAAAGAAAGGCCACACAAACGCTATTTCATCAACCAGGTAAATATTTTTCCTGCACATAGTCCATTTAATCCCTCTCCGTTGCCTTACGACACAGTCAAGATCAGTTTCAACCAAGGGCGTGATAAGCAAATGCATGATATTTATTTTTACTTTCAGGGAGAGCCGCGTATCAGGCCATCCACCTTTATCCAGTCCATTCAGATTCAGGATGGTGAGCCTTTCAGCATTAGAAAAGTAAGACAGACCTATCGCAGCCTGGCCAATTACAGACTGTTCTTTGCATCCAACATCAGTTTCGACACATTGATCCACGAGCCTCGATTTGAGGATGACACACGCAACTGGATTGATTGCACCATACAGCTACAGCGGAGTAAAGTTCATTCATACAGTGTTGAAGTTGAAGGTACCAATTCGGGCGGTGACCTGGGGTTAAGGGGCAGTCTGGTGTATATGAATAAAAATATTTTCAGGGGAGCTGAGATATTTCGCTTTAGAATAAATGGTGGCATTGAAGCACAGCAGATCAACAGCCTGCTGGAACTTGAACAACCCGATTCTGACAGTCGCATTTTCAATACCACCGAGTTTGGTGCCGATGCCAGCGTGTTTTTTCCCCGCTTTCTAAGTCCTATTCCTTTGAGGAATTTCATTAGGGAGTATCAGCCCAAAACAAATATCAATTTCGGCTATAGTGCACAGCAACGTCAGAATTACAGTCGCATCATCCTGCGGACTTCTTTCGGTTATGACTGGATGTCAAAACCCACCATTACCCACATATTCACACCGCTCAATCTTAGTTCAGTAAAAGTGGAGCCCAGCCGTGCTTTTGCAGCACTTTTGGACCTCGAGGAAAATCAACGCATCAAAGATCAGTATTCGAACCACCTGATAGCGAGTGTACGTTACAGCCTTATTTTTAATAATCAGGATATTAATAAATTAAGGAATTTTTTCTACTTCAGAGGAAATATTGAAACTTCGGGTAATATATTGAGTGTATTCAATAAAACACCCTTAATTACGCAAAAGGAAAACCACTATGAATTATTTGGTATTCGGTATGCTCAATTTATTCGTTTCGATTTTGATTTCAGATATTATCATATCCTTAATCCAAATAACAGATTAGTATTCAGGACTCTGCTTGGTTTGGGAGTTCCTTATGGCAACTCGCGCGATATGCCATTTGAGCGTAGTTTTTATGCTGGTGGTGCCAATGGTATGCGTGGTTGGCAATTTCGTGAACTGGGGCCCGGTACTTTCTCAGGCAGTGCCAATATTGAACGAATCGGAGATATTCAAATCGAAGCAAATGCCGAATACCGTTTTCCCATGTATAATTTTCTTAAAGGGGCATTATTTGTTGACATAGGTAACATTTGGACGATGAATGAATTGGATTATCTGCCAGGAGGAGATTTCAGTTTTGATCGTTTTTACAAGGAGTTTGGGGTTGATGCCGGCATGGGATTCAGGTTCGATTTTTCGTTCTTCATCTTTCGCATCGATGCTGCCATACCACTGCGTGTCCCATCAAACCCTGCAGGCGACAAGTGGGTATTTAACAAATTGAGACTTAGCGATACCATGTGGCAGTTTGGCATAGGCTATCCGTTCTGATATGATAAAGGAAGAGATATTTCAGCTAATCAGGGACAATTTTAACCTTTCACCTACAGGGGGGCAGGAGACCGCCATGCACCACCTTGCTGCTTTTTTATCTTCTGCCAAGCAAAGTCCGCTTTACCTGCTGAAAGGCTATGCCGGAACCGGAAAAACAACCATAGTAGCCACCCTTGTCAGGATACTTCCATATATCGGGATGCAATGCGTGCTATTGGCACCAACCGGGAGAGCAGCTAAAGTGCTTCAAAACTACTCCGGCATACAAGCCTTCACAATCCACAGGAAAATATACTACCATCGCATAAATGCTGATGGTACAGTTAAGTTGATTGTGATTCCTAATCAACACAAAAACACGCTCTTTATCGTGGACGAAGCATCTATGATTGGTGATTCAAGCCGGGAAAGCGCTTTTTTCCGATCAAAAAACCTGTTAGATGATCTGATGCAATATGTTCAGGAGGGTGAACATTGCAGGCTGATGCTTATTGGAGATCATGCTCAGCTTCCACCGGTAGGATCAGATTTGAGTCCTGCTCTTGATTTGCAGTATTTGAAGACGACATATGCCGTGACAGCCGCCGCATTCGAACTCACAGAAGTGATGCGACAGTCACTCGAATCGGGAATTCTGTACAATGCAACCCGACTTCGTGATAAACTCATAAATGAGGACTTTGAGCTACCGCTTTTCAATCTGAATGGTTTTACCGACATCATAAAACTCAGCGGTGAAGAATTTGAAGACCTTATGTATGATGCCTTTGGTGAAAAAGATTATGGCAAAGCGGTGATTATTTGCCGTTCAAACCGAATGGCAAATAATTATAATAATGCAATACGTTCCCGTATCCTTGGTTATGACGGTCAAATCACAGGTGGTGACTTGCTTATGGTTGTGAAGAACAACTATTTCTGGGCTGCTGAATCCATGGCTCAGGGTCAATCCGAGAATGCCCTCAGTTTTATTGCCAATGGCGATATGGTAGTAGTGAATCGTATTAGTCGTATTGAAGAATATTATGGGTTCCGTTTTGCAGATGCTGACATCAGTTTTATTGATTATCCGGAACAACCAGCCATGCAGGTTAAGCTTTTGCTTGATACCCTTATGGCTGAGGGCCCCTCACTAAATGAGGAAGATTACAGGAAGCTGGCTGCTGCCATTGAAGAAGAATATAGTGACATCCCGAACCGCAATACACGCATACGAAAGATTCGAAATAATCCTTTTTACAATGCGCTACAGGTGAAGTATGGGTATGCAATCACCTGTCACAAAACACAAGGCGGACAATGGGAGCAAGTTGTTGTTGATGGGGCAGGTCTGAAAACCGAGACCATCGATGTGGCCTATCTGCGTTGGTTATATACAGCCATTACCCGTGCAACAAACAAACTTATGCTGGTTAACTTCTCCGATGAAGTCTATTCAAGTTCAATGAATTAACGCTTCTTGATCCAGTCGCTGATCAGTTGCATGGCCTCTTCCGAGAAAGTTTCCTCAATTTGTGCATACTCCCGGGGAGCCCCGGTTTTAGCTGTTTGAAATAAATGATTCAGCTCAGGGAATAATTTTGTTGTGACCTGTTTATTTCCACTTGCCTCAAGGGTATGCTTAATGGCTTCAAGGTTGGAAATGGCTTCGACCTGTACATCTTTTCCTCCGTTCAATGCCAATACAGGGCATTTGACATTGCTCAGGTACTCTGCAGGGTCGTAATTGATGAAGAACAGGAACCAGGGAGTGAACACTGACTCGACCCCGGAAATTAACTGCTCGGTGAGCATTGATTTTCTTGCTGTGTCTTGTCCTGATAGGTTTTCTGCAAGCCTCTCCATTTCAATGTTAACAAGCTCCCTGGCGACATCCAGATCATTTTCATTGCGAAGGATATCAAAAATTGCCGAATTGCTTTCGCCTGAAAATTTGATTTCGTTTTCAGAGGCCCCCTGTGTCTTTGCGATCAACCTTGCTTGGGTCAGCATCAATTCATGGGTTGGAACGCCCGGAGCAGCAAGCAACACAATAAACCTGACCTTCTTTTGTGAGGCGGCCATCATTTGGGCTATCATGCCACCTTCACTATGCCCTACCAGTCCACAACGGTTCCTGTCGATCCTGCCCTGGGCCAATAAATATTGAAATGCAGCCTCTGCATCATGCATAAAATCAACCGTGGTGGCTCCTTCAAATGCTCCGGAAGAGCCGGCAACACCCCTGTCGTCGTAGCGCAGTGTAGCTATTCCATTGCGTGTGAGAAAATCAGCAAGAACTAGAAATGGTTTATGTCCAGCTATTTCTTCATCTCGATTTTGTGGACCGGAGCCGCTGATCAGTAAGATGGCAGGATGGGGTCCTCTACCACGAGGTATGGTCAATGTGCCTGCCAGAGTGACTCCTGTATTTGGATTTTGGATAGAGACCTCTTCTGTGGCGTATGGATAAGGGGGGACCGGCAATTGGGGGCGAAGCGGGCCTTCTGTTTCATCTGTTATGCGAAACAGGTTTAGGTCAAAAGTCATACCAGCCTGGGTCCACCTGCCTTCGATCTGGTTTTTGTTAATTAGAATGCCCTGGTATCCGGCTTGAAGCGCCGGCAATTTTAAAACAAGCGTATCGTTCGTAAAGTCTACAGACTCAACAGGTATGCCCAATGCCATCTGATCGGGGCTGTCGAGGGTTGCGGTAAGCCCATTGGATTGAGCCCTAATATGCAGCATAAGGTTCAAATGGTCATTGCCCACAAAGATTGCCCCTTTCCAAGAGCCTGTGATTTCTGAATTTTGGGCCATCAGAAAACAGCTGAATAATAGCATCACAAGGCTAGATATCAAATTCTTGTTCATGGCTTTTATAGATTAGAAAGTATGGAAATTTATTCATGAAAATAGATCCTTTTTACCCTGCGCGAGATACGAGTCAGTATTTCATAAGGAATGGTTTCTGCCTGTGCAGCAATCCGGTCAATAGGATGATCATTGTTGAAAACGATTACTGTATCCCCTTCATGGGCAGGGATATCAGTGAGATCAATCATGCACATGTCCATGCACACATCACCAATTATTGGAGCCGGATGTCCGTTAACATACAAAGTCCCAACTCCATTTCCAAGCCTGCGGAACAATCCGTCAGCATAGCCAATTGGAACCACCCCAATAACTGATTCGCGACGTGTTATACTGCTGCGGTTGTATCCGATACTTTCATTTGCAGGTATCTTATTTAACTGCGAAATGATTGATTTAAGAGCAACTACGGTTTCCAGTTTTACTGCATCTTCCTTTACCGGTGGAACTCCATACAAACCTATTCCAAGTCGCACCATATCATAATGTGCATTAGGGAACCGACTTATTCCTGCAGAATTCAAAATATGCCTGTCAATAGGGTAAGGAAAAGCTGAAATTATCTCTGAGCTTATGTTTTCGAAAAGCTCGATCTGTTGATGAGTAAAATTATCATAATCAGCTTTATCGCTTGCAGCCAGGTGAGAAAACACGGATTGCACACGCAACATCTCATTTGACCTGATCCTCTCGATCAACAATAAAATATCTGATGCATGGAAACCAAGCCGGTGCATACCTGTATCAATCTTTAAATGTATTTTAACCGGTTTATTTTTTGGCAAAGCGGTTCTGTGAATGGTATCTTCCAACAAATCCAATATTCTAAAGCTAAATACCTCAGGCTCCAACTGGTATTTGATCATGGCATCAAAGCTGCTCTCTTCGGGGCTCATGACCATAACAGGAATACTTATCCCTGCTTTTCGCAATTCGACACCTTCGTCTGCATAAGCAACTGCCAGATAGTCTACATGATGAAACTGAAGCACATTCGCAATTTCAAAGCTCCCACTTCCATAACCGAATGCTTTTACCATGGCCATCAGTTTCGTGTTTGGATTCAATTGCCTGCGGAAGAAATTCAGGTTTTGTACCAGGTGGTTCAAGTTGATTTCAAGTACCGTTTCGTGTGCCTTCTGCTGAAGCAGGTTACTGATCTTTTCGAATTCAAATACACGTGCGCCTTTTAGCAGTATGGATTGGTTGGTAAAGGAAGCAAAGGGGTATTGGCTAATGAAATCATCTGTGTTTGTAAAAAATTGTTTTTCAATAGTGAACTTATCGGCCTGACGACTTATCGCAGGACCAATCCCGATAATTTTATTGATTCCTTTTTGACTGACCAATTCAGCTATTTGTGCATAAAGTTCTATTTCGTTTCGACCACTTTGCAGTATGTCCGAAATCACCAATACCTTATTCCTATTCTGGTTTTGCTGGTTCAGAAAGTCGAGTGCAATAACCAATGAATTTACATCAGAATTGTAGGAGTCATTAATGATGGTGCAGTTATTTATTCCTTCTTTGAGTTCCAGGCGCATGGCTATCGGTGTAAGGCAATGCATGCGTTGTATGATCACTTCCTGGTTGTATCCAAGCAACAGCATGACAGCCCAGCAATGTATGGCATTTTCAATACTGGCCATATCAGTGAAAGGGATGCTGATCGAATGCATTTCTTCCTGATATTGGCCTTTTACGGTGGTTGATGTTCCGCTTTTCTGTATTTCTTTTATGCTTAGGTCAGCCGGAAGCTTCATACTCCATGTAAAGGAGTTGATATTATGAAGAATTTCAGACCTGATAATTACGGATTGAATTTCTGCATGGTCAAGGCAATACACCAGGGTATCAACCTTGGTAAAAAGTTTGAGTTTTTCCCCGACTTTCTGGCTGGCGTGAATAAAATTTTCGTCATGAGCATGGCCGATATTTGTGAATAAACCAATCGTGGGTTTGATAATCTGTTGCAGTTTTTCCATCTCATCGGGCTCTGAGATACCGGCTTCAAAAATAGCCATCTGATGAGCTTCATCTATCTGCCAAACCGAAAGCGGAACACCGATCTGAGAATTGTAGCTTTTTGGACTTCGAATAATGGCTTTGTCATGGCTTAATAGTTGAAATAACCATTCCTTAATAATGGTTTTGCCATTACTCCCTGTAATGCCAATGACCGGTAGGTCGAACTTGCTTCGGTGGACAGATGCCAGTGCTTGTAGAGCCAATAAGGTGTTGTCAACCTGTATAAATGTAGCATCAGGATATTGCCCTTTCAGGCCATCAGGCTTGCTAACGACAAATGCACGCATCCCCTGTTCATAAAGTTGGCCGATGTATTTGTGCCCATCATTACGTTTGCTGACAAGTGCAAAAAACAAACATTTTCCGGATGAGATAAGTTTCCGACTGTCTATTAAGATATCCTCAACAATGAAATCAGAGGATGCAGCACCGAAAAGCTTCCCATTTACTATTTCAGCTACCTCACTTAATCTGTAGGCTTTATGATGCATAATTAATAATTCTGTAGCATATTAATGATCCGTTTTTTGTAAGTTGTCCGAGCTGCTTGTTTGTTACGAGCAATTTCCTGTTAGTCATAAATAAACGTATCGGATCACAGAGTAGTATGAAATGGAATGATAATATCTTCAATTTCAGGCGTTGTCAACAACAAGACTGTTTTTCTTCAGCTCCTCATACTCGATACGTGCCAGACAGATATCTTTGGCCATGTAAAGTGCTTGTTTCAGCGATTCGGTTGAGGCTAGGTTGTGACCTGCAATTTCGTAAGCGGTGCCATGTGCGGGTGAAGTACGCACCATTGGTAATCCAGCTGTAAAATTAACACCACCATTGAAGGCTATACTTTTAAAAGCAGTCAAACCCTGGTCATGATACATGGCCATCACCGCATCATACTTTGTCCAGCTTCCAGCTCCGAAAAAGCCATCTGCAGGAAAAGGGCCAAAGGCCATGATCTGTTTGTCCATGGCCGCTTTGATCGCTGGAATAATGATGTCATTTTCTTCCTTTCCAAGCAAACCGCCATCACCGGCATGCGGATTCAGTCCAAGTAAGGCTATCTTTGGGCTGGTAATGCGAAAATCTATCATCAGGCTTTCGTTTAGAATCGCGAGTTTGCGTAAGATCAATTCCTGTGTGATTGTGCCTGCCACATCCTTTAGGGGGATATGCCCGGTAAGTGTACCAACACGTAAATTATTCCAAACCATCAGCATCAGGGGTTCTTTTTTATCAAAACATGATGACAGAAACTCTGTATGACCGGCAAAGTCGAATTTGGTAGATTGAATATTCTGCTTATTGATAGGTGCTGTAACCAGCGCATCTATTTTGTTCTTTTTCAAATCATTAATAGCCATTTCGAGTGCCAGATAGGCAGCCTCTCCGGCAACAGCTGTTGACTGTCCCAGTTCAATTTTAAGGTCATTCTCTGTGCAATTAACAATATTTACGCGCTTGGGATGGGCTTGATCTGCATCCTTGACCAGGTTAAACGTGAAATCACCTACAGAGGTATTTTTTCTGTGAAAGGAGGCCACCTTGGAATGCCCGTAAACAATAGGGGTAAAAAGTTCAAGCATGCGGTTGTCAGCAAAGGCCTTAATAATGACTTCGTAACCAATGCCATTAATATCCCCGTGGGTAATCCCAATGCGTAACCGTTTTTCTGTAGCTGTTGTATCGTTCATGCCTGTAGTAATTAGTCTCTACAAAGGTAGCTAATTTCCCATATTCTTCTTATAATTCCGGCATTTTCATCTACCAGGCAATACATTTTTGTAGAGACGTTCACCTGCTTCATGCCATATGTTTTGGCTACCTTTGTTAACTCATAAAATATAAATTCAAATGAGCAGGATTCTTTTTATTATTTACATTCTATTCATTACAGCAAGTACGCTTACAGGCCAGGTGTCATTATTTGAAATACAAAACCTTTCGAATGAATATGGCCCTGCACGCGAACATCATATGGATAGTGAAGGTGATCAATATTACCTTGTATGGAATCAATGGGGTGATATCAAGTTTCGTAAAAGTGAAAACGGCGGGCTCAACTGGGGTAACAAGATCACCTTGTATTCAGCATTTGACTATGGAGGAAATTACCCGGTTATAGCTGCATCACAGGACAATGTTTATGTGGCCTATTATAGAAACACACCCGGAAACAGTCAGATTTTTTTGGTGAAATCCACCAACGGTGGACTAAGCTTTGGCAATGAGGTACAGATTACCAATTCCATAAACCTGGCCCAGGTGCCACAGATAGCTGCATCAGGTGATACAGTAGTTATCACCTATGAAGACCGTGATGCCAACTGGAATTACCAGATCTATATGATCAAATCAGTTGATGGCGGTCAAACCTGGTCGTTGCCACAAAACCTCTCAAACACCGAAAACCATGCCCGTTGGTGTAACCTGGTTATGCGTGATAATGAGTTGTACGTATTGTGGAATGACCAAACTGGTGCCACCTTTAACGACCTGGACCTGTTTTTTACCAAGTCATCGGATTTTGGGACAAACTGGACTGAGCCTGTTAACATCACAAATAATGGTGCTTACAATGCAAGGTTGAACTCTACCCTGCTAGATGATGTTTTTTATGTCACCGTTTCAGCAAAAATTGATGGGCTGCAAAGTGATATCATGCTCTACAGGTCAAATGACCTGGGCTCTACATGGGAAACACCAGTGAACCTTTCGGACAATACCGGGAACTCATCAAGACCTGACATTTGGGTAAGTCGAAATTTTTCGAACAATCACAGGATCTATGTTGTATGGACTGATGAGACCTATCATGCCAATGAGCGGGCTTATCTGCGGCATTCTAACGATAATGGATTCACCTGGTCAGAAATGATCGAGTTTTCACAAAACACTGAAGATGCCGCCTGGGCAAGAATGGTTGGACAGGCCGGCAGTTCCATCGACCAGCTCTATCTGTCCTGGTACAGACCCCATGAAGGTACGTTCGACTATGAAGTTTGGGGTCGGCGTGCTGAAAACCAGTTGGCACAGGATGTTAATCTTAGTGGAACAATTAGTGATATGGATGATCAACCCATTGAAAATGCTACCGTAGCACTGAATGGATATGTGATCTTCTCCATGCCTGACGGTTCTTACAACCTGGATGTGCCGGCAGGAGTTTATGATTTTTCAGTGAGTGCTGCCGGCTTTCAAAACTACACCATCACACAGCTTGAGTTGAACGAAGATATGGTAATAGATGTGAATATGGAGCCGTTAATTCCGGGAAACTATCCGCCCCATGTGCTTGATGCCGAATTGGTTGATGTTGAAAATATTTTACTCAGCTGGGATTACCCAATAGGGTTCGGCTCAATGGAACTTGCTTATGATGACGGAGAGGCCAATGGCATGTTCTGGACAGGTTCGGCAACGGGTAATGAATTCATGGCAGTGGCTTTCGAGCATGAAGAGCCCTTTTATCTGAGACAGCTAAAACTTTTTTCAGAATCAACCCAAACAGGTGAGAATATGTTGGTTCATGTATTGGCAGATAATGGAGGCGTCCCTGACCTGAATACTTATTATGGTGGTCCATATCTGGTTGAAGTCGAAAACGGATGGACAAAAATCACGGTAGATTTAGCCATTCCTCAAAATATTCGATTCTACATTGCATGTCAATGGAACTCCGGCAACACCTACCGGATTGGTGGTGATCTTAATCAGCCCGATGGTTATTCATACAGCAGCTCGGATAATGGTTCACAGTGGTTTATGCATGACGAAATGGATTTTATGATACGTGCAGGAATTGCTTTCGACGGCAAGTCCGGTTTGTCTGAATTGAATCCACAACCTCGCCAGGACGAAGTAATAGGTTATAATATCTATTTGAATGGGAATCTTTTTGAAGAGCAGGTACAAGGCACTTCATACGTCATTTCGGAGGTTGAGGTAGGGCAGTCGCATATGGTTGGTGCATCAGCTGTGTATGATTCAGGTGAGTCGCCGGTCAGGTCTTTGCAAATTGAAGTACCCGAACCCCTGTTGTTTCCGCCTCTAAATCTACGTGCTGAGATGTCGGGGACAGCGGTTGTATTGAACTGGGACGAACCGGCCACAGAAGGGGATTGGATCCACTGGGACAATGGGATCAACTCTGATGCAGTCGGTGGCAGCAATATTGAGATTTTTGATGCAGCGATACGGTTCACTCCGACTGAGCTACAAGCCTACGATGGCAAGTACTTGACCAAAGTGTCAACTTATATTGCCGATACTGATGACATACAGGCTTTTGTCAGGGTTTGGCAAGGTGGAAATCAAAATTATGCCGGAACACTGATCAGGCAGCAACAACTAGAAAACCCACAGGTGGATAGTTGGAACACGATTGATCTGGACCAAGCTGTTCAGATCGACGCCACGCAGGAACTGTGGATCGGATACCGAATGATAAATCCGACAGGGGTTTATCCGGCAGGTACTGACAATGGGCCGGCCGTTCCGTTCAAGGGCGATATGTTGCTTTATGGGTCCAATTGGGTCAGCATGCAGAACCAGTTTGGATGGAATATTAACTGGAATATTCAGGGCTTTGTGGTGGATGACCAATCTAAATCAACTCCGATGGTAAATGTAAGTCTGATTGACGAACCCATTATATATACCGGTGATCCGGAGACTATTCCTTCAGGACGAAATCAACGAGCAAACAGGTGGAATTATGAACATTTCAATATCTACCGAAATAACCAGTTCATTGGTACAAGCCCTCACAACAACTTTGAATTCATTGATGAAGAACCACTTACAGAGAATACTTATTATGTAACCACGGCTTGGGGTAATTTTGAATCGGTGGCTTCCAATGAGGTATATGTCAATATGGTTGGCCTTTATGAGACCAAACTATTGGATAGTTCAATGGATTTTTATCCAAATCCTGCAGCAGAGCATACGACCCTATTTATAAGCATTGAAAAAGATCAGCTTGTTCGATTAGAAATCATTGATTTGAAAGGCAATTCAACTGTATTGTTGAATGAACAGCCTCTGGCAAAAGGCACCCACTCTTTTGACCTGGACATCAATGCAATTCATAAATTTCAACCGGGAAGCATGATTTTTGTGAGGCTGATCACAGAAGAGGGAGTATTAACAAAACCATTAATTTTGATCGGTCACTAGGATTTTCCTGTTGGTTCTTACAGATTGGAATTGCTTACCTGTGTTGACTGAAGTATATGCTTTAATCCTAACTTTACGCCTTCATTCACTAATACTATTAAGACGATGAAATATTCTTTTTCTATTTCGATGCTCATTCTGGCTCTTTCAATTGCTGTTGTTGCAGGATGTAAAAAAGATGAAGCAGATAAAAATGACCTGATTGGTACCTACACCCGCGTGATGGAATTTGAAACAGGCAGCTCTGCTGTTGATCTGCAGTTTACTGACGATGGACGTATGCTCTGGACTTTGATTGGTGAGGTTTCGGGTCACTCTTCCACCCAAGCCAAGTACAGCATGGAAAATGATGCGCAATTCAAAATTTATGATGATGCCGATTGTGAGTTTGAGGACGGATTATTTTCGTTCATCACCAATGGCAATATGCTTACAATTGAAGTAGTTACAGATGTTTGTGCCCCTCGTGTCAACGCACTGAGTGGTGAGTGGACACGCAAGTAAAGGCTTGGCTTCAATCATTTTGCCAAGGCATGATCTTTTATTTATTTTCCAATCATTTTGGTAATCTTTTTTAATTGTATGATACAGCTTGCATCACAAAGAAGTAACAAAGCTTATATGTTCGCTAGCCTTTTACCACAGCCAATGGCTTCAATTCGATGATGGGTTCCACGAGGTCAGTTTGCAGTTTCATAACCTGATCTATATCCTTGTAGGCTCCTGCAGCTTCGTCCAGGTCGCGCACCGTGTTGAGGGCATGGATTATTCCCATTTTATCAAGCCTTGATCTTTCAGCCATTAAGTTGAGCTTGCGTTGTGCTTCTTTTCGGCCCATTTTTCGACCCGCGCCATGCGAACAGCTATTAAAGCTATCGGGATTGCCTTTCCCCCACACAATATAGCTTTTCGATCCCTGGCTTCCGGGGATAATGCCCAGCTGTCCTTTTTGTGCACTGGTTGCCCCTTTGCGATGTACAATGACTTCTTTGTTAAAGTGCGCTTCGGTAGAAGCATAGTTGTGGGCTATATTGATCAGTTCGTTGCCTTCAAAAGGGAGAAAATCACATCCTGTTATATCATACATGATCTCACTAACTCGCCTGGCCATGAGTTTTCGATTAGCGAATGCAAACTCAATACAATACTGCATCTCATTGTTATAAGCGATACCTTCGTCAGAATCAAGAGGCAGATAAGCAAGTTGCTGCTTCTTGAATTGAGCAACCCCCCATGCCTCATTCAGTCTTCCTGCCAGACGATTGTAATGGTCCGCTACTTTTAAACCAATATTTCGACTTCCGGAGTGGATCATCAACCAGATATGTCCATCCGACCCTTTCTGGATCTCAATGAAATGATTACCTCCTCCAAGTGTACCAACTTGATGAAGCGCACTCTGGTATTCCTGAGAAACAATACGCATACTTTCCACCTCATATCCAGCTGGCATCAATTGCTGGTCTTGTGGTTTATTGTGGTGTTTAAACCCAACCGGAACTGTTTTGCGAATCAGCTCAACTGTTGATAGCAGATGCTTACGGTCAATATGCTGCAGATCTGTTTTTATGGCACACATGCCACATCCAATATCCACGCCTACAGCATTGGGAATGATGACCCCTGATGTTGCCAATACCCCTCCGATTGGCATCCCAAAGCCCTCATGACAGTCGGGCATGATGGCAATATGATGATAGGCAAAAGGCAGGTTGGCAATGTTACGGATCTGTTTTATGGCGCCATCCTCCGGATCATCCAGCCATAGTTTAACGGGCAGTCTTTCGGTATGTAAGGTATGCATCATTTTCATTCAAAGATACAAATCAGGTCTCACTTGAGGCTACAAGCCTGTCGGATTTATATTTACCGATATACATGATCTCATTTATTGAATGGGGATTACAACCCCAAAATCAAACTATCTTTGCAGCTGCATGGTAAAACCCAAAAAACATTTAGGACAGCATTTTCTTAATGACAGGAATATTGCAGAGAAAATTGTAAGACAATTGTCACCACAACAACATGATGTGGTGGAGGTGGGGGCAGGAACAGGTATACTCACCACCCTGCTTTTGCAACGCTATGGTGAGCGACTTCATGTGATCGAAGTAGATGAAGAATCAGTTATTTACCTTGAGGCGCATTTTCCTGAACTACGCAATAGATTGTATCAAACAGATTTTTTAAAAACAGACCTAAGCCAATTTTCCGATCATAAGATTACGATAATTGGTAACTTTCCATATAACATCAGCAGCCAGATTTTTTTCCACATCCTTGATTTTCATCATCAGGTTGATGAAGTGGTTTGTATGATCCAGAAAGAAGTGGCTGAGCGCATCGCATCACCACCGGGCAGCAAAACATATGGGATATTGAGTGTTCTGCTTCAGGCCTGGTACCATATTGAATATTGTTTCACTGTGCATGAACATGTGTTTTACCCGCAGCCAAAAGTGAAGTCATCTGTCATCAGGCTAAAGAGGAATGAGTTGAACACATTAGGCTGTGATGAAAGTATGTTTCGCAACATCGTGAAAAAAGCTTTTAATCAGCGACGCAAAACCCTTCGAAATGGTTTACGTGAACTTTTGGATGAACAGATCATCGGTGATGAGATATTCAATAAAAGGGCTGAGCAACTGGATGTGGCCTCGTTTATTCAAGTGACAAACATGATCACTAAGAAAAAAACATGAATTGATGCTCTTTAGCCAATGTCAGATCAGTTGTCTTTAACAGCCATGATCCGGAACTTTTTAACGGTTTGTCGTACCGTATATGCTGAGGACAAAAATCCAATGACTGCGACAGTTGCAAAAACCGACAATACATCCATCAGTTTTAATTGCACTGGATAGGCATCTACTATAAAGGCTCCCTCAACGCTGCCCAGCCTGATCAACCCAAAATGCTGTTGAAGTAATACGACCAGCACACCTGCAATCAAGCCTATTATGCCTCCACTAATAGTGATCAGCATCCCTTCAAACATGAAAAGCCTGTTGAGCAAACGCGAGCCGGCGCCCAGGCTGCGCAACACCCCAATATCCTTACGCTTTTCGACAACAAGCATGGTGAGTGACCCGATGATGTTGAAGGTGGCCATGATCAATATAAAGGTCAATATCAAAAATATAGCCCATTTTTCCGACCGCATGATCCGATAAAGTGTTTCCTGCTGTTGAAAACGGTCTTTCACATGAAAGGCGTTTCCAACTATATGCTGTATCCTTTGCTGGAGCACCTTAATATTTGTTTTTTCCCCCGCAAAAATCTCAACCGCAGTTGTTTCATCCGTGTACTCCATGATCTCACGAGCCCAACCGACCGGTACATAAACAAACCTGCTGTCGTATTCATGCTGTGCGGCAAATACTCCCGACATCTGTATGGCTTTATTATTAAAAGAATGCTCTAGTGAAAAGGTTGATGCCCGTCCGCGTCTGGGCAGGTAAACCATCAACATGGCTGAAGGGTCGCTTATGTTCGTGCCCAAGAAATAGGATACGCCTGAGCCTATTACTGCAAAATCAAAGTTGCCGTCCCTTAATAGAAAACTGCCACGTGTAATGAGTGAATCAAAACGACTCATTTTCTGATAGGATATGCTGACACCTTTAATCCGTCCAAGGTGTTGCTGATCATGGTAACGAAACAATGCATCTTCTTCAACGACCTCACTTATATCATCAATCTCACTAAGGCTTTTTATTTCCTCCAGGGGAAACTCATTGATGTGGAAGGTTTTACCCGTTTTAGCTTCGATAAGTAAGTCAGGACTCACAATATTATACAATTCACCAATGATCCGTTCAAACCCATTGAAGACCGACAACACCACGATCAACGCAAAAGCACCCACACCTATACCGGTGATCGAAATAGCCGATATGATATTGATCAGGTTGTGGCTTTTGCGTGCAATCAGGTACCGCTTAGCAATGAAAAAGGCCGTATTCAACGAATTAAATTTTCAGTAAAATTAAGAAACCATTGCATATGAAGCCCTGGGAATACCTCAATTAAATACTTTCGGCTGTAATCTGTATGCCTTTTTCGTAGGTGGTAGGCTCAAAAAAATTTTGCTCAAATTTACGACTGCTAAACAGGTATTCATGTTCATACTGATACATCATCTCAACAGATTCCGCCGCATCAGACATAAATAATCCGACCATTCGCATCATCCATGTTGACAGGACATTGTACCTCGGTTTTACGCCATAAACTGCTGCAACTCTTTCAATAAATTCCTTGCCTGTTAACGCATTGGCATGGGTAGGCAAGTGCCATATTTGCCCGTAGGCATCTGCTGTATTACCCAATAGAGCTGTGGCCTTTACTGCATCAGGCGTAAATGTAAATGAATGCTTTACCTTATCGTTAGCCAGCCAACTGGCCTTTTTCCCTTTCTTTAGCTTACTGAATAACATGGGGTGAACAAATGTGTTCGTTGCCCCCGGGCCGTAAAAGTCGGCAGACCTTGCGATCAAGGCTTTTATTTTCCCGCTGTTTATTTCATCAAGGAGCATCCCTGCTATTTGCATTCTTACTTTTCCTTTTCTGCTGCATGGATTCAGAGGTGTTTCTTCTGTCATCATTCCTTTCACCAGACCATACATATACACATTATCGAAAAAAACCAACCTGGAGTCATGGTATTTGCAAGCCACAATGATATTTTTCATGATGATGGGCCATTGCTGTTGCCATGTTTTGATGTTGTAATTCAATCCCAATGTAAGGTATACCACATCCGAACCTTCCACAGCCTTCATCAGTTGTGCTTCGTCGGTAGCGTCTGCTTTAACAATTTCATCATCAGGGTTGATTTTCTTAGGTGCTCTACCCACCAACCTGATCGATGTGTTGTACTTTTTCAATTCGGTGGCAAGACCTTTGCCAATGACACCACCGGCTCCAATAATGGTTTGTGTTTTATTGTTTGACATCATATCTCTTTTTGTTTTTAGAATGATAGTTCCTGAATAGATCAATTACCATGAATCGAAAATTGAAATTTTAATTACAATCAGTGGTTTATTTTTTCCATGCCTTGGCAATCAATCCCGTGCCTGTTTTGTGATTGCCACTAACATCCATCATGTTTAAAACCATACTGAGGGGAAAGACAATTAAATAATAAAAAGGTAACAAAATGAAGAATATTTTCGATTGATTGAGTAGCAGAATGGGATATTTCATAGAAAGCCTCCATGAGATCCTACCCGGTTTGCCATATTGATATCGAATTTCGTTTTTTGCAAATCCGGCTTTTTGTAACTTTTTCCCCAATTCTTCAACTCCATACCCATCACGTACATGCTCATCAATAAAGCCTACTGCCTCTTCAGTTTTTTCATTGTGATGGTGGACGTCCGATCCGCCTTGATCAGAAGGGGTAGATATAAGTAACATCCCGCCGGGTCTCAATGCATGATGAAAGTGGGTAAGTACCTTCACATCCTCCTCAATATGTTCCATCACATCAACACATAAAATCATGTCAAACTCCTCCTTATAGGTTAGCGCAGTGAGGTCGGCTATTTTAAAGGTGGCCTTGGAGTTCCCTATTTCAATAAAAAAACGATTGCAATCCTCAATTTGCTCATCCTTGAGGTCGAGACCTGTGATCTGCCAATCAGGATTTAGACGCGTCATGCGATAAACATATTGACCAAAGCCAGAGCCTGCATCGAGGATATGACGTGCCTCCGGGTTTGTTGCCGCCCACTTTTTTAATTCTTTATTGATATGCCAACTTCGTAGAAGCAGCAGATCAAGTAGCCGGTAAAAAAGCTTCCTCAACCAGGGTTTTCGGTTAAAGACTTTACCTAAGCTGTGTTTAATGGGATCATATTGCATGACAAGGCTGTTGATTTTGATACATGAATGACAGACGTGACTCGAAAGTAGATTTGATTGCCTGGCTCGTTAATCTTCATTGAGAAGGTTATCAATATTCTCGATATAATCCAGTGAATCATCCTCAAAAAATTGGAGTTCAGGAACATGGCGCAACTGGTGGCGCACTCTTTTGCCTAAGTGGCCTCGTATTTCGCCTCCGTGCCGGTTGATCTTACTGACCAGAGCATTTTTGTTTTCAGTACCAAAAATGCTGATATATACTCGTGCAAGCGACAGGTCGGGTGTGATGTTCACTTTGGTAACGGTGACCATAGTGCCTGAGGTAATACCACGCATTTCAAGCTGAAAAATTTCGCCCATGTCCTTCTGTAATAATTTGGAGATCCGTTGTTGACGTTTTGTTTCCATGGGTGCAAAAATACGCAATTCAAACACTTATGTTGCTCCTTCGTTTATTAAAACTATAAAGTCAATCGGATTAGTCGGTTATTACATGAAAGTTACGCTGCTCCTAATTTATTTATGAGCTACCCCAAACTCCGATAAAAACTCATGCAAACAGCGCAAATGTTCCGGGTCATTGCCCTCGCTGGGATAGGTGATTGTGAGAATACCAATGCGATCGTCTGAAACAACAAATTTCTGAAATGCCTGCAAGGCGATGGTGTGATCAGGATCATCCGGCAGGGGATAAGGAATATCATACGAATACCACTGCACGGCAGCATCAAATGATGCCCTGATCTGTCGTTCACCCTTAAGCCCCATAAAACCTTTCATCATTTCCACACTCGACTTTACATAGTCTGCAAGCGTCATGTTAAGGTGTGGGAGCGGGTTTTGGTCGAATTGAATGACCACATTTGGACGAAATTCACCAAAGTCAACACGTGCAACATACTGCAGCATGGCTGGCGCGAAATGCTTATGAAAATCTTTTACCGATGCACTTCCGGCAATATAGGAACCCAATGATTCGGTTAAGTCTAAGGAAACAGGTTTGTCAAGGTGTATTTCTATATTTTTATCGAGTGGGGCATCATTGCTGGTAATTATGTTCACATTTTCTTCAAGATGGGCTTCTTTTGCCTGGTCCGGGATCTTATCTGGGGTGCTGGAAGATTCCGGCTTTTTCAATCCGAACAAGCTATAAAACAAAGCTGCTACTGCTACTCCCACCTCAATCACAAATGCCATCACCAGCTTATCTTCGTGTCGTTCATTCAAATCACCCACGCCAAAAAACAAGCCCAAAATGGTCAAGATTGATGCAATGACAAACAGTGAAATGAAAATCCAGAAAATGTACCACCTCATGCGGTCCAATTGGGAAGTTCCGGACATAGGTTTTGAGTTTGGATGATTGGCAATCATATTTACCTCCCGCTTTAAATAAATATTTGGTTAAATTGAAGCAATGAAACCCAAATAATTAAATGCTGAAAGAGGCAAATGTAGGAAAATGTATTTTACGAAAGGTGCCGGATGTGAAAAAGCAATAAAGATGCAGCCAAACCAAACCTTATTATCAAAGAGGCTTCTGGTTTTTTTCGGCAATGACCAGCATCTCATAATCATCCGTCCTGAGGTCATCATGTCTGCTGAAAGCTCCTAACCTACAACCATGAATGCTGATATTGACAAAACCAAGCGATTTAAGTAGCCAATTGATCTCAGATGGCACATAATATCTTTCATTGCAATCCAAACTGAGTTTTTTGCCGTTATCATTCACCACCTCATACACTGATAGATCACGAAAAGACATGAGGTCGAAGTTATTTACAATACTTTGACTGAGAGAGCCGGCCTCATTTATGAAATCCTTGACCGAGTGAAAAAGAGGAAACAAACCGTTCAGGGTCGTGAAGATTAACTTTCCTCCGGGTAGCAGGCTGGCATAAGCATTTTTTAGAATGTTGAAGTTCATCTCGTCCGTTTCCATAAGGGGGAAAGCACCTTCACAAAGCATAATACAGAGATCAAATCTCTTTCTGAAGCTGAAATTCCGGGCATCTTTCTGTATTAGTCTTGGTTTTACACCGGCGTGCCTTGCATTTGCACGAGCCTTTGAGAGCATGTTCATCGAAAGGTCAATTCCGGTCACCTCATATCCTCTTTTTGAAAGCTCAATGCTGTGACGGCCTGTTCCGCAGCCAATATCCAGGATTCGTTTACTTCTATCACGGGCAATTTCCGATTCGATGAAATCAACTTCACCCTGGGTGCCGTGAACAAACGATTCCTTTTCGTATTGGTTGGCATAGTCCTCGAAAAGCAATGCATACCATTTTTTCATTTTAATCCGGTTTTGATCTCAAAGGTAGTCTTATTTCATGTTGCAGCTGCTAAATTTATAACAGAAAACTATTTGAGAGTACCTCATGCTTTCAAATCCGTATTTCAATACACTTCTATTATTTCACAATCCCACAATCCTATCGCTTCAAGCACCATCAGCTGAATAATCTTTATAATATACCATACACATATACAGTATATTGCATTTTTTTCTCACATTTTTGCTTGACATCTGGTAAAAAATATATTACCATTGTACAATAATTAACTAAATATTTAGTTAATTAACTATCAAATTAGTTTAACATGAAAGAACTCACCAAGGCAGAAGAGCAGATCATGCAAATACTTTGGCAGCTTGAGAAGGCATTTGTAAATGATATTCTTGATCAGTTTCCTGAGCCGAAGCCGGCCTATAATACCGTATCAACCATTGTGCGTATCCTGGAAAGAAAAGGATTTGTTGGGCATATCGCCTTTGGCAAAACCCATCAGTATCACCCTATGATAAAAAAACAGGACTACACCCGACATTTATTCAAAGGAATGTTAAGTGGCTATTTCAGCAACTCCATGCAACAGATGGTATCTTTTTTTACACGTGAAAAAAATATGAGTCTGGAGGAGTTGGAAGAGATAAAACAGATCATTGATTCCGAGATTAACAAAAAGGAGGATCAATAACCATGGAACACTACACGCAGTTTTTAATAAGGGCTACGATTTACCTGTTTCTGTTTAGCGGAGCTTACCTGATTTTTTTTCGTAAACAGGTAAATCCGGTATTCAACAGGGCGTATTTGTTGTTGTCGGGCATGGCAGCATTGCTGTTGGCCCTAATACCATACAATACTTTCAGGCTGGTTAGAGAGACCCAAAACATATTGTTTACTGCACAACTGCCGGAGGTGGTGCTGGACGTACCGGCAACCATTACTGAAACCGGATCAAGAATTAGCAGCTCGCTAAGTCATAGCAACTTGTTCACCATCATTTACATCGTAATCAGCAGTATGTTATTTTTGTTGCTTTTGTGGCGCATCGTTCAGATTATAAGGCTTGTACAAAAGCATAAAAGGATTAGGCACTATGGGCTGATTGTGGTCTTATTGCCCGCGAATAACGTTCCATTCTCATTTTTTAATTGGGTATTTATACCGGAAGACCTATACCGGCATCAACATTACGATAAAATTATGATACATGAAAGGGCCCACTATTTGAAGCTCCATTCACTGGATGTGATTTTTTTCGAGTTTTTTAAGGTGTTCTTATGGTTTCATCCTGCTGTGTATTTTATGCGGTATGAGGCCAGAACCCTTCACGAGTACGAGGCTGATAATTTGGCACTCCGCCATTTCAATAAAACTGACTACCAGCAAACCCTGTTGGCTTGCTCGATGGCTGGGCAGGCCCTTTCAATAACAAACCCATTCAATGTTTCACCTTTAAAAAAACGAATCATGAAAATGAATCAAGAAACCAATGCAAGCAGCAATTTGAACTGGATCAAATTAGGCATATTGCTTCCATTTATCGCTGTAGCCATTCTGGTGCAGTCATGCTACAACGAACAGCCGGAGTTAGAACCCATACAGCCAATATCAAGTGAGAGTGATGAATTGGATATGGATATCCAACAGCTTGAAGAGCAAAACGATACGATCTTTAATGTGGTTGAAGTGATGCCAAAATTCCCTGGGGGTCCCGAAGCTATGATGAAGTTCATAGTTGAAAACATCAATTATCCGGAACTCGCTAAAATAAAGGGTATAGAGGGTCGTGTTTTTGTAAATTTCATTGTAGAAACCGATGGATCAGTAAGTAATGCCAATGTGTTGCGCGGCATAGGAGGGGGCTGTGATGAAGAGGCTTTGCGTGTGGTAGAGATGATGCCC
>CALAZZ010000299.1 GCA_937926515.1 uncultured Bacteroidales bacterium | reverse complement strand
CACTTCAATAATCATTCCTGAAGGCAAATGTAGCCAATGTGGCAGCCATTAAAAACCGCATATGTCAAAAAACATCGTCTTTTGGCACTATTTACAATCTGAAATGCTGGAATCGAAGTATTCTTATGTGCTTTCCTCAAATTAAAGATCAGTAAGTTACATCATTCCGTCTATCGAAAACGCAATGATCGTTGCACCATAGTTATCATGATCACAATTGTTTACTTTTGACCTGCTTACTGATTGGACATTATTGAACTCAAATGCAACATTTGCTGAATTTTATTGTTATTTAGAACATACATCAATAAGCTTGTAAGCTTCTATGGCTTTATCATTACGTAACGCACTTTTTGCCGTAACCCTGATACTGTATGCTTTCGGTTGGCTTCTTGCTGATGAAGACCAGCAAGGTGATCGAACCTATTTAACCATAAGTGGAACTATCAGTGATGCTTCCAACGGTGAACTGCTCATTGGAGCAACTGTTTATGTGGAACCGGGCGGTAAAGGAGCAGCTTCGAACAATTATGGTTACTATTCATTACGCCTGGAAAGGGGTTGGCACAAAATAAGATACTCCTACGTTGGGTATGAGCACAGTGTAATTGAGTTTCAATTGGACCGGGATACAAGCATATATATTGAACTTCGGCCAGCTCAACGATCATTAACAGAGGTTGTCGTGACGGGTGAGGCTAGGCATGACCATATCAAAAGGGCTCAAATGAGCCTGGCCCGGCTGGAGAATAAAACCATCAGACAAATACCATCTTTTATGGGTGAGACGGATCTCATCAAAGCCATACAGCTGTTGCCTGGTGTACAAGCCACCACCGAAGGCGGCTCGGGCTTTAGTGTGCGGGGAGGGAGCCCGGATCAGAATATGATAATGCTGGATGAGGCATTGGTGTATAATCCGACTCACCTCATGGGTTTCTTTTCGGTGTTCAACAATGATGCGGTGAAAAGTGTTGAGCTCTATAAAGGTGATATTCCTGCTGTGTACGGAGGCAGGCTATCCTCAGTGGTAGATGTGCGAATGAATGACGGCAATGTAAAACATTTTGCAGGACAGGGTGGCATAGGCACCATTTCTAGCAGGCTGACATTGGAAGGGCCTATACAACCAAATAGATCCTCCTTTATGCTGGCCGGTCGTCGTACTTATGCTGATCTTTTTTTGGCTTTGTCAGATGACCCACAGATAAGAGACAATACCCTGTATTTCTATGATTTAAATGCTAAAGCCAATTATATCCTGGATCCAAGCAACAGAATTTTCATATCAGCTTATTTTGGGAAAGATGTGTTTAAAAATGAAGCATTTGGAATTGGATGGGGGAACAGCACCTTTACAATGCGATGGAACCATATTTTTGGCAGGAATTTATTTTCAAACCTTTCACTTATTTATAGCCGGTTCAACTACAGCCTTGGTGTGCCTGAAGGCCGACCCAACGCATTTGACTGGTCAGCCACTATGGCCGACCACACCATTAAATACGAATATACCTGGTATGCTGATGCGCATAATACACTTCGCTTTGGACTTCAGGCTACCTATCATAGCTTCCAGCCCGGGATAGCACAGGGACTAGGTAGTGATACGCCATTTAATACCATCGAAATGGACCAGGGACAGGCACTTCAGACTGGACTGTATATTAGTAATGAACAAAGGTTAGGTGATCGGTTCATCATGAATTACGGACTTCGGTTCAGCTTATTCAACAATATTGGTGAATCAACCGTTTTTAATTACAACAAGGATTTTGAAAAAACAGATTCAACATATTACAAAAAGTGGGATTTCTACAACACATTTGCCGGAATTGAACCCCGCATCTCACTTGCCTACCAACTGAGCGAACTATCGTCGATTAAGGCTGCCTATACCCGCAATGTGCAATATATTCACCTTGCCCAGAATTCCACTGCCGGTACGCCTTTGGATATCTGGTTTCCTTCAGGTCCAAATGTGAAGCCACAGTTAGGAGACCAGTTTTCGGTTGGTTATTTCAGAAATTTCCTTGGTGGGAATCTTGAAACTTCAATCGAAGGATTTTACAAGCTGAATCACAATGCAATAGACTTCAGGGACCATGCTGAACTGCTATTGAATCGCTATCTGGAGGGTGAATTGCGTTTTGGCCGGGCATGGTCATATGGTACAGAGTTTTTGGCAAGGCTGGTTGAAGGACGTCTGAGTGGCTGGTTGAGTTATACCTGGTCCCGCACATTCCGTGAGATAGAGCAGATAAATAAGGGGAAGGCGTATCCGGCAGGGTACGACAGACCACATGATATCTCCATAGTGATCAATTATGACCTCAGCAGTCGTTTTAGTTTGGGAGCCAACTGGGTCTATACAACTGGGTCTGCAGTTACGTTTCCAACAGGTCGTTTTCAGATAGGCTCAACGATTGCTCCTGTTTATTCTGACCGAAACACTTATCGCTTGCCTGACTATCATCGGCTTGACCTTTCGCTTACTTACAAGTCAAAGCATAAGGCTGACAGAAAATGGCACAGCGATTGGAATCTTTCGGTATATAATGCCTATTATCGTAAGAATCCCTGGGTAATCAACTTTATTAATGACCGGAACAATCCGGATGAAACCTATGCAGAAATGACCTACTTATTTGGAATATTGCCTGCACTTACCTATAACTTTCGGTTTTAAAACGGACACAATGATTATGAGATATCAAGCATTGGCAATGATTTTAGTGATTTTCGTATATGGATGTACCGAACGCTACGATATCGAACTGGATGATTCATTTACCAAACTGGTTGTTGACGGACAAATAACCACTGATACCCTCAGCCATACCATCAGCTTGACCACCTCATCTGCTTATTTCTCTAACCAGGAGCCGCCTGTAGTGAGTGGAGCAGAGGTATTCCTTGATGATGGACATGAAAAAATCAAGCTGGTTGAAACTCCTCATGGGAGTGGCATCTATGCGACCCCACCGCATTATTATGGCATACCAGGACGAACATATACACTGGAGATCAACCTCAATGAGCAAATAGGAGGAACCAGTTACTATGCGGCCAAATCTACAATGCCTCATTCAGCGTTCAGTCTTGATGATATTGAGCTTGAACTGCAGGAGCGTTTTGATTACTGGATCGTTAAATTGTTTGCCTATGATCCACCTACAACGGATTTCTATAAGTTTGATATTGAAGTTAACGGCACATCTTTCACCGATACAGCATATCGAGCTATGGTTATAGATGATGTGTTGTTTAATGGTAAGATAATCAAGGGAATGGGTGTGCTATTCCTTCGCAGGGACGAGATAAAACCCGGTGATACTATAAAGTTCATGATGTCAGCGATCCCCCGGGATTATTATAACTTCTTCAATGAGCTACGCTCTGAATCAGGTGGATTCAGTAATCCACTCTTTTCGGGGCCTCCTGCCAATATTCGGTCTAATATTGAAGAAGACGGCCTGGGTTTTTTTGTGGCATACAAAAGCAAAAGCATCCATCATATTGTTTCTGATTCGCTGTTTCTTACTTTGAAACATGGCAATAAATAATAATCTCTTTACAGGACAATTCATTAAAAATGATTTACTTAGCTGCATTGGATGACAAGGATTGGTGGTGAATCAATATTTCTTACTTTTGAATATCAAATTCAAAACGCATGGACTTATCCGTACTGACCTCAATATCACCTGTTGACGGGCGTTACCGCGACAAGGTTTCCGAACTAGATGAATTTTTTTCAGAATATGCCCTGATCCGTTACCGTGTGATGGTTGAGATTGAGTATTTCATTGCGCTGTGTGAATTACCATTGCCTCAATTGCATGACTTTGACAAGAAACATTTTGATCAACTTCGGGCTTTATATGAGGAATTTGAGCTTGAAGATGCTATTCAGGTCAAAACAATTGAAGCTGAAACGAATCATGATGTAAAAGCCGTTGAGTACTACATAAGACATAGGTTTGATCAACTAGAACTGGCTAAATGGAAAGAATTTTTGCATTTTGGGCTTACCTCACAGGATATTAATAACACAGCCATACCTTTATCATTGCGAGAGGCCCATCAACTGATCATGTTTCCGGCATTGGAGACCCTGATAGTGGAAATTGTGCAGAAAGCTATGTTGTGGAAAGACATAAGCATGCTTGCCCGAACCCATGGACAGCCTGCAAGTCCCACCAAGCTGGGGAAGGAGTGGTACGTATTTGCTGAGCGCCTGAAAAATCAGATGGAAATGATTATGCATATTCCTTTCACTGCCAAGTTTGGTGGAGCAACGGGCAATTTGAATGCACATGTTGTGGCATATCCTGAAATTGACTGGGAGGAGTTTGCAAATAGTTTCGTGAAGGAGAAGCTGAACCTGCATCGACAAAAAACTACCACTCAGATTGAACATTATGATGATCTGGCAGCCTATTTGGATAACTTAAAGCGCATCAATACCATATTGATTGATTTTTGCCGAGATATATGGCAATATATTTCGATGGATTATTTTAAACAAACCATCAAAACAGGCGAAGTAGGTTCCTCTGCTATGCCACATAAGGTAAACCCATTAGATTTTGAAAATGCTGAAGGAAACCTTGGACTGGCCAATGCTGTTATTTCACATCTTGCCGCCAAGCTTCCAATTAGCCGATTGCAGCGTGATCTAACAGATTCAACTGTTACACGCAACCTGGGAGTACCTCTGGCACACATGCTCATTGCCATCAAATCAATACAAAAGGGGATAGGGAAGTTGTTGCTGAATGAGAAGAAGATAAATGATGATCTGGACCAAAATTTTGTGGTAGTGGCTGAAGCTATTCAAACCATTTTACGACGGGAACAATACGAAGGCGCTTACGAGGAGCTAAAGAAACTGACCAGAACCAATAAAAAGATTGATGCTGCCGTTATTGCTGGGTTCATTGATCAGCTCCAACTGCCCGAAGCCGTAAAAAACGAACTCCGCCATATTACACCTCACAACTACACAGGTCTCGATTTGCTGAAAACAGAAGAAGCATGAGGAAATTTTATCGCATTCTGCGCTATATAGGGCCTTATTGGGGTTATGCCTCTCTAAATGTGTTTTTTAACCTTCTGACCATCGTATTTTCGCTTTTCTCTTTGGTCATGCTGATTCCATTTCTCAATTTACTTTTCAGCACGGAAGAGCTGGTAACCGTGAAACCTGAATTGTCGCTCTCTGTTGAATCCTTGCGCAGCACACTTGATTATCACATCAGCAAGGTCATTATCGAACAGGGTCAAATGGAAGCATTGATCATGATTTGTATTATTCTGCTGTTGGGATTCTTTTTGAGGAACCTGTCGCGTTTTTTCGCCATGTATTTCATGGCCAATGTGCGAATTGGTGCCATGCGCGACATACGAAACAGTATTTATAATAAGATATTGATCCTGCCGCTTTCCTTTTATAATAAAAACAAAAAAGGTGACATCATTGCCCGCATCACCACTGATGTGCAGGAAGTGGAATACTCCATCATGAATTATCTTGAGATGATTGTGCGCGATCCGGTTACCATTATCGCATATTTTGCATTTATGATGAGCTTGAACCCTCAGCTGACCCTTTTTGTAATCATCATCCTCCCAGTTACCGGCCTACTTATTGGTCAGATAGGAAAAAGCCTCAGACGTTCATCAAAGATCGGACAGGCCAGGTTTGCGGGAATGCTAACCACTATTGAAGAAACGATTTCAGGATTGAGGATCATTAAAGCATTCAATGCCATCTTTTATTCGGATAAAAAATTCAAGCAACAAAACAGTCAATATTCCAAGCTGCTGATAAGCATTTACCGCCGCCGCGATCTGAGTTCGCCATTAAGTGAATTCCTTTCGGCCACTGTTATTGTGATCGTATTATGGTTTGGCGGCCGTATGGTACTTTCCGAAACGCCTGCCATCGACGCAGCGGTTTTCATAACCTATATAGCCATCTTTTCGCAGATCATACCTCCTGCAAAGACTTTTGCACAGGGCTTTTACAGCATTCAAAAGGGCATTGCTTCGGCAGAGCGTATTTTTGAAGTGTTGGATGCTGAAGAGCTTATAGAGGAAAAAAAGAATGCAGTTACCATCAATGATTTTAGAAATGAGATCGTTTACAAAGATGTTGTTTTCAAATATGAGCGTGAGCAAGTCCTGAAAAAAATCAATTTGACCATTGGCAAAGGAAAGATCATTGCACTGGTTGGCGAATCGGGGGGTGGTAAATCAACGATGGTTGACTTATTGCCACGCTTTTATGATGTGACGGCAGGTGCCATTTTAATTGATGACATTGATATACGTGATTATCGAATAGATGACCTTAGAGGGCTTATGGGTATTGTAACACAGGAAAGTATCCTGTTCAATGATACGGTATTTAATAATATTGCCTTTGGCAATGTCTCAGCTACGTTGGAGCAGGTCATAGAGGCTGCCAGGGTGGCCAATGCGCATGAATTTATCACCAACCTTGATGATGGCTATTTCACCACCATTGGTGACAGGGGATCAAAACTTTCAGGTGGCCAAAGGCAACGTATCAGCATCGCCCGGGCTGTGCTGAAGAACCCACCCATACTTATCCTGGATGAAGCCACTTCATCGCTCGACACCGAATCGGAAAAACTGGTACAGGATGCGCTTGCACGCTTAATGAGCAGCCGCACCTCCATCGTAATTGCTCACCGATTGTCAACCATACAGCATGCTGATGAGATCATCGTTTTGCAAAAAGGCGTGATCGTTGAACGTGGCAGGCATGACGATTTGATAGCCCTTGGTGGTGTTTATAGAAAACTTTCCGATCTTCAATCCTTTAGTTGATTTCACGCTGACAGGGGAGGTGGTAGTCTGTTATCTCAACCTGATCAGCCAACTTTTAAATAATGATCTTGTTAAATGATTTCGGAAAGGAATAATCATTTCTTTACAAACTATTTGGTCCGCTGTTGTGATACCTTATTTTAATTGTATCATCTCAATATTCGTACCATTGCTAAATGAGTATTTCAGTCTGGTAAAGCCTGCATTTTCATCGAAGGTGAGATCAAGTCGGTTCACATCGGCAGGGAAAGCCGTTGGCATTGCTTCTGCAGAGATGTACCAACAATTATCGTTTCGCATTTTAACTTCGTAATTCCAGTATACTTTGGAATTGGAGAATTCACCCCAACCTTCTCCTATAAAAAGTACGCCTGAATATTCTTTACCTACTTCAAGAGGATAATCTATTCTGGGGAAAGGGGCCAGCTCGAGCATCATAAATTGATTATGTCTTGGAGGATGAAACCAACAGGTGTTTTCGTTTTCTACTGCGCCGGTTGTATCTGTGTGCACCCATCCGATTGTTTGGAGATCATTAAAAAGATGCCTATCAATCTTTTCAAGATCATAGCGGATAATAATTTCCTTTTGGGAGTTGGGTGCTTGCTTCCACATATTGCCTGTTACGAAAATACTTATGGTGTCATAAGATTTTAAATTTTCGGTTTCATACGTCACCACATATTTAAAGACTTCATTCGCCTTGAAAATTCTTTCCTGACCATAGGTCAGAATACCGAATAATAATATAACAATTAATGATATCCCTTTCATAATAAATAATATATAATTATCTGATCAAAGTGGCCGTGCCTCGGATCTCATCTTTATCTTTGGTTGACGAGAATGTGAGGCGGATGATATATGCATATGTATCGCGTGGTAGCAACTCACCCATATAGGTTCCATCCCATCCTTCAAGCGGATTATCAGTTTCAAATATTAACTGACCCCATTTACTGAATATCTGCATATTGAACTCAACAGGTATGGCATTGTTAATCCATACAGGGCCGAAGGTATCATTCAATCCGTCACCATTTGGTGTAAATGCGTTTGGTATGAACCATTGCAGACGTTCACAATCTTCTGGTTGAGGTACCACGGTAGGATCAAATTCATAAGTTGTTTCACAGCCATAATAGTCAATTACTGAAATATAATATGAGCCATGTGCCAGGCTGTCAAATATAGGATCATCCTGCCAGGTCATTCCATTGTCTATACTGAACCATACCGGATACGGTATGTCGGGCATCACAATATTGATGCTTCCTGTTGCCAGATCACAATCAGCCTCTGTCACAATGACCTCAGTGATCTCAGGTGTAGGCATGATGTAAAGTATAAGTTCACCTGTAGCAGACCCACAATTTTCGTTGTCATTGGTTGCAGTTAGGTTTAATGTAACACGTCCCTGCCTGATATCGTTCCTGCCGGGTTGATATGAAGTTTCGAGTATGCTTGAATTACTGAAACGTCCATCACCGTCAGTTGTCCATTCAAGTTTATTAAATCCGGTTGCAAAAACATCTGAGATCTGATAGTAATCATTGCTGCAGATGGTATCAACTGCTAACATACTGACTGTAGGAGCCAGTGTAACAGTAATTTCAAATTCCTGTACTGTTTCACAACCATTTTTGTTAGCTGCTATCAAAGTGAAGGTGCCATTGTGTGCAGTGGTAACCTCATCAAAATCAAGCTCATTACCTGAATGAATGGTTCCATCAGGGCTGTGCCACTGATAAATCAGTTCTTCGCCGTTAACGGAGGTTGCGCGAAGCCTAAGAGTTTCTCCAACGCAATATTCTCGCTCTCCTGAAATCTCAACCACAGGATCGGGATGTACCACGATCTTGCCGGGAACAATGATCTCAGGTTGTTGTTCAACTTCTGCCATCACAAACACACAATTGGTTTCATCCCAAATCAATGGTGTAGTCCCATCATCATGTGCCACAAATTCAAGTATTGTCAAGTATTCATCCTGGTGAATGGTCACAGGACCATCTAATGATCTGTATGTTAATTGAATTGCATTTTGCAAAGTTTCCGCAGCTACCAATGGACCATTGGACAGTGCATCGTGGGTGCTTTCTAACCCTCTGAATTGGATAATTCTATGGTCAAATTCAATATGTAGGGTGAAGCTTAATACATCCTTAAATCCGTTTGCCAATACCGGAATGGAAATAATTTCATCGACACAGCTTTCATCATCATGAGCAATAATCTGAACCGGTACTTGGTTGCCGATGATGAATTCAAAGGAATCCATGCAGTTTTTCGCATCAATTACGTAAGCAGTATAATAACCTGTTTCCAGATTGTCGAATATATTGCTTTCTTGCCATGGTGCTGTTCCTGTGAGTGAATATAGCAATGGAGGAGTGCCACCTGTTGCGATGATCTCAGCCACTCCATTGGGTTTGCCTGTTATAGCCGGTTGAGTGGCTACTGTAATAATGGTTGGGCTTGGATTCACAGTAAGGGTAGTTACGCCGCTAACTGAATTATATCCATCACTCACTGTCACTTCATACCTGGTAGTTGATTCAGGAACAACCCATGGATTAGCTTCGTTTGAGTTGAAACCTTCAGGTATTGAGGTCCAGCTATATGTATATTCTCCTGAACCGCCGGAAGCATTGGCGAATAATTGAGCTGTTTCACCTTCACAGATCTCATCCGGATCAGTAAATGGACTAACTGCCAGTGCCCCACCGGAAACATTGATGGTCATATGATCACTTGCTGAACAACCATTTTCATCCACTACAGTCAGGGTGAAGATAGTTGTCTGAGACAGGTTCACCGTTGATGGATTCAGAACAGTAGCGTCAACCAACAGTTCTGCTGGAGCCCAGCTGTATGTGAGTACACCGCTACCTGCTGCGGCTGCATCGCTTATGATGGTGCTTGTGCCATTGGGTATGGTTTGATCTTCACCTGCAAATACATCCGGGATATCATTCACAGTGATGCTGAATGCACAGCTGCTGCTACATCCATTCTCATCACTATATATATAGGTGATGGTGTATGTTCCAACTCCTGCAGCCGGATCAAAGAAGTAGACACCATTTTCAAGATATACACCTGTTCCGCTATAGATACCGCCCTGGGGCGTAGCTTCCGTCAATTCAAATGCGAAGGCATCGGCACAAACGGCCAGGTTATCCGGGCAATCTACAATTGGCAATGGATTGACGGTTACCACAACTGAACCACTGACCGTATTGAATCCATCATTTACAATGACTGTGTATATGGTGGTGGTTTCAGGATCGACCCATGGATTGGCTTCTTCTGAAGTAAATCCTTCAGGATTGGATGACCAGCTATACGTATATTCTCCGGAGCCGCCAGAAGCATTGGCGAATAATTGAGCTGTTTCACCTTCACAGATCTCATCCGGATCAGTAAATGGACTAACTGCCAGTGCCCCACCGGAAACATTGATGGTCATATGATCACTTGCTGAACAACCATTTTCATCCACTACAGTCAGGGTGAAGATAGTTGTCTGAGACAGGTTCACCGTTGATGGATTCAGAACAGTAGCGTCAACCAACAGTTCTGCTGGAGCCCAGCTGTATGTGAGTACACCGCTACCTGCTGCGGCTGCATCGCTTATGATGGTGCTTGTGCCATTGGGTATGGTTTGATCTTCACCTGCAAATACATCCGGGATATCATTCACAGTGATGCTGAATGCACAGCTGCTGCTACATCCATTCTCATCACTATATATATAGGTGATGGTGTATGTTCCAACTCCTGCAGCCGGATCAAAGAAGTAGACACCATTTTCAAGATATACACCTGTTCCGCTATAGATACCGCCCTGGGGCGTAGCTTCCGTCAATTCAAATGCGAAGGCATCGGCACAAACGGCCAGGTTATCCGGGCAATCTACAATTGGCAATGGATTGACGGTTACCACAACTGAACCACTGACCGTATTGAATCCATCATTTACAATGACTGTGTATATGGTGGTGGTTTCAGGATCGACCCATGGATTGGCTTCTTCTGAAGTAAATCCTTCAGGATTGGATGACCAGCTATACGTATATTCTCCGGAGCCGCCAGAAGCATTGGCGAATAATTGAGTAGTTTCACCTTCACAGATTTCATCCGGATCAGCAAACGGACTGGCCACCAGTGCCCCACCTGTAACATAAACTGTCATTTGATCAGAACCGACACAACCATATTCATCAATCACGGTTAATGTAAATATTGTGGTCTCTGACAGATCCACTGTAATTGGATTGAGGGCTGTTGGATCTATTAAAGCTTCAGCGGGTTCCCAACTATATGTCAGCATTCCTGAACCAATAGCTGTAGCATCATGAATGATGGTCGAAGTGCCAACCGGGATGATTTGATCTTCACCGGCAAAGACTTCTACAAATGGCCATATGGTAAGTGTCATGCTGTCTGAAACCGTGCCGCAGCTGCTGTTACCAAAAGCAGTGAGTGTGAGCACCACTTCGCCGGTAATAATATCGTTGTCGCCTGGTGTGTAGATAGTTATGAGTGAATCTTCTGAATCAAAGTATCCATCTCCTGAACTGACCCAAAGCACTGACTCATAATCTGCTGCAATGCCATTGAGTAGGTAGCTTCCTTCACTGGCACAGATCTGATCATCCGGTCCTGCGCTGGCTGTGGGAGCCCCTGTTATAGTGAGCACCATATGATCTGTGACATCCTCACAAACCCCCATAGCAAAGGCGGTAAGTGTGAGGGTGACCTGTCCGGCAGCGATATCCCCTTCACCCGGTGTGTAGACGGGGTTCAATACGTTCAGATCACTGAAGCTACCATCGCCTGAAGAAGACCAGGTCAGGGACTCATGATTTTCAGCGAAGGCACCATCGAGCACATATACATCCCCTTCGCAGATGGCTGCATCCACGCCGGCGGTAGCCACCACTGCCGGCCATATGGTGAGTGTCATGCTGTCGGAGACGGTGCCGCAGCTTCCGTTACCGAATGCAGTGATGGTGAGTACCACTTCAGCTGCAGCTATATCTCCTGCACCCGGCGTATACACGGCATCGACCACCGCATTATCGTTGAAGCTGCCATCGCCCGATGAAGACCACAATACATGATCATATCCTGAAGCGGAGGCATTCAATGCATAGCTTCCCTGATCTTCACAGATCTGATCATCCGGTCCTGCGCTGGCTGTGGGAGCCCCTGTTATAGTGAGCACCATATGATCTGTGACATCCTCACAAACCCCCATAGCAAAGGCGGTAAGTGTGAGGGTGACCTGTCCGGCAGCGATATCCCCTTCACCCGGTGTGTAGACGGGGTTCAATACGTTCAGATCACTGAAGCTACCATCGCCTGAAGAAGACCAGGTCAGGGACTCATGATTTTCAGCGAAGGCACCATCGAGCACATATACATCCCCTTCGCAGATGGCTGCATCCACGCCGGCGGTAGCCACCACTGCCGGCCATATGGTGAGTGTCATGCTGTCGGAGACGGTGCCGCAGCTTCCGTTACCGAATGCAGTGATGGTGAGTACCACTTCAGCTGCAGCTATATCTCCTGCACCCGGCGTATACACGGCATCGACCACCGCATTATCGTTGAAGCTGCCATCGCCCGATGAAGACCACAATACATGATCATATCCTGAAGCGGAGGCATTCAATGCATAGCTTCCCTGATCTTCACAGATCTGATCATCCGGTCCTGCGCTGGCTGTGGGAGCCCCTGTTATAGTGAGCACCATATGATCTGTGACATCCTCACAAACCCCCATAGCAAAGGCGGTAAGTGTGAGGGTGACCTGTCCGGCAGCGATATCCCCTTCACCCGGTGTGTAGACGGGGTTCAATACGTTCAGATCACTGAAGCTACCATCGCCTGAAGAAGACCAGGTCAGGGACTCATGATTTTCAGCGAAGGCACCATCGAGCACATATACATCCCCTTCGCAGATGGCTGCATCCACGCCGGCGGTAGCCACCACTGCCGGCCATATGGTGAGTGTCATGCTGTCGGAGACGGTGCCGCAGCTTCCGTTACCGAATGCAGTGATGGTGAGTACCACTTCAGCTGCAGCTATATCTCCTGCACCCGGCGTATACACGGCATCGACCACCGCATTATCGTTGAAGCTGCCATCGCCCGATGAAGACCACAATACATGATCATATCCTGAAGCGGAGGCATTCAATGCATAGCTTCCCTGATCTTCACAGATCTGATCATCCGGTCCTGCGCTGGCTGTGGGAGCCCCTGTTATAGTGAGCACCATATGATCTGTGACATCCTCACAAACCCCCATAGCAAAGGCGGTAAGTGTGAGGGTGACCTGTCCGGCAGCGATATCCCCTTCACCCGGTGTGTAGACGGGGTTCAATACGTTCAGATCACTGAAGCTACCATCGCCTGAAGAAGACCAGGTCAGGGACTCATGATTTTCAGCGAAGGCACCATCGAGCACATATACATCCCCTTCGCAGATGGCTGCATCCACGCCGGCGGTAGCCACCACTGCCGGCCATATGGTGAGTGTCATGCTGTCGGAGACGGTGCCGCAGCTTCCGTTACCGAATGCAGTGATGGTGAGTACCACTTCAGCTGCAGCTATATCTCCTGCACCCGGCGTATACACGGCATCGACCACCGCATTATCGTTGAAGCTGCCATCGCCCGA
>CALAZZ010000298.1 GCA_937926515.1 uncultured Bacteroidales bacterium | reverse complement strand
TGATCTCTCTGCTCAAAACCAGTTGCTTGCCATCATGAAACCAATAAACAGGCAATCGGCCCCATCGGTCGTTTAGGATGAGCAGCTCCTGCAAACCTTGATGCAAGATCATCAACACAAATTCACCGTCAGCTTGGTTTACCCAGTTTTGGATCTTATCGGTACACCAGGATTCAGCAGTGAAAAAACCATTGAATGATTCTTCCAGTGAATCCATGCTATGAGAATATACACAACCCTCAAAAAGAACAATACCATGTGCCGAACGGAATTCGAATAGTGGATAACCCGGATATGAATTGGCTCCTATAGTGTGTTGAATACCCTTGTGATACGTCCGGAAGCTGTAATCGTTATCAAATTGCAATTGTTCGACTGCATGCGAATATTTTTCATCTTCATGACCAGCTGAAAATATGAGACCAGGCATTTTCGTTTAATTTGATGCAATATAGGCAAACATATCAAAATCTGCTTTAAGCATAGCACAAAAGATTGTTACATTTGCTTCAATATATGAGCAGCTTTTACCACATTATTTTCAGATTTTTGATGACTAACCATTTCGACTAAATGACCCAAAAGCCATTGAATGAAGTGCCTATCTTACGTTTTGGCTTGCTATGTAACAGTTTAAAGCTTGAACGTTGGCAAGCTGATGCTATCAGGCAACTGATTGAAGGTGGCATGCAATTGGTGGTGGTGGTCACCAATGATATGCCTGAGGCTAAAGAAAGGCTGTTTAAGAAGCTCAGAGCTTATCCATACCGCCAGGTTTTGTTCAGGGTATGGGATAGGTATATATTCAGGCCGAAATCCAAGTCATTGGTGGATATCAGGCAGTTGATCCATACAGCGGAGATCATTCAAATCCGACCGAAAACGAAGGGAATCAGCAATTATTTCAAGGATGAAGATGTGCATAAACTGAAAACCCTGAACCTTGACTTTATTTTGCGCTTTGGTTTCAATATTATACGAGGTGATATCCTGGGAGTAGCCAAATATGGTGCCTGGTCGTTTCATCATGATGATGAAGAGGTGATACGCGGTGGACCACCCGGGTTTTGGGAGGTTTATAAAGGTTCTCATATCAACGCGGTTATATTGCAGCAGCTTACCGATTCACTCGATAAGGGCATTATTCTCAAAAAAGATTACTACCGGAGCATCAAACATTCTTACAGGGCGCATCTGGATCAGATCTATAGTGAAAGCAGCCGGATGCCCATTCAGGTTTGCCGTAAGATTCTTGAAGGCAGAACTCTTTTTACTCCTTCGGCATCCAAAGCGAAGATATACAGGCCACCAAATAATATGCAATTTATTTGGTTTGCTTGTAAGATGATTTACAGAAGAATAAGTTTCCATATCAGGCATTTGTTCTGGCAAGAAGACTGGAACGTGGGCCTTATAAACAGAGAGCTGGAAACAATAATTGATCTGCCCGAACTCTCTAACCAGGAAACGATCTGGTTATCTAAAACAAGGGCATCAGATTATACTGCTGATCCATTTGTGGCAAGTTACCGGGGTGAAGTGATGCTGTTTTACGAATTGTTCAGATATGCCAAAGGCAAGGGCATCATCGCCATGTCAAAGGCCTCGGAGAATTTCCAAAAAGTTCATAAAGTCCTTAGTGGAGATTTTCATTATTCGTTTCCTTTTGTTTTCAAGCATCATGATGAATTATATTGCATTCCGGAGTGTTATGAATCGAATTCTATACAGTTATTTCATTGGCATGCGCAGGATCAGATATTTCGTTTTGAGAAAGAACTGATCAGCGATGTGTCGGCTGTTGACCCGGTGTTGTTTGAACTCAATGGGTTATGGTGGCTCCTTTTCACCAAAAAGCATCTGCCAAGTGTACACCTTTATGCGTATTATGCGAAGAGCATGTTTGGACCATTCACGGCGCATTTTAATAATCCGATAAAATCGGATATCTCTTCCAGCCGGAACGCCGGGGCGATAATTAAATCAGGAGGCAAGGTGATCCGGCCGGCACAGGATTGTGCCAGAGATTATGGTGTTGCAGTGGTATTAAATGAAAT
>CALAZZ010000297.1 GCA_937926515.1 uncultured Bacteroidales bacterium | reverse complement strand
ATTTCATTTAATACCACTGCAACACCATAATCTCTGGCACAATCCTGTGCCGGCCTGATCACCTTGCCTCCTGATTTAATTATCGATCCGGCGTTCCGGCTGGAAGAGACATCCGATTTTATCGGATTATTATAATGCGCCGTGAATGGGCCAAACATGCTCTTCGCATGATACGCATAAAGGTGTACACTTGGCAGATGCTTTTTAGTGAAAAGGAGCCACCATAATCCATTGAGTTCAAACAGCACAGGGTCTACAGCCGACACATTGCTGATCAGTTCTTTCTCAAAACGAAATATCTGATCCTGTGCATGCCAATGAAATAATCGTATAGAGTTCGATTCATAACACTCCGGAATGCAATATAATTCATCATGATGCTTGAAAACAAAAGGAAACGAATAATGAAAATCTCCACTAAGGACTTTATGAACTTTTTGGAAATTCTCCGAGGCCTTTGACATGGCGATGATGCCCTTGCCTTTGGCATATCTGAACAATTCGTAAAACAGCATCACTTCACCCCGGTAACTTGCCACAAATGGATCAGCAGTATAATCTGATGCCCTTGTTTTAGATAACCAGATCGTTTCCTGGTTAGAGAGTTCGGGCAGATCAATTATTGTTTCCAGCTCTCTGTTTATAAGGCCCACGTTCCAGTCTTCTTGCCAGAACAAATGCCTGATATGGAAACTTATTCTTCTGTAAATCATCTTACAAGCAAACCAAATAAATTGCATATTATTTGGTGGCCTGTATATCTTCGCTTTGGATGCCGAAGGAGTAAAAAGAGTTCTGCCTTCAAGAATCTTACGGCAAACCTGAATGGGCATCCGGCTGCTTTCACTATAGATCTGATCCAGATGCGCCCTGTAAGAATGTTTGATGCTCCGGTAGTAATCTTTTTTGAGAATAATGCCCTTATCGAGTGAATCGGTAAGCTGCTGCAATATAACCGCGTTGATATGAGAACCTTTATAAACCTCCCAAAACCCGGGTGGTCCACCGCGTATCACCTCTTCATCATCATGATGAAACGACCAGGCACCATATTTGGCTACTCCCAGGATATCACCTCGTATAATATTGAAACCAAAGCGCAAAATAAAGTCAAGGTTCAGGGTTTTCAGTTTATGCACATCTTCATCCTTGAAATAATTGCTGATTCCCTTCGTTTTCGGTCGGATTTGAATGATCTCCGCTGTATGGATCAACTGCCTGATATCCACCAATGACTTGGATTTCGGCCTGAATATATACCTATCCCATACCCTGAACAAAACCTGGCGGTATGGATAAGCTCTAAGCTTCTTAAACAGACTTTCTTTTGCCTGAGGCATATCATTGGTTACCACCACCGCCATTTGCATGCCTCCTTCTATCAGTTGCCTGATAGCATCAGCTTGCCAACGTTCAAGCTTTAAACTATTACATAGCAAGCCAAACCGTAAACAAGACACTTCATTCAATGGCTTTTGGGTCATTTAGTCAAAATGGTTAGTCATCAAAAATCTGAAAATAATGTGGTAAAATTTGCTCATATATTGAAGCAAATGTAACAATCTTTTGTGCTAAGCCTAAAGCAGATTTTGATATGTTTGCCTATATTGCATCAAATTAAACGAAAATGCCTGGTCTCATATTTTCAGCTGGTCATGAAGATGAAAAATATTCGCATGCAGTTGCACAATTGCAATTTGATAACGATTACAGCTTCCGGACCTATCACAAGGGTATTCAACACACTATAGGAGCCAATTCATATCCGGGCTATCCACTATTCGAATTCCGTTCAGCACATGGTATTGTCCTTTTTGAGGGTTATGTATATTCTCATAGCATGGATTCACTGGAAGAATCATTCAATGGCTTTTTCACTGCTGAATCCTGGTGTACCGATAAGATCCAAAACTGGGTGAACCAAGCTGATGGTGAATTTGTGTTGATGATCATGCATCAAGGGCTGCAGGAGCTGCTCATCCTAAACGACCGATGGGGCCGTTTGCCTGTTTATTGGTTTCATGATGGCAAGCAACTGGTTTTGAGCAGAGAGATCA
>CALAZZ010000296.1 GCA_937926515.1 uncultured Bacteroidales bacterium | reverse complement strand
TGCCCCAGCTTTACAACCTCACGGGCGATGCCCTTACGGAGCATGGCCGTTATATGGCACTGAAGCAACTGCAAGCCGGCTTGCACAACCAGGACCGCAACATCTTTCAGTTGACTGAAAGCGAAAAAACACAACTGGAAGGCCTGGTAGCCGAAAGCGCCGGCCTGGCCGGCATGCAGGCGCGCAACATCCTGGCCTTTGTGTATGGTTACGACTATTGCGACTGCCCGGCCGAACTGGAAGAAGGCGAAAAAACCAAACCGGCCACTGCCCCTCCAGTGCACAAACTGCACGAGCCCCATATTGCAGCCCGCCCCAACCCCGCCAATACATGGGTTAGCTTTGATTACACCATCCCTGAGGGCAGCGTTAATGCTGCGCTCGAAATCAGGGAAGCCGGCGGCAGGTTGGTCCACCAGGCTAAGCTCAGCGATAAACAAGGGCAATTTATCTGGGATACCCGACGCATTGCATCCGGCCTTTACCACTACACATTGAAAACAACAATGGGCGCAAAATCAGGCAGGATAAGCATTGTACATTAATGTGGTTAAACCCACCCCTGCACGCACATTTTAGCGTGCAGGGGCTAATTAAAAAAGAAAAAATGAAAATATCAATTATACTTTTGATCAGTATTTTCATATCATATCAACTTGAAGCCCAGTATTTTGATATCGTTTTTCAGCAGTGTTATGGCGGATCGAGTAATGAAGCGCCAAAAACAGTACTAAGTAGCAGCCATGGTTTTGTTATATTAGGAAGTACTACATCAATTGATGGCGATGTGTCATATAATCATGGTAAGACTGATTTTTGGCTTATTAATGCTGATGAAAGCGGGCAAATCATCTGGGGAAAAACATATGGGGGCAGTGAACAGGACTACGCTGCCAATATGCTCCTATCCCCCGATGGTGGCTTTGTGCTATTTGGTGAAACCTACTCCAACGATGGGGATGTGGATTGCAACCATAGCACCAATGGCGACTGGTGGCTGGTGAAAACCGACAGCCTGGGCCACATACAATGGTCCCGCTGCTACGGGGGCTCGCACAAGGAAACCGCCTCTCAAATGATCTATGCCCATGAAGACGGATATGTGATGACCGGCAGAACAGGCTCGGTGGACGGCGACATCAGCCACAACAACGGGCAGTACGATGTGTGGGTGCTGAAGGTAGACTGGGAAGGTGAAATAGTATGGGAGCGTACTTTTGGGGGCAGCAGATTTGACTGGGCAAATGGTATTGCGCCTACAACTGATGGCGGCTATATTGTGGGTGGGGGAACTGGTTCTTCAAATGGCGATGTGCAATGCCGGGAAGGGTTGCCCGGTGAATTTGGCACCGCCTGGGTACTTAAGCTGGATCATGATGGACAATTGGAATGGCAGAATTGTTATGGAGGAAGTCATTCTGAGGCAGTTGTAGATATCATGCAATGCCAAAATGGGGGCTATATATTCTTAGGTGGGACTGCATCGGGAGATGGTGATGCGGATTGCTTCCACGGCATACCGGGCAACAGCAACACTATGGACATGTGGGTAGTCAAGCTGGATGAAAGTGGTGAGATTGAATGGCACCGTTGTTTGGGGGGGTCAAGCATGGAACATCCCAGCTTCATCAGGTCTATGCAGGACGGGGGCTACCTTGTGGGTGGCAGCACCAAATCGCGGGACGGCACGGTTACTTGTAACCAGTCCCTACCAGGTACGCTTTCAGTCATCCTTTACAAGCTGTCAGCAGACGGAGAAATCGAGTGGTCCAAATGCCTCGGCAGTCAGGTAGACAACCAACTGGATGATGTATATATTTTCTCTGACCACCATTTCCTATTGGGCGCCACCACCCGCACCTGGGGTATGGATGTGGATTGTAACCTCAAAGGTCAAACCGATATTTGGATCGTTGAAATACAGGATACCACGGTGGGGCTGCGGGAGGAACGCCTGATGCAATTGCAGCTTTACCCCAACCCCGCCACCAGCGAAACCTGGCTGCAACTGCCCGATAACATACCGCTTACCGCCATGTATATTGAGCTGTATAGCCCCACGGGCCGTTTGCTTTACAAGGCACAGCCCACCGGCAAATTTCATAAAATTGATGTGGCGCACTTGCCCAGGGGCTTGTATTTGGTGAGGGTTTGGGATGGGGAGAAGTGGTTGGTGG
>CALAZZ010000295.1 GCA_937926515.1 uncultured Bacteroidales bacterium | reverse complement strand
AGGCGCATCAAAGCAGCAGTGCCGGGTGTTGTGTTTTCGGCGCCGGAAGGGGGCTGCTGGACGAATTTATTCGCCGGACCTAATATGTTTAAAATGTTGACAAACACAATGAAGCTGTTAAAAAGCCTGTTGGGTTTTCTTAATGCGCTTCCAACCAATTGCTGCCCGTGTTCATTTCAACAACCACCGGTACACTAAGTGACAATGCTTCTTTCATATGTTTTTCAACCCATGGTTTTAGCACTTCTGTTTCATCAATATGTGCATCAAAAACCAGCTCATCATGCACCTGCAGTATCATTCTTGATTGCATTTTCTGCTTTTCCATTTCTTCATGAATGCGGATCATCGCAACCTTGATCATATCTGCCGAAGAGCCCTGTATAGGCGCATTAATGGCATTGCGTTCGGCAAATCCACGAACAACGCTGTTTGACGAATTGATATCCCTAAGCAGCCTTCGTCGGCCCAGCATGGTTTCAACATATCCGTGCTTGCGCGCAAATGCGATCTGCTTATCCATATACGCCCTTATGCCCGGATATTCCTTAAAATAACTTTTGATGATGTCGCCGGCTTCACCCCGCGGTATCCCCAGCCTTTCGGACAAGCCAAAAGCAGAGATGCCATAGATTATACCAAAATTCACCATCTTAGCCTTGCTGCGCATATCGCGGTCCACGGCATCCAGTTCAACGCCATAAACCTTTGCAGCAGTGGCTGTGTGTATGTCGTAGCCTTTGTTGAATGCGGCGATCATGCCTTCATCACCACTGAGGTGGGCTATGATGCGCAATTCTATTTGTGAGTAGTCTGCTGCGAGTAGGATATAATCATCATTACGCGGCACAAAGGCTTTTCTTATTTCGCGGCCTCTTTCTGTGCGAATAGGTATGTTCTGCAAATTGGGATTGTTCGAACTGAGCCTGCCGGTAGCAGCTACCGCTTGATTATAGCTTGTGTGTATGCGGTTGTCGCGCTCGCTGACCAGGCCGGGCAAGGCATCAACATAGGTTGTTTTAAGTTTTGTGAGGGATCGGTAATCTAAAATAAGTTTAATTACAGGATGCTCATGTGCCAGCTTACGCAGCACATCTTCAGAGGTGGAATATTGTCCGCTTTTGGTTTTTTTTGCACTTGATTTTAATCCCATTCGTTCGAACAATATTTCGCCCAGCTGTTTCGGAGATGCGATGTTAAACCTGGTTTCGGCCGTTTCGTAAATCTTATGTTCGATCTGTTCAATTTCGGCGCTCAACAGCTCACTGATCTCTGAAAGTGTGCCGGCATCGATGCGTACGCCCTCAGCTTCCATCGAAGCCAAAACGCGTACCAATGGCATTTCGGTTTTGTGGAATAATTTGCTCAAACCATGTTTCTCCAACAAGGGTTCAAAAACATACCGTAATTGCAGTGTGATATCAGCATCTTCGCCGGCATATTCCTTAATATCCTTAAGGGGTACATCGCGCATACTTCCCTGTGACCTCCCCTTTTTTCCAATCAGGGATTCAATAGAAACCGTTTGGTAATTAAGATAAGTCCGGGCCAGGTAATCCATATTGTGGCGCTGGTCAGGCTCGATCAGGTAGTGAGCGATCATGGTGTCAAAAAGAGGGCCTTTCACCGTGATATCATACCAGCGTAAAACAGAAATATCATATTTAAGGTTCTGACCTGTTTTTTCGATCTGCTCATTTTCAAGCACATCCTTAAACCGGTTGATGAGTTGCAGGCAATCGTGATAGTTTTCAGGCAAAGGCACATACCAGGCTTCATGAGGTTTGATGGCAAAGGCAATACCAACAAGCTCAGCTGTATGTGCATCAACGGCAGTTGTTTCGGTATCAAAACAAAAACTTTTTTGCCTGGAAAGCAAATCGGCCAACTCATTGATTTGGGAGTTGCTTTCGACCAGGTGGTATTGATGTGTTGTGGTTTCGATCGTTTTAGTTTCTGTTTGCATCGCAGCTTCCACCTCATCTGTTTCCAGGCTGCTGAACAGGTCAGCCTGCCCGGTGGCATTTGATTCTTCTGATTGCTGCAAGGCATCTCCAAATAAACGTCGTGCAAAATTGCGGAACTCCAGCTCATCGAATAATTGCTTCAATTTTTCAAGATCTGGCGTTTCCATGATCAGCCGGTCGGGTTCAAACGGAATAGGTACTTCAGTAATTATGGTAGCAAGCTGTTTCGACTGCAGGGCCTGATCAGCATATTGCTCGAGGTTTTCCTTCTGTTTACCTTTCAGCTTATCGGTATTCTTGAGCAGCTCCTCAACGGATCCAAATTCAGCAATAAGTTTGCTTGCCGTTTTTTCACCTATTCCCGGCACGCCCGGAATGTTGTCCGAAGTGTCGCCCCAAAGTCCGAGTATGTCGATCAGTTGCTCCGGCTTACTGATCCCATAGCGTTCACAAACCTCATTTACACCCATGATCACAGGTTTTTCGCCACCACGGGCAGGCTTATACATAAAAATATTAGGCGAAACCAATTGCCCGAAATCTTTATCAGGGGTCATCATATAGGTGATAAACCCCTTTTTTTCAGCCTCCTTGGCAAGCGTACCAATCACATCATCAGCCTCATAGCCATCAACCATGAGCAGCGGGATGTTAAATCCCTTGATCAGTTCAATGATGTAGGGCAATGATTTTTCAATGTCTTCCGGCATTTTTTCACGGTTTGCCTTGTAATCTACAAAGTCGATATGCCGCTGTGTGGGTGCAATGGTATCGAAAGCAATCCCGATGTGCGTTGGCTTTTCAGTTTTTAAAACTTCATACAAGGTGTTGGCAAATCCAAGAATAGCAGATGTGTTCAGTCCCCTGGAGTTGATGCGTGGGTTTTTATTGAGCGCAAAATAAGCCCTGTATATTAATGCCATGGCATCCAGCAGGAAGAGTTTGGGTTTATCGTCCGACATGGTTACTTATACTTTTGATGGGTAAAAGTAGCTTTTTTTGATTGTACTGTGCAGGCATATATGGTTCAACCTAATCAAATTCACACCAACCATAAAAAGCTAAACCTTAATAAGACGATCAATTGCAGGGATTTCTAGTACACTATCAGCACTTAATATTGTAATGTGTTTCATTTTCAATTTGGATTGTGTGTGTTTATCCCCGGGTAAGGCAGATTTGCCTGTACTTCGCGCCAGCCGGCAGATCGTCCTATTGCCAAAACAGCAAGACCTAAAATGAACCTTTCTGGATTATAGGAATCCTTTAAACACGCAGAAGGTTAATCTACAGGATTGCTTCGCCCCTAAAAGGAGTGCTGCTCAATCCTTTTAGGGACTTGCAAATCCTTAACATTTAACATGAGTGTGAAGCGATTCGTAATTAATCTGAATAGTTCAATGGATAGACTCATGTTTCTAAAACAAAACGGTATTTCACCTGGCGGGATGGCCACAGCAAATGCGGTGCCGCAGAGGAGGGAATTGGAAAATACCTGTAAATCCGGCAAAGGCATCCGCCCGACGAAGGAGGGCGGAATGTTTGCCGAGGAGGCACGACGAGGCACTACTTTGCCAGGATTTGCTTGAGACACCCAAAAAGTAGTGTCAGGGTTGATAGGTATCAGCAGGTCAGTACTGTGCAACTTTATTGTCATTTCATTCCGGAAAAGCAGGAAGCAGGCTCGATTATCTGTACATTAAATCAATCAGCTTTTAAGGTACTTTTCGTTTTCCAATTTTCATAAATTTGCATTATGCCAGAAACCCTCACGCTATGCCCATTTTAGGTACCCTGATAAAAAAAGCCTATGAGCTTCGCAATATGCCTGTGGAGCTCAAAAAAAAGCGCTTTAATCCGAAAACAGCCCAAAAGAAACAGCTTGAAAAACTGCTTCGCAGGGCTCAGTTTACCGCTTTTGGCGAGCATTACAACTTCATCCAAATCCTCGAAAGCACTGATCTTGTTAATGCTTTCAGGAACAAGGTACCTGTATTTGATTATAACAGCATGTACAAGCAGTGGTGGTACCGTGCACTTAATGGCGAGGCTTATGTAAGCTGGCCGGGACGGGTCAAGTATTTTGCCCTCAGTTCAGGAACATCCGAATCATCAAGCAAACATATTCCCGTCACTTCCGATATGCTGGCATCGATCAAAAGGGCAAGCATCCGCCAGCTGGTATCTGCATCAAAGTATAAGTTTCCTGTACAATTCTACGAAAAAGGAATTCTTATGATTGGAGGCTCAACACATTTGCAATACAACGGAACCTATTATGCGGGTGATTTGTCAGGAATCACCACAGGTAATATCCCTTTCTGGTTTCAGCATTTTTATAAACCGGGCAAGCGCATTTCGAAAGCACCCGATTGGGAAACCAAACTAAAAGATATGGTAAAGAAGGCACCAAGTTGGGACATTGGTGTCATCGTCGGTGTTCCGGCCTGGGTTCAGATCCTGATGGAAAGGATTATTAAGACCTACAAAGTAGAAACCATACATGATATTTGGCCAAACCTGACCGTTTATGTTCATAGCGGGGTATCGTTTGCGCCATACGTGAAAAGTTTTGAAAAACTATTTGGCAAGCCCATGTTGTTTTCTGAAAGTTACCTTGCCTCTGAAGGATATATCGCCTACCAAAGTGGTTTTGAAACCAAAACGATGCAATTAATCATCGATAATGGGATTTATTATGAGTTTGTGCTATTCAACGAAACCAATTTTGATGAGGATGGCAATCTACAGGAAAACCCTCAAACACTTACCCTTACAGAGGTACAACCAAACAAGGAATATGCCTTGCTGTTATCAACCAATGCCGGTGCATGGCGCTACCTGATCGGGGATACGATCAAGTTTACGAATACTGGGCGATGCGAAATTGTAATCACAGGAAGGACCAAACATTTCCTTAGCTTGTGTGGCGAACACCTTTCGCAGGAAAATATGAACCGGGCCATCGAAATGCTCCAGGAAGAGTTCAATATTGAAGTTCCCGAATTTACCGTTACCGGGATCCGTCATGGATCGCTATTTGCACATAAATGGTATCTTGGCACTGATGATCGAATTGAGCCAAATGTCGCAGCTGCTAAAATTGATGAATACCTTAGTCAGCTGAATGATGATTATATGGTTGAACGCATGGAGGCCATTCGCGACGTTTTTGTTGAAATCCTGCCGGTGAAAACCTTTTATGATTATATGAAAAAACTGGGCAAGGAAGGCAGTGCAAACAAATTTCCAAGAGTGATCAAAGGTCAGCGGTTTGATGATTGGGAAGCCTGGCTGAAAGAAACAGTTAGCAGGCCTTAAAATCTGTGCCGTGATTTAGTATTAATGTATTCGTATGTAGCTCTAAAACATTATGTTAACACTGTTTGCAGAAGGGGCGTTGCTGGGCCTGACACTGGCGCTGTTTTTTGGCTTCGGGCCGGCGTTTTTTATGTTGGTTCAAACCAGCATACACCGGGGGTTCGTTTCAGCTGTATGGTTAGCCATTGGCATTTTCCTGAATGATCTTTTTATGGTTGTTATCTGCCTCATGGGGTCGGTACAAATCATCACCGAACCAAGCAATTATTTTTGGTTTGGTATTGCCAGCGGGCTGGTACTAATCGTTTTCGGGCTGGTAACCTATAGCAGGAAAGTGGTTACCAAGCCTCCCTCTGCCGAAGACCTGCCCATACAGGTAAGCGGCCCACCCTGGTTTGTTTATGTTGCCAAAGGATTCTTTACAAACATCGTAAACCCCTTCGTATGGATCTTCTGGATCGGTGTGGTGGTGGGTATTTCTGCCCGCCTGGGTGGCCAGGAAAAGGAATTAACCTACTTTTTTGGGGGTACATTATTGATGGTCATTATCAGTGATATCATAAAAGCCTATGCCGCATACAATATCAAACGTTTTGTTACGCCAATATTTATCCGTAGAATGAACCAGATTGTCGGAGTATGTCTGATCGGTTTTGGCATTTTTCTAATCGCAAAAGTATTTATTGACAAATGGGTATAATTTAAGCTAACTTCGCACTGAGGCAAAGCTTTATTGGATCAATAAATTAGATATTCAAAGTTCATATTAATTTTAAACCGGGCTATTAACAAATTAAAAACTTATAGAATGAGGGTACAAATTACACGAAACTGGTGGATGTTCACACTTAATGGACTATTGGCTATACTGTATGCCGTATTTGCTTTGTTTGTTCCGGCTGACACGCTCCTGGTCGTAGCAAAATATACAGGCATTGCCCTGTTGCTTTTTGGTGTGATCATGCTGCTGACAGCCATTTATCGGATTAATAACAAAAGTCCCTTTGCCGTATTGCTTACCCAATCTATTATTACCATCGTATTGGGTAGTCTCATCTTGATCTATACAGGGCAAACGATCACTTTTTTTGTAATGATGATGGGTATATGGGCTATATTAAGCGGAATATTGCTCCTGGTCATCCTCGTCAACCTGGGCAGTGAATTATCTAATAAAAATATGTTGTTGACAAATGCACTCATAAGCCTATTATTCGGTGTAATCTTGTT
>CALAZZ010000294.1 GCA_937926515.1 uncultured Bacteroidales bacterium | reverse complement strand
GCACAACGACAGGATGTGTATATTATCCATATTGATGAGGATTATGATTATGGTGAATTGGAACCAGTAAGCTCCGCATTACCGGCCAATACACCCGAAATCCCCTACCACATTACACAAATGAACGTGCCGCAAGCTTGGGATAGAGGATACAAGGGTGAAGATGTAGTTGTGGCAGTACTTGACCATGGTGTAAACTACAATCATCATGACTTAATTGGCAATATGTGGGAACACCCTGATTTTCCAAATCATGGATACAATTTCATACCGGGATCCCCTGATTCATTAGACCCTATGGACAACCATGAATTCCATCATGGAACCCTTGTAGCAGGGATAATTGCCGGAAACGGTTTGGGAAGTGGTTTTGGAGAAGAGTATCCTACGGGAGTTGCTCCAAAAGCTAAAATAATGGCAATTAAGGTGTTAGATCAAGAAATATCAATGAATCACTCGGTTGTAATGGCTGGAGTGCAATTTGCAATAGAGTATGGTGCTGATATATTAAACCTTTCATTAGGTAGCCCTATTCAAGCAACCAATGTTGAAACAATTGCTTTATGGCGACAAACCATGGATATCGTGCTTCTTACTGAAAGATTGGCAGTAGTTGCTGCAGGAAACTTCGAGGCGTCTCAAAACCCTCCTAATCAGATTTTTGTACCAGGAAATGTTCCGCCCCCATGGCGACATCCGGATCAGACAGTATTGGGCGGCACTTCAGCAGTTGTGACTGTAGGCGCAACCAATGCAACGGATGAATTGTGGAGCAGATCAAGTAATGGACCCGTAACCTGGCAAACTATAGATGGATACAACGATTATCCTATTGATCCCAGCCAGGGATGGACTGGGTTGATACGCCCTGACGTGGTGGCACCAGGAGTAGAAATCCTATCATTGATGAACCCTGCAGGTTATGGAGTTGGACAGGGAACTTCAATGTCTGCAGCAGCAGTTTCGGGCGTAATGGCCTTGTTGTTATCAGTTAACCCTTTTCTGTTGCCGGTCGAATTAGACGAAATCATTGAGACAACGGCATTACAAATCGAAGGACACACCAACAAGAACAATGAAACCGGCTCCGGGAGGGTTGATGCGCTGGCAGCTGTACAAATGGCAGAATGTGTGCATGAAGTATACAACAACCAGGTTTTGAATATCAGCATCTCGACCTGCGATATTATAGTGAAGCCTGGCGCTACTCTAACTATTAATCAGAACCTGTTTTTTTTGCGCAACAAAAAAATTGTTGTTGAACCCGGTGGAAAGCTCATCGTAGATGGTGCTTTAATAACCGGATACAACGGTGCCGTATGGCAAGGCATCCAAGTGTGGGGCAATCGTCAAGCACACCAATGGCCTGATGCCCAAGGGAATTTGGCACAAGGTTACCTTGAGCTTAACAATGCACTTATCGAAAACGCCATTGACGCCGTGAGCCTTTGGAAACCGGGCGACTACGCCACTACCGGTGGCATTGTTGTTGCCAACAATACTGTGTTCCGAAACAACAAAAAAGCCGTGCACGCCCTCCATTACTGCAACTACAACCCGGCCACCGGGCAGGAAATGGACTACCGTGCTTTGTTTACAAACTGTAACTTTATCGTTGATGCTGACTACATTGTAGAAGATGCATTTTCCAAACATGTTGACCTCAACAATGTAAAAGGGGTGAAATTCACCGCTTGCAATTTCAACCTTACACCCGATGCGCCCAATGTGTCGGCATGGAATATGGGCATTGGGGCCTACAGCGCCGGTTTTCAAGTGAATGCCAAATGCAACAGCAGCACCATACCCTGCAGTGACTGGCAAAACAGTACATTCAACGGATTTACCTATGGCATAAATGCTACGGGCGATCCCATGAATACCAATACCTACCTCGTAAGCCGTGCCCACTTTACCAACAACGCTTACGGCATCCGCAATTTGGGGGTAAACAATTTTGCAGTGCTTCATTCTGAGTTTTCCATTGGCTATAACGAAAAAGAAAAGGACCCCTGCGCCACCGAAGGCAAAAGCGCCTCCGGTTACGGCATTCACATGACTGGCTGCACCGGCTTTGCCATTGAGGAAAACTACTTTACCAAGGCAAGCGGCGCGCCA
>CALAZZ010000293.1 GCA_937926515.1 uncultured Bacteroidales bacterium | reverse complement strand
AGATACAGATGGACTCTTCGACACTTCTGACGAACAAAGCTATGTGGTTATTGATCCTGTGATTGAGGATCAATTGCTTCTGTCAGAAAACTTCGATTATCCGCTTGGTGCTTTGTTGATCGATCATGGTTGGACTGCTCACAGTGGGGCGGGCTCGAATTCCATTGCCGTAACCGATGGCCTTAGTTTTGAGGGATATGCCAACTCAGGCATAGGCGGAGCTGCAGCACTGATAAACACAGGCGAAGATGTGCACATCACCTACGAGGAGCAAACCACCGGACAGGTCTATGCCAGCTTTATTGTTAACACCGGCGCCTCCAACAACAGCGGTTACTTCCTTCACCTCGGACAGGCCAGCATTGGGTCAACCTACTTTACACGCGTTTGGGTCAATGCCACAGGTGATGGTTTGGGTATTGGAAGCAGCGCCCCATCAACCTGGGTACCTTTAAGCCCCGAAACGAACACCCTGGTGGTGATTAAACTGGACATGGCCACCAAATTATCCAGCCTCTATGTTTTCAACGAGTTCCCAAATGAAGAGCCCGTAACGGCAGATGCCTCATTTACTGAAACAGCAAGCTTTACCAACGTGGGCAGCATAGCACTGAGGCAGTACAATGCCGGTCAAAACATCATAGTGGATGGCATTCGCGTGGCCACCAGCTGGGAGCTGGCTGTGGCTCCGGAAGAAGCGGCCGGTGGAGGCTTGGAAACTTTTGATAATTTCACCTACACTGGAACATCATACATTGACGGAGATTTTGTTGGTGAAAATGATATTACTTGGTACTACACCCATGTTACAGGGGCACAGGCCTACGAGATAGAAGGTAATGGAATGCTTCTCAGACGTTCAGGCGACAACAGCCATGTGATCTCTCAGCCGGTATCCGGTGGTATTGGAGACTTTTCAGTTCAGATGCGAAAAGCTTTCACAGGCAGTGGTGACCGTCAGGTAGAACTCTTTGTGAATGGCGTCTCAAAAGGACAATCCATCACCTTTGGTGGTGAAAGTGGAGCCGATGAAACCATACATCTATTTGAAGTAACCGACATTAATGTACCTGGAGATGTTACCATTGAAATAAGACACATTACAGGGGGCAGCTCAAACAGGCAACTGGTCATTGACAATATTAACTGGTCAGGGTTTGACGATGGCACTTTGGTTGTTGCTCCACCGGTATTTGACCCACCCGGAGGTGATTATTTCGATCCAATTGCTGTAAGTATTACCACAACCACAGAAGATGCAATTGTATATTATAGCGAGGTGTCATCATCAGGTCCATGGACATTATTTACTGATCCTGTTGACATTGATGAAGATGCGACACTTTGGGCCTATGCTGAAAAAGAAGGTTATGAGGATAGTCCTGTAAGCAGTGCAAGCTACAATTTCATCGAAATTATTCAGGTGAATACAATAGCAGAATTAAGAGAAGGACTCGATGATGGGACCATTTACCAATTGGTCGGAGAGGCAGTGCTTACCTTCCAAAGCAGCACACGCAATCAAAAATACATCCAGGACGAAACCGGAGCAATCCTGATTGATGATGCAGCCGGAATCATTTCAACTGAATATGATATCTACGATGGCATGACCGGGCTCACCGGCGAACTGAATACCTTCCAGGGTATGGTGCAGTTTTTGCCTATAGAAGACCCCGGTCCTGCCAGTAGTGTAAACAATGAGATCATGCCCACCCTGGTTAGCCTCACTGAACTTAACGAAGATTATCAGGCCATGTTGGTTAAAGTGCTGTATGTTGATTTTATTAATGCTTCCGGTGATTTCGTTGTAAGCACCAATTACCCGATCACCGACCCAGATGGAGCGGGCGTTTTCCGCACCCAATATGGTGATGTTGATTATATTGGAACACCAGTACCCGTGCTTACACAGGATATTACCGGTGTCATTCTTCAATACCAAACAACCATGCAATTGATCGCCAGAAGCCTCGAAGATTTTGAAATGAGTGTTATCGAAGATCCGTTGGTCGTTGTGAACCCAACAGTATTGAGTGGATTTAGTTATATGCTGGATGAAGGCCCCTCTGAGGAACAGTCCTTCAGTATTAACGGGATCAACCTGAATTCAGATATTACAGTCACACCACCGCAAAACTATGAAATATCGACTGATACCGGCGATGATTTTGTCGCAGAAGATCCAATCACACTTACACCAGTCGCTGGCGTTGTAGATAATACCACTATTTATGTAAGGCTAAAAGCAGGACTGCCTGCAGGAACATACAATGACGAGCAAATTGTGGCTACCTCACCCGGAGCGAATAATGCCATCGTCACACTGAATGGCACTGTAATAGATCCTGATGTTGGTGGTGGATTTGAAACGTTTGATAACCTTGCGATTACAGGAAGCACCTATCAAAATGGCACTTTCCTGGGACAAGATGGATCGATCTGGACTTTTGAACAGTGTCGCGGCGATATTGAAATTGATGAAAAAGCAATCACACTGGGGCGAAATCGTGATCCGCAGTCAAATGTCTTTTCCGGAACCCTGAACGGCGGTATGGGTATTTTGAATTTCGATTATATGCAGGCTTTCAGCACCAATGTGAACCTCAATATTTATGTAAATGAAGTGTTGGTAGGTAATGTGACAAGTGATGATGAAATGGAAATTGTTAAGAACTCCGGCGATATTTTCGTGAATACACCGGGACCCATTGTTATCAAATTTATTAACGCGAACAACAATGACGGTCAAGTTACAATAGATAATGTGGACTGGACTGGTTTTGATGACGGCACACTCGTGGTGGCTCCGCCAACATTTGATCCACCGGCAGGCAATTATTACGAGCCTGTTTCAGTGAATATAACTACCATTACTGAAGGTGCAACGGTATTTTATAGCCTGGAATCCTCAACAGGGCCCTGGATACCATTTACTGAACCGCTTGATTTGGATGAAGACACAACAATTTGGGCTTATGCGGAAAAGGAAGATTATCTGGATAGTCCGGTTGTAAGTGCTGCGTACACCTTCACAGAAATTATTGAGGTGACCAATATTGCAACCCTGCGCGAAGGTGAAGTTAATGGACCAGTATATCAGCTAACCGGCGAAGCTTTCCTCACTTTCCAAAGCAGTTCACGCAATCAGAAATACATTCAGGATGAAAGCGGTGCGGTATTGATTGATGATGCTCCTGGGATCATTACATCAACCTATGAGATCTATGATGGAATCACTGGTATTACCGGATCATTATCATCATTTCAAAATATGCTTCAATTTGTACCGGTTTTTGATCCGGGTCCTGCCACCAGTAGCGGAAATGAAATTGAACCCTTCGTGGTTGCTCTGGATGAACTGGATGAGGATCACCAGGCTTTGCTGGTCAAAGTTCTCTTTGCCTCCTTTGATGAAAGCGGCGACTTTGAAGTGAGTACCAGTTATGATATTAACGACCCAACAGGAGATGGTATTTTCCGCACTCAGTATGGTGATGTCGATTATATCGGTACACCCATACCCGAGGTTGAAACCCACATCACTGGCGTCATAATCCAGTATCAATCTGATATACAGCTTGTTGCACGAAGCTTAGGTGATTTTGAAGAAGCTACCGACGATCCATTGATCAGTGTGAATCCTACTAGCTTGAGTGGATTTGCCTATGCATTAGGTGAGGGGCCATCAGAATCGCAAACCTATTCTTTGTCAGCTCAAAATTTGATCGGCAGCGGCGACATCAGTGTTGACGCTCCCGAAAACTTTGAGATCTCTGATGATGATGACAGTTTTGGCTCCTCTCTGAGTTTTGCTTATTCGAATGGTCAGATCAACAATCAACCTCATACCATCTATGTGCGCATGAAAGCTGATCTGCCTGTAGGTCTTTACGAAGGCGAAACCATCGTCCATAGCGGTGGAGGAGCACCTGACAGGATTGTGACATTGAACGGTGAGGTGTATGGAGTAGCTACACACCTGGCTTTCGTGGATGTTCCCGAAACTGGTACGGTAAATACACCCATAGAGGCCTTCACAGTAGAAGCCCGTGATGAGGATGAGAACTTAGCACAAAACTTCGATGGTGTGATCACCCTCAGCAAGCAGAGTGGCCCCGGAAATGTTACAGGCACCCTTGAGGTACAGGCAATCAATGGCGTTGCCCTGTTTGATGATATTGTTTTTGATACTGAAGGAGTTTATAGCTTGTTGGCTACTGCCGAAGGCCTGGATGAAGCTATCAGTGATATGATCGAGATTTTTGGCGTTCCTGCAGATATCATCACTCAATGGAATTTCAACGAAGAAACACTCGAGCCGAATATAGGAGAAGGAACGGCTGCCAATGTTGGGGAAACCTCCACCGGTTGGGCTGCCGGTGTGCCAGGCAATCCCGACAGGGGATGGAATACATCCAATTATCCTGAGCAGGAAACTGCATCAGGTACAGCTGGGGTTGAATTTATGGTAAGTACGGCTGGTTATGAAAATATCCGTCTTCAGTTCTTCCACAGGGGATCGGGTACAGCTTCCCGATATTCCAGCCTTCAATATACCCTGGACGGGATCAACTGGGTTGAATATGATATTTACCTCAATGGACCACCTCATGACACTTTCTATGAGCATAATTTCGATTTCACTGATATCGCAGATGCCAATGACAATGCCAATTTCGGCATCCGTATGTTATCAATCTTCTCGCCGGAACCATTTACTGATGGTGCTGAACCCTATACAGAATGGGGTGCTGACGAAGCCTACCGGGCTGTTCGTGACGACAGAAACTACAGTCCGCTCGGAACCTGGCGTTTCGACGATGTTACCTTTATGGGTGACCTAATCATTGGGTTACCTTCAGACCAAACAGAAGAAGAAGTACATATCTATACTACCTGGAATCAAATCATCATTGAAACCACAGACGGAGAGCCTATGCTTGTACAAATCTATAATTTGATGGGCCAACCGCTAGAAGAAAGGAAGCTAAGCGGACAAAACCGTTATCGTCTACCACATAATATGCCACCAGCAGTTTATGTGGTTCGTATTGTAAGGGCCGATGCGATGATTAGTAGAAAGTTGCTGATTCGATAATCCGAATTCACATTTGGGGAGGATGGTTCTATTTATCCTCCCCTTTTTTTTACGCTATAGCTTAAGCATTTCAACAAAAGTATATCTTTGCGCCTATTCAGCATATAAATTTATGAATATTGCAGTTACCGTTGTTGCCGTAGGTCTTTTGGTTTTTATGGCACATGTTTTTGCTGAGATCTTCAGCCGAAAGCGTATTCCTGATGTATTGCTTCTTATCATCATAGGTTTAATCATAGGACCACTGCTTCACATCGTCAATGTTGACCATTTTGGTATGATTGGGCCTGTATTTACCACCATCACCCTGGTTACAATTTTGTTTGAAGGTGGAACTGAACTTAGGTTCGAAGCCTTGCGAAATTCCTTAAGAGGAACCACCTTACTGACCAACCTGAATTTTTTCATCTCAATGATTATCGTGGGATTGTTGGGATGGGTGTTTTTCAGCATGTCCCCACTTATCTCCTTTATGCTTGGTGCAATAATAGGAGGCACATCATCTGCGGTGGTCATTCCACTCGTCAGGCAACTCAGGATGGGTGACAAAAGCAGGACAGTCCTGATTCTTGAGTCTGCATTCAGTGATGTGCTGTGTATCGTGTTCGCACTGGCTTTTATTGAAGCTTTTGATCTGGGAGCGATCAAGGTTGGAACAATGGTAGGGCAGATCTTCGCCTCCTTTGTACTGGCCACCGTAATGGGATTGCTGGGTGCATTCTTTTGGTCGGTTGTGTTGCACCGAATCAGAAACATTAAAAATTCAATCTTCACCACCCCAGCTTTCGTTTTTATAATTTATGGAATCAGCGAAATGCTCGGTTATAGTGGTGCCATAGCAGCATTGGCATTTGGCATAGGATTGGCAAATATCGATTCGCTAAAAGGAACCACAATAAGCAAATATTTCACCAAGAAACCTGACTCACTCAATGAGACTGAAAAGATACTTTTTGGTGAAGCTGTATTCCTCCTTAAAACATTCTTCTTTGTTTATATTGGAATCTCTATTAAACTGGACGACTGGGTGTCCATACTTATTGGACTTGGAATCACTCTAATTTTATACGGTGTGCGTGTACCCATCGTAAGAGCCTCCATGCCAAAAAGCACTGAAAAAACTGATCTGTACTTTATGGCAGGTATGGTTCCAAAAGGGCTTGCTGCTGCAGTGCTTGCGACCATACCCTTGCAAAAAGGAATCCCGTTTGGTGAATACATTATGAACATTACCTTTTCGGTCGTTCTGTTCAGTATTGTATTCACATCAGTACTGATACCATTGCTGGAAAAATCCACCAAGGTCCAAAGCCTCTATAATAATGGCCTCAATATGAGCCTATGGATCAGGGTTGCCATTCATAAACATCAACAAAAAAGGGCAGCTAAAACAGCGCTGATATCAGAGGTTGAAGAAGAACAATCCTCAGATGCACAAGATGATATTAAAGATGAACATGAAGCTGTTGATAAAAAAGACACTTAAAAAAGAAAAAATTGTACAGTTCAGCAAAAATTTCTAATTTTGCAGGCTCAAAAATTGAAACGAATAACAATGTATTTAACTGCAGAAAAAAAGACAGAGATTTTTAAAGAGTACGGACAGTCTACTTCTGATACCGGCTCGGCTGAAGGTCAAATTGCCTTATTCACATTCAGGATCAAACATTTGACCGAACACCTAAAGGTTAATAAAAAAGATCTTGCAACGATGCGTGCGCTGGTGCGTCTTGTAGGAAAAAGAAGAAAACTGCTGGATTATCTCAAAGCTAAAGATATTAACAGATATCGTGATATCATCAAGAAACTAGGAATCAGGAAATAGTTTCATACCTAATAAAACGTAAACGCAAAAAAGGCAATTTATTTGATTGCCTTTTTTTGCGTTTTAAAACACTAATTTTATAAAATATTTAAACCACCCATAAAAGATGATCCCTCAAGGACTTACAAAACAAATAGAACTCCCTGATGGCAGGACAATCACCATCGAAACCGGACGACTGGCAAAACAAGCTGATGGCGCTGTTGTCGTTAAGATGGGTAAAACCATGCTGCTGGCAACTGTAGTTTCAGCCAAAGAGGCTCGGGAAGATGTTGATTTTATGCCTTTATCTGTTGACTACAAAGAAAAATATGCCGCCACAGGAAAGTTTCCCGGAGGCTTCTTTAAACGCGAAGGACGGCCTTCAGATTACGAGGTACTAATCTGCCGCCTGGTTGACCGCGCCCTTCGGCCGCTTTTCCCTGATGACTATCATGCCGAAACGCAAGTGTTGATCAATCTTATTTCAGGTGAAAATGACGTAGCCCCCGATGCCCTTGCTGCCCTTGCAGCTTCATCAGCATTGGCCGTATCTGATATCCCTTTCCACGGACCTATCTCTGAAGTGAGGATCGCACGGATCAATGGTGAGTTTGTTATCAATCCCTCCATATCCGCCATGGAAGAAGCAGACCTTGACCTGATTGTGGCAGCTACTATAGACAATATCATGATGGTAGAAGGTGAGCTGAAGGAAGTCTCTGAAAAAGACATGCTCCAGGCAATGAAAATTGCACACGATGCTATTAAAATCCAGTGCCAGGCTCAGCTTGATCTGGCAGCCATGGTTCCTACCGCTAATCCAAAACGTGATTATTCACACGAAAACAATGATAAAGCATTAGAAGAAGCGGTAAATGCATTTGCATATCAACCCTGCTTTGATCTGGCTCTCCAAGGCAATCCAAACAAACATGAACGCACCGAGGCCTTTAAAGCCATACGCGAAGAATTTCTGATGAGCCTCCCGGAAGAGGAGCGTGAAGAGAAGGAGACCCTTGTAAAAAAATACTTTCATGACACAGAGAAGAAAGCTGTAAGGGATGCCATTCTTAAAAAACGGATTCGTCTTGATGGCCGGAAGTTGGATGAAATTAGGCCCATATGGTGCGAAGTGGACTATTTGCCTTCAACACATGGTTCTGCCATTTTCACACGAGGTGAAACACAAGCTTTGGTAACAACAACTCTGGGTACCAAATTAGACGAACAAACTATAGACGGAGTAGTTATCGAAGGCACCTCTGATTTTATGTTACACTACAACTTCCCGGCTTTCTCAACAGGCGAAATGAGACCATTCAGAGGTGTGAGCCGCCGTGAAGTCGGGCATGGAAATCTCGCTGAGAGAGCCCTAAAACCCATGATCCCTGATGGCGATGAAAACCCATACACCATCAGGGTGGTTTCGGATATTCTTGAGTCAAACGGATCATCTTCAATGGCTTCAGTATGCGGTGGCACCTTAGCGCTGATGGATGCAGGGGTAAAGATCATTAAACCGGTTTCCGGTATAGCTATGGGATTGATCACTGACACCGCTACCGGAGAATACGCTGTATTGTCCGATATACTTGGTGATGAAGATCATTTGGGTGATATGGATTTCAAGGTTACCGGAACAAAAGATGGAATTACAGCATGCCAAATGGATATCAAGGTTGACGGCTTATCATTTGACGTGCTTGAGCAAGCTCTTGAACAGGCCAAAGCAGGACGTCTGCATATATTGAACGAGATGATGAAAACCATGTCAGAGCCTCGTGAAGATTATAAAGAGCATGTACCACGAATAGAAAAGATGGTGGTGGACAAGGAGTTCATCGGAGCCATTATTGGCCCGGGCGGCAAAATCATTCAGGAGATGCAACGCGAAACAAATACCACCATTGTAATCCAGGAAGAAGGCAACTTCGGTATGATAGACATTGTATCTGCCAACAAAGAATCAATTGAGATGGCCAAAGCCCGCATTCGAGCTATTGTAGCCGTACCCGAAGTTGGCGAGGTATACCTCGGCACAGTGAAAAGCATCCTTCCATTTGGTGCTTTTGTAGAAGTTTTACCGGGTAAAGACGGATTGTTACATATTTCGGAGATCGAATGGAAAAGGCTTGAAACTGTTGAAAGCGTGCTGAAAGTTGGTGATAAGGTAAAAGTAAAACTCATTGGTGTTGATGCCAAAACCGGCAAGATGAAATTGTCTCGTAAAGTGCTTATTCCCAAACCGGAACAGCCCAACCGCAACCATGATAAATAATTAGCGTATAAATATCATTAACTCATCCTTTAATACTGTTTTTTCATGAGGCAACTTAAAATCACCAAACAGGTTACCAACAGGGAAACAGCTTCGCTTGATAAGTATTTACAGGAAATTGGAAAAGTTGAGCTCATCACCGCTGAACAAGAAGTGGAGTTGGCACAACGAATCAAACAAGGCGATAAGTTAGCACTTGAGAAGCTTACCAAAGCAAACCTTCGTTTTGTAGTTTCTGTTTCCAAGCAATACCAGAATCAAGGGCTTAGCTTACCCGACCTCATCAATGAAGGCAATCTTGGACTAATCAAGGCTGCCCAGCGTTTTGATGAAACACGTGGATTTAAGTTTATATCATACGCGGTTTGGTGGATCAGGCAATCGATTCTGCAAGCCCTGGCCGAACAATCGCGTATCGTAAGGCTTCCACTTAATAAGATCGGATCCATAAATAAAATCAATAAGGCTTATGCCAAACTCGAACAAGAGTATGAACGTGAGCCTAATGCCGAAGAGATCGCTGAGCTGCTTGAGGTGACAGAAAACGAGGTGAAGGAATCCATGAAAAATGCCGGTCGGCATGTTTCTATGGATGCTCCACTTATCCAGGATGAAGACAACACCATGTATGATGTGCTGCGCAGCGAAGAAGCCATCACACCCGAAACAGAATTATTGTATGAGTCATTGCGCAAAGAGATTGACAGGGCTATCAGCACACTCACACCCCGCGAGGCTGATGTGATCAGGCTCTATTTCGGACTCAACGGCAGCCACCCCATGACCCTGGAGGAAATTGGTGAAAAATTTGACCTCACTCGCGAAAGGGTCCGCCAAATCAAAGAAAAAGCGATCAGAAGACTGAAGCATACCAGCCGTAGCAAAATATTGAAAAGTTATCTAGGATAAAAAATTGGCGCCCATTGCGGCGCTTTTTTTATATTTACGAAAAAATAAATATGGAACACCTCGTAGCCCCTTCCCTGCTTTCGGCAGATTTTCTTGAACTTGGTAAAGCGATCGATCTGATCAATGAGAGTCAGGCCGATTGGTTTCATCTGGATGTGATGGACGGCGTTTTCGTTCCAAATATCTCTTTTGGTATGCCTGTGATTAAGGCCATCAGGCAACAAGCATTGAAGCCCCTGGATGTGCACCTGATGATCATACAACCCGAGCGATATATTAGCCAGTTTCAAGAAGCTGGTGCTGATATCCTATCCGTTCATTATGAAGCCTGTACGCACCTTCACCGCTGCCTGCAATCCATCAGCGACCATGGTATGAAAGCAGGCATAGTGCTCAACCCGCACAGCCCGGTTCATTTGTTGGATAACATTCTGGAAATGGCTGACCTTGTTTTATTAATGTCGGTAAACCCGGGTTTTGGAGGCCAGCATTTCATCCCCGAAACACTTCGCAAGATTAGCAGCCTAAAGGAAATGATCCTAAACAAAAACCTGGATACATTGATTGAAGTGGACGGCGGCGTAACAATGAAAAATAAAGAGCAATTGCTGAATGCCGGAGCTGATGTGCTTGTAGCTGGTAATGCTGTTTTTAAAGCGCAAGACCCTCTCTTAGAGATTAAACTGCTAAAAGATTGAAGTTAAACTGATGCTGTTTTATATATCACATTTTTAAGAAATTAGCAAATAATGTCAAACTCTTAATTATAAAATAAAAACATATCTAAAAATGAATGACATATTGAAATCATTGGAACCCCAGTCTGTATGGCACTACTTCCGCGAAATTCTTGATATCCCACGTCCATCAAAAAAAGAAGAAAAAATCATTGCCTATGTGGAAAACTTTGGACGCACCCATAAGCTTGAAACCTTACGAGATGAAATTGGAAACATATTGATCCGCAAGCCTGCCACAGCCGGATATGAAAACCGCGAAACTGTCATCCTACAGAGCCACCTGGATATGGTATGCGAAAAAAACAGTGATGTTGAGCATGACTTTGAGAAAGACCCCATCCAAACCCAGATGGTGGATGGCTGGATCAAAGCCAAAGGCACCACCCTTGGTGCTGATGATGGCATTGGTGTGGCTGCCCAACTGGCGATACTGGCAGCCAATGATATTCAGCATGGGCCATTGGAGTGCCTTTTCACTGTGGACGAAGAAACCGGTTTGACAGGAGCTTTCGGCCTGGGGAAAGATTTTTTGAAGGGTAAAATCCTGCTAAATCTCGACTCGGAAGATGAGGGTGAATTATTCATCGGATGTGCTGGAGGACGGGACACCGTAGCCATATTGCCATTTAGGAAAGAAGGAATTGGTCATGATTATATAGCTTACCACATCAACATCAGTGGATTGAAAGGCGGCCATTCAGGTGATGACATCCACCGTAGTTTGGGAAATGCCAACAAGTTATTGAATCGCATCCTATGGCAGGCTGCCAAAGACCATGGCATAAGATTGCATCATATTGACGGAGGTAATTTACGAAATGCCATCGCACGCGAAGCCAAGGCTGAAGTCTTTGTGCCGGCAATAAATAAAAAAGATTTTGAAACCGATGCGAAAAAACTTGCTGAGCTTATCAAACAAGAATATAGCATCGTAGAGAAGAAGCTTGAAATCACGCTAAGAGAAGGTAAAATTGAAGATAGAATTGCTGCAAGCTGGGCAGATCAGCAGAAACTGCTCTACAGCCTTTATGCCTGCCCGCATGGGGTGCTCGCCTGGTCGCAAAGCATACCCGATTTTGTAGAGACTTCAACCAACCTCGCTTCCGTTAAACAATCTGATGATCATTGGATCATAACGACCAGCCAAAGGAGTTCGGTTGGTTCTGCTCTTACTGATGCCACACGCATGGTGGCATCATGTTTTGAACTGGCCAGGGCTAAGGTAGAGCATTCAAACGGCTATCCCGGATGGGCACCAAACCCCGATTCGCCCATAATGAAGCTTACTGAAAAGGCATATAAAAAACTATTCAATCAGCAGCCTGAAGTGAAAGCCATCCATGCCGGACTGGAATGTGGCCTGATCGGTGATAAATATCCCGGTATGGATATGATATCTTTTGGCCCTACAATCAAAGGAGCTCACTCCCCTGATGAACGTATTGAAATAGAATCTGTTACAAAATTCTGGGATCTTACTCTAGAAGTGCTGAAAAACATCCCTGTTCGATAGATATTATTGTAGTTTCTTAATTTACAATAGAACAATTCGTTTCTTAGTCAGTGTTCACATGTTTAGTAGATTACAATTTTTCAAAACAAAACCAAATGAAGACAAAACTAATTTTCAACATAATTCTTCTTTCAATCTCAGCAACAAGACTCCTTGATGCACAAAACATTAAATTGCCCGAACCAAATATCACAGGAGGAATGCCTTTGATGCAGGCACTTCAAGAAAGGCAATCAAACAGGGACTTCCTACCTGATGAACTTGGCTTGCAGCAGTTATCGGACATTTGCTGGGCAACCTGGGGCATCAACAGGCAAGAAAGTGGCAGGCGCACGGCACCATCCTCACGCAACAGGCAGGAAATGACATTGTTTGTGGTACTGCCCGAAGCGACCTATATTTATGATGCAAAAGCGCATCAACTTGATCTGCATCAAGCTGGAGATCTGCGTCCTTATTGTGGCAGTCAGGATTTTGTGGCTCAAGCACCGCTTAACCTGATATATGTAGCTGATATGGAGAAATTAGGCCTTAGCAATCCGGATGAAATTGATGGAGACCGCCTGATGACCCCATGGGCCAACAGTGGTTTTATGGCACAAAACGCATATCTCTATTGTGCGTCTGAAGGATTGGGCACTGTGGTACGGGCTATGATAGACCGTGATACCCTTCATAAAAAACTAGGATTATCCCCTATGCAACAGATCATATTGGGTCAGACTGTGGGTAAAATCAAATGATTTTATCATAGTTTTCTCGCGATCTTTATACTACTTGAACTCCATATTTAAATCCATTTCAGAAGTGGGAAATCCATACGGTGAGGCAAGAGATCATTCTTAGGGAAAATCCTGAAGGTATAGTCATATACACCTGCCCTGGTTATTGGAACATTGATCCGGTAACGTACCCATGCTTCGCCTGAGGCCACAATTTTCATCTCCTCCTTATAAATAATCTCCTCAATACGGTCATGCAGCTTGAGGCCAAAAAGCAACTCAATACCTACATCGCCAACATTCAGTCCGTTAGTATTTAAGGTAATTTCTGCGATGAAGTTCTCCCCGAAATCAAGCGGCCTTACCGTTGGATCAGGCACTTTAATACTTTCAACCTCAATAGCATCCCAGTTACTCTTAACCTGATTCTTCCATTCACTTAACCGGAAAGCCAAGGCATAATTATCTCTACGAATGCTTCTCGCCCGATTAAACAGTTTGTTATAGAATCGCTCATAATAATCATCCAACATGCGTTTCATATTGAAGTGGGGTGCAATTTCAGCCAGATTATTCTTGATGTATGTGATCCATTTAAGTGGCAACCCATTTTCATCGTAGTCAAAATAGTCAGGAACAATTTCATTTTCGAGCATGCTATAAATCGTTTCAGCATCCAATTCATCTTGATGCTGTTGATTGGCATAGGTGCGTGCTTCCTCAATCGCCCAGCCTGCATCTTTACGGTATCCTTCGGCCCACCACCCATCAAGCACACTGAAATTCAATACACCGTTCATCACAGCTTTTTCACCACTCGTACCCGAAGCTTCCAGCGGGCGCGTAGGTGTATTCAACCAAACATCAACACAACTGGTAAGCCGTTTACCCAATTCCATATCATAGTTTTCGATGAACAGAAGTTTGCCAATAAACTCTGGCATTTTCGAAATATCGATGATGCGTTTGATCAGATCCTGGCCGGCCTTGTCATTCGGATGTGCTTTACCGGCAAACAGCAGCAGCACAGGTTTATCCTGGTTATTCAGAATTTTGGATAATCGCTCCAAGTTGGCGAAAAGAAGGTGTGCCCTTTTGTAGGTTGCAAACCGTCTGGCAAAACCTATGATCAAGGCATTCTCATTCAGGTTATCAACAATTTTTAAGATGAGCTTGGGACTTTCCTGCCGTTTGGTTAAATCATTCTTAACACGCCTTTTGAGGTATGAGATCAATTCGGACTTAAGCTCTTTTCGTATTGACCATATCTCCTTATCATCCACTTTTCTGATGGCATCCCAAATTTCAACGTTCGACTGATCGCTTTCAAATCCTTTTCTGAAATGCTTGTGGTAAAGTTGTTGCCAGCGGGTATCAGTCCAGGTGGGATAGTGCACTCCATTAGTTACATACCCAATATGCATCTCATCCGCAAAGTATCCCGGATACAAAGGCAGAAACATATCTCGCGATACCTTTCCGTGAATCTTGCTTACACCATTCACTTCCTGACTCAATTTGGCAGCCAGTACACTCATCGAAAATTTCTCGATGGGATCATCCTCCCTGAATTTACCCAACTTCATAAAATCATCCCAACCTATATTTAAACGTGCAGGATAGTGTGACATATAGGTTCGCATCATTGTTTCATCAAACGAATCATGCCCGGCAGGAACGGGTGTATGGGTGGTAAACAGGTTAGATGATCGTACGACCTCAAGGGCCACATCGAAAGAGATGCCATGCTGGCTGATGAGCACACGCAGTCGCTCCAGACCCGTAAAGGCTGAATGCCCCTCATTATTATGATAAATGGCTGGTTGAATACCCATTTTCTCAAATAGCCTGATACCACCAATACCAAGTAACATTTCCTGCTTGAAGCGCATTTCGTTATCACCTCCGTATAAATGGAAGGTGATGCTGCGATCGTCTGTCGTATTTTCATCAATATCTGTATCCAACAGGTACAATGGGATTCGACCTATATGAACACGCCAGGCTTTGGCAATAAGCGTACGTCCAGGCAGTTCAATACTGATGGTAACCCAATCGCCATTCTTGTCACGTACAGGCTCAAGCGGAAGGTGAGTGAACTTTTGTGGGATATACTGTGCGATCTGGTCTCCCATAGAAGAGATTTCCTGTGTAAAATATCCATAACGATAGAGTAGGCCCACCGCCACCATATTGGCAGCCGAGTCACTGGCTTGTTTCAAATAATCACCTGCCAGCACACCCAGACCACCTGAATAGGTCTTAAGGCTTTTATGCAAGCCATATTCCATGCTGAAATAGGCGATCAGCCCATTATTAGCCACCGTCGAACCAGACATATAATTCTTAAAGTCCTTATAAACTTTATTTAGCTTTTTCACGAACTGCTCATCCGCTTCCAGTTCATCCATCTGCTGCCTGGTCAAGCTCTCCATCAAGGGGATGGGATTATGCTCAAGTTTATCCCATAACGTTGGGTTTATCGACTCAAAAAGCTCGGTGGCTTCATAGTTCCACGTCCACCATAGGTTTTGTGCCATCTCATGCAGTTTTTTCAAGCCATTGGTATAAACAGGTTGCACCAGAATCTTTTTCCAGGTGGGCTGGTCCTGCTTTCTGTAATTAAAGCTTCTTAAGGTTTCATTATAACGTTTCGCATCAAACTGATCCTCGCGCTCGCTTAACTTGTTCAGTGCTGTATCCCATGCAGAATAGTAATTTTGGATCAAATCGCCCCATGTTGCTTTGGCTGCCAGCTCCTTACATTTACGCATGAGTGCTTTTTTTGAGGTAGATGTCACATTTGTTGACTTCATGATCCTATCAGTGATGGCATCGATTACTTCGGCATTGTTGTCATCACTTCTAAAAACTACTCCGACGACATCAGGATCAGCATTCTGATTCATTGCCCAAAGTCCAAATCCGGCAAGGGTGGTTGTGATCGTAGGTATACCAAAACCAATACTCTCAAGTGGAGTGTAGCCCCAAGGCTCATAGTATGAGGGAAATACTGACAGGTCAAAAGCCGATAGGAAATCATAGTAGGTAAGATTGAATATGCCATCGTTGCCGTTCAAATAGGTTGGCACAAATATAATCTTGACTTTATCGGAAGGTTGATTATTCAGATGGTTGGACCGAATGCTTTTTAGCACAGGATCGTTTACGGCATCAAACAGGCGGTGAGTAGCATAGACCTCACTTAAGGTAGCAGCGGCATCCGGATTGGCCAGTCGCTCTTGCAGTTCTTTGTTTGGGCCTGCTATTTGTGCAGGCACAGCGATCACTGCCAGGATATCTGAACTTAAATCCTTGTTATTGTTCAGCTTTCCCAAAGCCTCAATAAACAAGTCGATTCCCTTGTTCCGGTATTCGTAACGGCCACTGTTAATTACCAGGGTGGTCTTGTCCGACATGGGTTCGCCAAACATAGTTGAAGCTATACTTAATATCTGTTGACGAACTTTTTTTCGATTGCCATTGATCAGTTTATCTTCCGGAACAAAGGATTCATCGAAACCGTTGATTGTAATTGCATCAGGCTGACGGCCAAGAAAGTGGAGACACTCACGGGCAGTAGTTTCACTCACCGTTGTGAAGGCATCTGCATGTATGGCAGCATTGCGTTCGAGCGACTGCTTCGCCACCATATCAAAGCGGCCCGCTATTGCGGCTGCATTGTATTTGTTAAAGTCGCGGTACAAAGGCAGGTTATTGCTTGCAATGGCCCGGCCAATTGCAGTGGCATGTGTGGTGAAAACGGTTGCAACCTCAGGAGTGTTTATCTTCAGATAGAGCACGCCGGTGCCGGTCATCCATTCGTGAAAGTGCGCAATGATATGGCTGTGCCCGGTCAGGTAAAAATCATAAAAGTTTTCAATCACCTGCCCGGCAATATAACCAAACATGGCCGGTTCAATATAGTCCCATTGGCCGTGAATGGAATCGAGCTGGTAGTTTTCCCAAAGCCTGGCAAAAATATCGTCCTTAGATGGAAACAAGGTTGTAAAGTCAATGAGGATAGCAATAGGCTTACCCGGTATTGACCATCTCCCAATTCTGATTTTAAATCCTTGTAATGCAGCATGTTGTTTCCATTCCGGAAAAAGTTTTGGATCTTCCTGGAAATATGGATTTTCAGTAGTCTCCTTCCAAACATCGGGTCCAATGGTAATATATTGGTCGCCCCATTCCTTTGTGATGGTGCCTGCTTTAGTGGATAAAACAGTATAGATACCACCAATCATATTACACACTTCCCAACTGGTCTCAAAAATATAATCTGGTTTCTTCATTTTCAATTTATAAGCTTTAGTATAATAGAATAACAGGCAGTCTTAGATCGTGAAGCTGCCTGTAGTAGTTTAAACATCGCATCAGAAATATACACTAAAAAAGTTCCTTCAGTTTTTCTTCTATCCTGCGTTTCACCTTGCTGATCTCGGATTTATTAACCTTTTTGATCTCGGCCTGCAGTTTCTCATATTTGTCGCGTGCTGTTTTGGTTAGATTTGGCAAAACCTTGTCAACCAACTCCTTCTCTGCATCCCCAAGGGCGATTACGAGAGACTCGACATCTAGCTCTTTGATCAGTTTTTTGATCTTTGCATCACTCATATGTTTGATGTCTTCGAACATTGGTTTTGTTTTATCAACACTTTTTTGGAATCCCTGTTTCACCTTGCTTGCAGTTTTCCTACTAAGATCCTTACCTAGCTCTTTGCTTTTATGAATGATATCTTCGAATTGCTTTGCGGTGCTTTCCTTGTATTGTTCAGTCCTGATCATAAAATCGGATAGTACGTTCATATAGTTGATATATGCTTCGTAGGGTGACGGATAATGGTTGAAATACTTGTGTACATCACCATCAGAGAACCATTTGGTGCACATATAGTAAAAATGGTCGCTTGACTGCAAATAGTACCAATCGCGCAGCAGATCCGGATCATTTGAGCTGCGCACTGCATCCGTGAGTTCGTATAGCTTGTCGAAGGTTTCGTCCTGTAAATCATTTCCCAGCCATGCAGTGATGTCGCGCTCTTCGTCAGCCCATGAAATGGGATAGGGAACATGAACAGCCGATACAGGCTGTAGTTTTGATGCAAGCTCAGCAGGTGTGGCATAACTGAATTTGGTGGACTTAAAAATTACAGCCGGCAAAGCCTTCATAAACTCAAAAATCCCGGTGGCTGCCCACTGGTGTTCTCCAAAAGTTTCGTAATCCATAAATATATTCACAACCTCCTCTTTTGCAGGAACATCGTTAAGCCATTTTGCAAATTTATCAGCTGTTACCGGCCACTCCGGCCAGCTTTGTTGCGAAAAACGAAACGTAATATCATCGCTCAAGCGATAGTTACGTAATAATAATTTCAATTTTGGATTGATGGCATTAGCATACATATAGTTTGGGCTTTTCCATCCCAGAATATGTTTGGCACCTTCGGTCAACATCACCTTGTAACCCATGTCGGCTATGGTGGCTCCAATTTCATCAGAATAGATCAATTCAGTGTTGCGAAAGCTCTTTGGTCTTATCCCGAAGACCTGTTCAATTTTATCGCTATGGTCATTCACCTGCCTAATAAATTCATCCTTATTCTTAAGTGCACTTAGTGAATGAGCGTATGTCTCGGCAAGAACTTCAACATTTCCTGTCCGGACAAGTTTCTTAAAGCTTTCGAGCACGTCAGGTGCATACATTTCAAGCTGATCAAGGGCAAGGCCAGAAAATGAAAAGCTCACTTTAAAGGCTGCCCCATAGGTATTGATCTGCTCCAAAAGCAATTTATTCATAGGGATATAGCATTTTTCAGCCACGCGCCTGATGATCATTCTATTGAAGTATTCATCGTAATAGTGATGGTTTTTTCCAATATCGAAAAAGCGATAAGTTCGCAACCTGAAGGGCTGATGTACCTGAAAGTAAAAACAAATTGATTTCATAGCCGGTTGATATTTAGATCTAATTGGTTATTCGAAAAGAGATTTGTAAACTTGCTTAACATGTCGTGCTGAATGTTCCCATTTCAGGCTGTCCACCTCATCCTTTCCATATTTGATAAAAGTTTTAGATAGTGGTTTGTAGTGACATAAACCATAAATAGCGTCTGCCATACCATCAATATCCCAGAAGTCAACTTTCAGCGCATGTTTCAATACCTCGGCTACGCCTGATTGTTTTGATATCACAACAGGCACGTTTGACCGCATGGCTTCAAGGGGCACGATGCCAAAAGGTTCAGAGATGGATGGCATCACAAAAACATCTGACATGGAGAACATCTTATCTACATCATCGCCTTTCAAAAAGCCTGTAAAATGAAATTTGTGACCAATGCGTAATTGCGCAACACGTGCAACCATTTTATCAAGCATATCGCCTGAGCCAGCCATGACAAAACGAACGTTGGGGTCACGTTCAAGTACTTTGCGGGCTGCTTCAATGAAGTATTCAGGTCCTTTCTGGAATGTGATACGTCCCAGGAAAGTAACCACTTTCTCTTTGACCTGTTTGTGTACCCCTGTCAATTCAGGTTTGTCGCTGGGCTCAACCGCATTATGTACTGTAACCACCTTGCGTGGGTCGATGCCATACCGCTCAATCACTATTTTTCGGGTCAGGTTGCTAACCGCAATAACCTTATCTGCAGCCTGCATTCCACGTTGTTCAATAGCAAACACATCCTGATTGATGTTTTCTCCCGACCGATCAAATTCAGTGGCATGCATATGCACCACCAATGGTTTGCCACTTGTTTCCTTGGCAGCTATTCCAGCAGAGTAGGTCAACCAGTCATGCGCATGAATTATATCAAAGTTCTGTTTGGTTGCAATGGCAGAACCAACAAGGGCGTAACGTGCCACTTCTTCCATGAGGTTGGTACCATATTTACCAGAAAACTCATATTTCTGAGAAAAAACCTTACTTTTAAATGATTTCGAGGCTTTCTTTTCCTCTTCAGTGAGTTTCGCAAACTCTTCGGGACCCACATAAGGAATTATATTGGATCCAATTTCCATATATTGAACACGATCCCAATATGCGACTTCTTCGTCCTTGTCAAGATCTACTGTCACCTCACTGGCATTGACCAACCTAACAGCCTCCTGGCTTTCATCGCCATAGGCTTTTGGCACCACAAAAATGATTTCAACATCATGCTTTACCAAACCCTTTGTAAGGCCAAAACAAGCAGTTCCAAGTCCCCCGGTGATGTGTGGGGGAAACTCCCAGCCAAACATGAGTACTTTCATTATTTTTTACCTTTAGTTGATTTAGATTGATCAATCATATGCTTTATTCGTAAAAGTTCAGCTATGTTCCAGGCTTGTGAAATACCCCCACGAGGCGTATGTGGAGGGTCTCCATCATACACTTCCGAAATGTTGCCAATACCAGCTTCAAACATGGTTTCTTCAAAACCGGTAAAAATGTCTTTAACCTGCTCCAGCCCTGTCTGCCCATAAACTTTAAGCAAAGCTTCACAATAATGACCAATCAAAAAAGGAAATACGGTTCCATTGTGGTAGGCCTGATCCCTTTCATACTGGTTACCATCGAGTACACCCTTATATCTGGGATTTTTGGGTGCAAGTGTACGTAAACCACGGGGAGTAAGTAGTTCCGATTTCACGACTGCAAGCAATGATGCTCGAATATCTTCGCTCACGATGCTATGAGGCAGCGAAGCTGCAAACACCATATTAGGCCTTACGGACCAATCCTTGAATTCTCCATCAACATAATCAGCAAGGTATCCTTTCCTTTCATCCCAAAAAATGGCTGTAAATGCAGTCCTTATTTTCTTAACAACTGATTCCCATTTCTTTACAAATCCTGAATCATCTGAAGCTTCGGCCAGCTCCATTGCAAAGCATATAGCATTGTACCATAAGGCATTGACTTCCACAGCAAGGCCAGTACGTGCTGTCACAGGCACGCCATTGCTGACGACATCCATCCAGGTGAGGGCCAGTCCTTTTGTTCCGGCTGTGAGCAATCCATTATCCAACATATGGATATTAAACTCAGTTCCATTTCTGTAAGCGTCCAATATTATCTTCAGATGGCGGCCATACTTTGTCCAGACCTCTTTTTTTCGGGAAACCGTGTTGCTATAGTGCTGCAAAGTCCAAAAAAACCATAATGGTGCATCAACTGATGCAAAATCAGATTGATTGTTGCGCCCAATATTAGGAAACAGAGGGCCCTTTAGCCTGGATATCATGGTATCAATAACAGATTTGAATGTCGTGATATCATCGCGCAACAGCGTCAAACCTGGTAATGCAATAAAAGTATCACGGCTCCATGTACCAAACCAAGGGAAGCCTGCCATAATTGCTGTTCGACGTTTATCCTTCACGATAAACTGTTCAGCTGAATTGATCAGGCAATGTTCAAAGTTATCGCGCGGAATCCTCCTACTGACCTGAGCATTAAATTGGTTCTTGAAACCCGTCGGGCTTTTTTCCTCGAGACCAATCGATACGATTACACTCTCACCTTTCTTTATTGGAAATTCAAAATAACCGGGGACAAACAGATCCTCGTGGCAGTCGAATCCCCTTTCACGCTCTCTGATATAAGTCACATCATAATACCAATCGGGAATGTGAGTATATTCTGCCTTTTTGGATAGCTGCATAAACAGACGTGAGTATCCTGCGTAAAGCTGCCAGCTTGCACCTTTATCAGCAGGTTCAAATTTATTATTCAGGTTATAATTGGCTTTGGACAGTTGATGTACATTTCTGAAAGCAAGGAATGGTTTCAACCTTATTACCGTATTTGAATGTGCATCTTCAAGCGTATATTTAATTAGCAAGCGTGATTCATTGGTGGCAAACAACATTTCCTTGCTCAATCTGACCCCTCCAACACGATAAACCAATCTTGGGATTGGCTCCGCAGTGAAACTTAGTAGATATTTGTGTCCTTTAGGCTCGTATACTCCGTTGGGATACATCCTTACGCCAAGGTTAAAAGCTTCTTTATGTTGTATGATCGTTTCGTCAATATTTGAAAGTAACACATGATTATCACTGTCAAGCCAGGGTTGAGGCACAACCAATAGCCCATGGTACTTTCTGGTAGAACAACCGGCAATTGTGGTACTTGCATAGCCACCTGAACGGTTCGATCGTACCAGTTCTCGATTCAAGGCAAATTCGAGGTTGACAAGCTGTTTTTTATCAAATGATATATAACTCATTATTAAACATTTACATAATTTGGATGACGCTTTTATTGCAATTTACAAATGTAGCGTATTTTAAGATATGCTACAATTTGCCAGAATACCAGCATTAATATATTATAGATCTTATTTACATTAGCTCAGCAAATTAGGTAACCCGGCCTTTCGGTAAAATTTTATGAAAACGGTTGCAGACTCTTCAATGGCAATAAAGATTTACACCTGACTGCCAAAAATGATGGTAAGCCCTCCCTTGAATTTCAATAACTAAAACAACGAAGACTGAATCTAGTTTTCCAATTGTTTAATTAGATTCAACGCGCTACCTGCTTTGAACCACTTGATCTGGTTTTCGTTATAGGTATGATTCACCTCAAACTCATCCACACTGCCATTGGAGTGGTTCAATCTGACTATAAGTGGCATACCTGGGGCAAAGTGTTTCAGTCCAAGAATGTCAATGCGATCATCCTCAAGAATCTTGTTATAATCATCCTTATTGGCAAAAGTAAGTGCAAGCATTCCCTGTTTCTTAAGATTGGTTTCGTGGATACGTGCAAATGATTTCACCAATACGGCTTTAACACCCATAAAACGTGGTTCCATTGCTGCATGCTCACGTGAGGATCCCTCTCCATAGTTCTCGTCACCGACCACAACAGAACCATATCCTGAATCGCGATATACTTTAGCAGCATCAGGCACTGTATCGACTTGTGCTGTAATTTGGTTTTTAACTGCATTGGTTTTTTCTCCAAAGTAGTTTACAGCTCCAATGAGCAGGTTTTGTGAAATATTTTCAAGGTGACCCCGGTAGCGAAGCCATGGACCAGCCATGGAAATATGGTCTGTGGTGCATTTGCCCTTGGCTTTTATAAGCAGGTACATACCTTTCATGTCGCTGCCATCCCATGGTTTAAAGGGCTCTAGAAGCTGCAATCTGTTTGATACCGGATCCACCTTAACTTCCACCCCTGCTCCATCAACAGCCGGCTCCTGGTAGCCAGCATCTTCCACCGCAAATCCCTGTGGGGGAAATTCAACTCCCTGTGGCTCATCCAATTTCACTTTTTCACCTTGTTCATTGGTCAGGTGATCTGTCATCGGATTGAAGTTCAGGGTGCCGGCAATGGCAAATGCCGTTACGATTTCAGGTGAAGCTACGAAGCCGTGAGTATTTGGATTTCCGTCATTGCGTTTTGCAAAGTTGCGATTAAAGGAAGTCATGATTGAATTCTTCTCTTGCTTGTCGGCATTGTGGCGTGCCCACTGTCCGATGCAGGGGCCACAAGCGTTGGCCAAAACTACGCCTCCCATATCTTCAAAAATCTTCAGGAATCCATCTCTTTCCACTGTATAGCGTACCATTTCGGATCCGGGGGTGACCGTATATTCTGACTTGGCTTTCAGGTTTTTGTCGGAGGCTTGCCGTGCAACTGATGCAGCACGTGATATGTCTTCATAAGATGAATTGGTGCATGATCCAATCAAGCCAACTTCAAGTTTCTCCGGCCAGCCGTTTTCTTTTACAACACTTGCAAACTTTGATACAGGAGTTGCCAGATCAGGTGTAAATGGCCCGTTTATATGCGGTTCAAGCTCTGATAAGTTGATCTCTATCACCTGATCGAAATATTTTTCAGGATGGGTGTATGCTTCAGGATCTGCAGTAAGGAAGGGTTTGATTGCGTCTGCTGCCATAGCTACTTCTGCCCTACTTGTCCCTCGAAGGTATTCGGCCATTTTAGAGTCATAGCCAAAAAGTGAAGTGGTTGCACCTATCTCAGCACCCATATTACAAATCGTTCCTTTCCCTGTGCATGAAATGGAGTCGGCACCTTCTCCAAAATACTCCAGAATATAGCCTGTACCCCCTTTAACAGTAAGAATTCCGGCTACCTTTAGAATTACATCCTTGGCCGAAGTCCATCCACTGAGTTTACCTGTGAGTTTCACTCCGATCAATTTCGGAAACTTCAACTCCCATGGCATCCCTGCCATAACATCAACTGCATCAGCACCACCTACACCGATGGCTACCATTCCCAGCCCACCAGCATTGACCGTATGCGAATCCGTACCGATCATCATTCCACCCGGAAATGCATAATTTTCAAGCACAACCTGGTGTATAATCCCTGCACCGGGTTTCCAAAATCCTATTCCATATTTATTAGATACAGATGCAAGAAAATCAAATACTTCCTTATTCTGATCTTTAGAGTTTTTCAAATCTTCAACAGCTCCTGTTTTGGCCAGGATCAAGTGATCACAATGCACCGTGCTGGGAACAGCAACCTTTGGTTTTCCTGCCTGCATAAACTGAAGCAAGGCCATTTGAGCCGTAGCATCCTGCATGGCCACACGGTCAGGATTGAAATCAACGTAAGAATTACCACGTTCAAATGCTCGATCCGGCAGCGAATCACTTAGATGACTATATAGAATTTTCTCAGTAAGTGTCAATGGCCTTCCCAACACCTGTCGTGCATTATCCACCAACTTTGGCATGCGGCCATACACAGCTTTAATCATGTCTAAATCAAAAACTTTTGTCATATGAGTTGTATTTTTTAGCTTGTTTTGATCTGATTGTTAATAGATTAACAATTTATTTACGCTTATTTGCAAAGGTATGGAAAAAAAGAAGAAAGCCCTGATTAAAATATCTTAATTAAAACAATGAGATCTATAGGTAGGCTTTTAAAGAGTGGTAAGGACCAGCCTTAGTCGGTCAATTTCTTAAAAGCTTACCAGAATAGGTAGTAGATGCAGTTCGTATTCTGTAGAAGTACAGGCCCCTGCTTACCGGCACATCCGACATGTCAACCCCTTTCCAGTCGAACTTGGTCATGCCTTTGCCGGTTGCCATAAAAGTTTGATTGTAGATATTTCGGCCTGTAATATCAAAGATTTCCATGACTATTTTATCGGGCTTGTCAAGCATAAGTGTAAATGTTACACTTCTGTCTGAGGGATTGGGATATACAAGTAGCTGCCGGTCTCTTCTATAAGGTACTTCCAGGTTGGATATCATAGATGCTTTCAAGGCCAGGTCAGTGGAAAGTGAAGCTATAGGTAGCGCCAAGCCCTGATTAGTAGCTGGGTACACTGCAGTTGAATCAATAATGCCGCTGCTTGTATTATGCCAGGCAACTTCGTAAAGACCGGTATTATAAGGTAGTATCAATTGCCCTGGGACAGCTTCAGGCGGCTGCCCTTGTGAAGATAGATAGGCCCAATGATGATCACGGTTATGAACCCACACCAATGATCTATCCGGGCTGACCAAACCAAATGCACGCAATTGATAAAGGTAATCATGAAACGTAATGTGATCAAGCTCCAATGCACTGGTGAATGTAGTCCCGACATTATCAAGATGGATACGGTTTTGTCCTGTTGGTATTTCAATAGAATAAGTATTACCAGCCTGCACATCCTGTTCAAATACAACATTTTCATTTATTTTCACTTGTAGCCTGCTGCTAAAAACCTGTGAACCTGTCTCAATTGACATGATGGCAGGTGTATGCCAGTCGCCCTGGAAGGTGGGAGGATTGCGCAACATCTGAAACACACTGTTCGGACCATACAACATCATACCTAGGCTATCAGGGCCCGGGATCATCATCCCGGTTGGTTCAAGGCTAAACTCATTGGATGGGCTTTTAACTATCAGATCAAAATAATGTGGTTCAATAAGGAATGGCTTTTTGATTGAGGTGATCACAGGTAAATGAAAGGCTTCGTACTGAGCTCTGGCCAGATTTTCGCCATTCATAAAGGATGCTACGCCTGAGAAACGTGGATAAAGATTTAGTTCGTCAATATATTTATCCCAAAACCAGGGCACTGCGGCTCCAAAAGAACCTGATAATGAAGTAGCCCAAAAGGTATTATGCAATGAGAGGCCTGTTGGGTCCCAATGTATTAGGGAATCATGGAAATGACCCAAATCAAACTCACCGGCTAGCATTGGTTTGTCAAACTGCTTCAGATATAACTGATTCTGTCGTACGATCAAGCCTTCCAGGTCAATATCTTTTCTGTAGAAATGTATCTGTGTAAAATCAATGGACTCATGCTGCCACACAACGGGATTGCTTTCGAGTAGGGCAAAGCCAACAGATACCAAATGTTGATATGGGTCAATGGACTGAATAAAATCTGCCATCTCGTTGATCCAACCGGCGATCAAACTGCTGTTAGGCTTATAGAAGCTGAAATTATCCGCTTCCGACATAAGCTCCCATGCTACCAAATGGGGTTCATAAGCCCATCGAGCAATAATGTACCTGAGTTTGTTCCTGAAAGCCGCTTTTGCGTCAGCATTACTAAAAAAATCAACCGGATCGGCGCAGGGTCCTCCATTGGCCTGATTGTATGGATTTGAAGTCCAGTCCTCAGCCGGGTAGCCATATCGCAACTCGTTGTGAATGGCAAAGGCTAACTGCATATACATTCCATAATTTCGAGCCATCGAAAAAATACTGTCGATCATAAATGCCCGGTTCTGCCTTGGAAAATAATTGCGTAATCCGCCTTCGATCCATTCAAATTTATAGCTCCAGGGCACCAGCATCAGCTTGGCAAAGTTACCACCATGCTCGTGCAGCCTTTCCATGAAAAGATGCATACGGTCAGTTCCGCTTTCAAAACCAGCCCAGGCCATATTCTGACCTACCAGAAACACAGTTTCTCCCTGGTCATGCTCCAAATATAAATTTTGATCGCTTTGCTTCACAAAGCTCTTCAGGTCGGACATTACGGTCAAAAACATCAGATTGTTTTCAATAACAGTCCCTTCAATATCTGTGAAGTGAAGCTGAATTTGGTAAGTTCCTATCTCTTGTGGTGTGTATCTTATTCTGAAATGGGGTTGCCCTTCAGCAATTAATTCGTGCTGATCAGACCTGTAAAAATGCTGATAATAAAACCCATCGATTTCGACCTCTGTGCCTGAAGGTGCGGTAATGGTCGCTTTGAGCCATGCCTGATCATAATCAAAAGGGTTTTGTGCGCTGGTATTTATATCGGCTTCCATCTCAAACAGTCCAAAAACAGGTATGGGATTCTCAGGCATACGAATCTCAACAAACTGAGGTTGTGCAACCAACAGGCCCAAACTAAGCAGTAGGTTTGCATGAATGTAGGTTAGAAGCCGCAATGTCATATCTGGTAAAAAGTTTTGTCATCCATAACAACAATTATGCTAAATTACACAATAATTAGCGCGCACAATTCACACAATGAATGGATTCGGGTTTGATCAAAATACGCTCGGGCGGAATAGGTTTTCTGCACTTGGTACAGATGCCAAAATCAGGACTGTCAACCTTTGTCATGGCATATTTCAGTTGAAGCAATTTTTCTTCAGCTTGCCTCAGGGCAGCCTCGGTAACACTTTTATTGTTAATGGCATCCATACGCGAAACTCGGCCAATGGCTACATCTGGGGCAACAGGCTTTGTAAGTTCCTTGTAGTCAGCAACGATCTTCTCAGTCCTTCCAATTTTTTCCTTAATCTTCAGCTTTATTTCTTCCTTATTCATAAGTTATAGTATTCTGATGGTAAACTTTAAACATTCGGGCCATTTGGTTTTTCTGTTTTACATTATTAATTCTGAATTATGATAAATAGCTGTGTAAAAATGACAATCATAATCAATGCCGGCAACAGGTTTAGGATTTTCAGTTTTGTTATATTCAGTATATTCAGTCCCAACCCAATAAGTAAAACACCACCTGAGGCTGAAATCCCACTGATCATCAGTTCAGGCATGAAGGTACCAAACCAGTTGGCCATGATTGTAAGTCCGGCCTGGTAAAGAAACAGTGGAACCACAGAAAATAGTACTCCAATGCCAAGACCAGAAGCCAGTGCAATTGAAGAAATTCCATCCATCAGTGATTTAATATAATAAAGGTCAGGGCGTCCACCCATACCTTCCTCGATTGCTCCTAAAACCGTCATTGAGCCCATGCAAAAAAGTAAAAAAGCCGTAAGCAGGCCTTTGTTAAATCTTTCACCACCCACATTAAAACGTTTACCAATTCGAGTGGACAGCCTCTCAAACAGTTCTTCGAGCCGCAACAACTCACCGATTAAACCACCCACGATAATACTAAGTATTACCAATATCCATTCTTCAGCCTTAAGCGCCATAAAGACACCCAATGCTAAGGTGAAAAGTCCGATACCCTGAAATAAGGTATCTACAAATCTTTGGGGGAGCCTGGCATGAAACAGCAGTCCTAGAAGGCTTCCAATGATAACGGCAATTACGTTGATGATGGTTCCGGTGATGATCATGTCGTTAATAATTATTGAGGTGTCGTGAAAACAAAATGTTATGATTCAAGGAGCAAGGCAGATATGTTTATGGTTTAGTTTCAAGTAAAGTTTCCAGATGATGCGACTTGATTCCAAATTCGTATTTTAATTTTTGAATTTTGGCATGTACCTCAGCTTCATTGGCAGGCTGCTGTGATTTAATGCCGGTAAGCAGCAGGTTTTTGGGAGTATGTTCAGCCTCGATAAACTCTTGTATATGCGATGTGTAACCATATTTTTCCATGAGCAATGCCCTAAGGGTATCAGTAAGCAATTCAGCCTGTTTTTCGAGTATGATGCCATACTTCAGCATTGGTTGTGCCTGTGCTGAGGCTGTAATCTCCTTACGAATTTGCTTATGGCAACAAGGTGCGCAAACAATGAGTTCCGCGCCGGCTTTAATTCCGGATGCAATAGCATCGTCAGTGGCTGTGTCACAGGCGTGCAACGCAATAAGAACATCTATGGCCCCAGCCGTGAAATCATTTATGGTACCTTCTACAAACCGCAATCCTGATAATTGGGACTTTCGTGCAATCAAATTAATTTCCTTTACCAGTTCAGGACGCTGTTCAACACCAACAATATCGGGAAGAATTCCTTTTTGATCAACCAAAAACTCATACAGTGCAAAGGTAAGGTATCCCTTGCCAGCCCCCATATCCACAATCTGAAGCTTAGGCTTCGCCAGCAATGGTGCCAGGTGATATTGTAGTAAATCAATATATTGATTCACCTGTTTGAACTTGTGTTGCATACCGGGTAATACATTTCCTTTTCGGTCAGTAATACCCAGGTAAAACCAGTGTGGTTTACGTGAATCAATTAAACGTGATTTTGTTCTATCGTGTTCGGCCTCAGGAAGCACTGACTTGCTGGCAGATTTCTGTTGCAAACGCATATTGCCTTTCTTATTGATTAGCAACTCATAATCTGCCTCAATTGTCATCAGGTTGGCAACCATAAAGTTTTTTGTCAACATATCATGCAAGAATTGATCAAGCTGGTCAAAGGCAAAGTTCTTAACCTCATCACGTGTTGAATATCGAAATGTGAATGAGATCCTTTCGCCGGCTTTGATAGTGATGCGTTTTCCATACACATTACGAAGCTCGGATGATTTATCCCTTGCCTTACTCAGGGTTAGTTTGACGAATTGATTGCCATCCAATGCATCCTTTACCCGTTCAATAAATTCTTGAATTTCCTTCATAGGTATAAATAAGACTGTAAAATTAGTATCTTCTCGCTGATATTACACTTTTTGTACCGTAAAATGAATAATATCAAGCATATTGCTATTCAGTTAAAAGATTCCTGGAATTGGAATAATAACTGCCAAAAAGGTACTGTTTTCCTCTATGTATACCTGGCATGGTCATTTTGTCAGGATAATGTTACATGGCACAAGCTTTGATTTGGCATTGCCCTGAAACTTAAAAAAATATTTATTATGCATAAGGGAACCATTGATGTTAAAACCGAGAACATATTTCCGATCATAAAAAAATTCCTCTATTCCGATCACGAAATATTTCTGCGCGAGCTGGTTAGTAATGCAGTAGATGCCACACAAAAATTGAAAACTTTAGCAGCATCAGGCAAAATGAAAGACGAACTGGGTGATCTCATCATTCAGGTTGAGGTTGACAAAAAGAACAAAACTCTTACTGTTCGCGACCGGGGTATTGGCATGACCCAGGACGAGGTGGAAAAGTACATCAATCAGATTGCATTCTCAAGCGCTGAGGAATTTGTAAAAAAATTCAAGTCGAAAACACAAGCTGAAGCCAATGCTATAATTGGACACTTTGGCCTGGGTTTTTACTCATCTTTCATGGTGGCTGAAAAGGTAGAGCTCAAAACAAAAACTTATAAAAAAGGGGGCAGTACGAAAGCAGTTCACTGGGAGTGCGATGGCAGCCCTGAATATAGCCTGCAAGAATCCGATAAAAAAGAACGTGGCACAGAGGTCATCCTGCATATTGATGATGAGAACACTGAATTCCTTGAGGATTATAAGGTTAGAGAACTTCTTAACAAGTATTGCAAGTTCCTGCCGGTACCCATTCAATTTGGAATGAAGAAGGAGGAGGTGCCTCTGGAAGGAGAAACCGATGAGAAAGGTAAACCTATAACCAAGACGGTGGAAAAACCATGGATTATCAACAATGTAAATCCATTGTGGAAAAAAACTCCCGCCGAAGCCAAGGAAGAAGAATACAAGGAATTTTACCGTGAACTCTATCCCCTTACATTCGACGATCCTCTTTTTCATATTCATTTGAATGTGGATTATCCTTTCAATCTAACCGGCATCCTGTATTTTCCCAAGGTAAAACAAAACTATGAGCTTCAGCGTGATAAGATACAGCTGTATTGCAACCAGGTGTTTGTAACCGACTCTGTTGAGGGTATAGTTCCTGACTTTCTCACCCTGCTGCATGGAGTTATAGATTCGCCTGATATTCCCCTGAATGTGAGCCGGTCATTCCTGCAGAGTGATCAAAATGTGAAGAAAATTTCGGGTTACATCACCCGGAAAGTGGCAGATAAACTGGAGGAGCTTTATAAGAAAGACCGTAAATTGTTTGAAGATAAATGGGATGATATTAAGATATTCATCCAATACGGTTATATTTCCGAGCCTAAATTCAATGAAAGGGCAGAGAAATTCTTTTTATTTAAAAATACAGAGGGAAAATACTTTACCCTTGATGAGTACAAAAAACAGATTGAAACCAATCAGTTGGACAAGGATAAAAAGCTCATCTATCTTTATGCAACAAATTCTGAAGAACAATTCAGCTATATTGAAGCAGCCCGCGAAAGGGGTTATGATGTGCTTTTGATGGATGGTGTGCTTGACAGTCATTTTCTGAATGCACTTGAACAGAAATCTGATGATAGTCGATTTGCTCGTGTTGACTCCAATACCATTGATAAGCTGATCGTTAAAGAGGAAAGTGAACAGCCATCCAAACTTGACGAAAGCCAAAAAGATGCTCTCAAAGAAGCTTTTGAACGAAATATTGAGAAAAAGCAATATGAAGTGGTATTTGAAAACCTGAGTGAGACAGACCAACCTGTGATGATCACACAAAATGAGTTTATGCGAAGGATGAAGGATATGAGCAGGATTGGCGGCAGTCCTATGATGGGTATGGGTGAGCTGCCCGATAGCTATAACCTGGTGGTAAATGCCAACCATCCCATAGTAGCAAAAATGCTTGATGTAGCTGATGAAGAGCGTGATAAAACGATCAAGCAGCTTTATGACCTGGCCCGACTTTCGAAGAACCTGCTTAAGGGTAAAGAAATGAATGAGTTCATCAAGCGCAGCCTGAATTTAATTAAATAATAACGATTAGATCAGGGACAGAAAAACGCCTGCAGAGCAAAATCTGCAGGCGTAACCTTAGTAATACTACGAAAACAATCAAACCTTGTTAGAACTTCAGCGCCACCCCAAGGTTTAAATAAGCAATGCCATAACCTAACTCAACCATTGCGGCAAAGTTGTCGGAGAAATAATAGCGACCTCCAATGTAGTAGGACCAGGATAATCCACTTGCTGAAGCTGAATAATCTGACCATAATCCGGTTCCATAACTTTTAGATGAAACAATATTATAGCCAATCATCAACCCGGTATAGGTATCCAGTTTGTCAACAAAGGGGTAGTGCAATGTACCACGAGGCCCGATAATAATGGATGAATACTCCCATCCCCAGCTACCTCCGCCCCAACTGGACTCCCACTTGGCAGCAGTGTATCCCAGATAACCTCCAATACCAAAACTAAGATCCTGGACATCAAGGAAATCATCTTTCAAACCAACCTCAAATGAAACCGATACCGGTGGCACCTTCGAACTATAGCCCGTTCCGGTATACAAGGTTGATCCGAGGCCAATACCGGCATTAAGCACTTTATCGCCCTTGCTAAAATTGTTGTTTTGACCAATCAATGCAGTCGCTATTATCATAGCGAATAGTGTAAAAAATAACCTCTTCATAATAAAGCTGTTTTTGTTAATAAATTAAAAGAGTGATCAATCTCCGTTTCCGTTAATATGAAGATCGAATAAAATTAAAGGTGCTAAATTACTTTTTTTTTAAAACCACAATAGTATTCCGTTTTATTTTTGTCATTTATAAAAGGAACGATTTATCTTAAAAGTGATTCGTTGATGTAAATAATCTTTTTAATCCACTTGAAAAACATCAGGTTCTATACCGGTATTGATCTCAATGCCTTCAATGATCACATCAATCATTTGTGGCCCCATTTGCTGTTTCAAATGTGTTGGAAAAAGCAATCCTTCAAATTCACGGTATTCGTCGAAAATAATGCTTCCCTGCTGGCTGTCGGTCTGAATTTTAAGGCTTGTTCCAACATCATAATAATCAAATGATTTGATGCCGTTAGCCACCACCTCAACTTTGTAACAGGGCTTGCCCTGTACCGTTTCGATTCCTGCCAATGTTTTTTGAATGCCATGTTCTTTATAATGAAGTTCTGCATTCATAATGGACTGGCTTCGCATCATTTCATATTCCACACCTTCGGCAAACTCCTGTTTACCCATAGGTGATACCACAATTGCTTTTTCACCATCAAATAGCTGCTTGCTCACAACCATTCCACCCATACTTGTTTCCATAAGGTACAGATCTGGTGATTTGCGATATGTTTTCATTGATACCTCCTGGCCCATCATCTGGGCCCTCATGGTTAATACCATATCATTCACCTGCTCCATTTTGTCACGCCCGCCAATGGCATTGAAGTAATTTTCCAGCACAGTATCGATGTTCATATCATCTCCCACCTCAACAAGCTCGGCTTCAATAAGAGGACGACCAAAAGCATCATAAAACTCCACCTCGCCTGAAACAGCAAATCTTGTAAGGTTCTGGGGGACTTCTTCTTTATTGCCTGCAACAATGATGTAGGCATTTTCAGGTTTGAGGTACTTACGAGCCATATCCATCACATCATCTGCTGTAACAGCATTCAGCTTTTCCAGGTAAGTGGCATAATAATCTTCAGGTAAGCCATACCTCTCAATATTAAGAGCAAATCGAGCCATGGTACGTGGGCTCTCGAGTGAACGCGCAAAACTACCGGTCAAATAGTTTTTAACCAGCTGCAAACTCTCCTCATCAACTTGTTCATTGCGCATGCGATCCATCTCATGAAATATCTCAACCACGGTACTGTCTGTAACACTATTACGAACTTCAGCGCCCGCAGTAAAACTACCTATTAGCCGATCAGTAGAAATATTGGATCTGGCACCATAAGTATATCCTTTATCTTCACGAAGGTTTTGCATTAAACGACCTGAAAACACTCCTCCACCAAGTATACTGTTCATCACACTTACTTTGATGGCATCTTCATGACCGGGAGTTAAATACAAGGGGTAAGCAATTGAAACTACCGATTGTACTGCACCCATGCGTTCAGCAAATGCTACCCTAATTCCTTCAGGCGCTGTAGGTGTATCATATTCATAATTTGGAACTTCAGCTGGCTCCCACTGAGCAAAATATTTTTCCATTAATGCTTTGGCTTCATCCACATCAATGTCACCAACAATTACCATATAGGCTACATTGGGTTTAAAAAAGGTTTGATAATACTCTTTGATCAGATCAACATTAACATTATTTAGAGACTCTTCAGTGGTCACTTCACCATAGGGATGATTGGGATAAAGCATTGCTGTCCTTACATTCCTAACCATTGCATTGGCATCAGTCTTTACAGTTGATAATCCGGAAATGTTCTGATTTAGGCTGCGTTCCAATTCCGACTCGGGAAAAGAGGGGTTCAATAAAATATCGGACATCAGTTCGAGCAAGGTTTCCTTATGTCGCGTCAGAGATGATGCAAACATACCCGACGAAAAGGTATTCAAGCTGGCTCCGATAAAGTCGATGGTTTCATCAATCTCTTCTTTGCTTCTATTTGTTGTGCCATCCCGAAGTAAGGCTCCTCCAAGATCAACAAATCCTTTAGCCTCACCTTCCAGCACGGGATCAACATCCAGCGTTAACTGGAATGACAACACAGGTACTTGGCGGTTTTCAACAACAATCACCTTCATGCCATTGTCCATTGTGAACGTGTCAAAATCGCCCAGTTGAATAACAGGTGCGGGTCCTGGTTCGGGACGCACACTACGGTCAATTTGTGCAGATACCCCAAAAGCCAGCATCAGCAATGTAAATACACTTATAACTATTTTTTTCATGATCTAACTATTAAAGGATGAATTCAATGTTTAATTTGTTGGTTGAGGCATATAATACAATACAACTCGATTATCCTCATTGAAATAATTCTTTGCCGCCGCCCTGATATCTTCCCTGGTTACAGCATGATATTTTTCCAATTGGGTATTAATGAGATCTGGATCTTTATGGTAGGTATAAAAATTAGCTAGATTCATTGCACGCCGTGCAATAGTGGTATTGCCGTTGACAAATCTGCTTTCGTATTGGTTTTTAAGCTTTTGCAGTTCATCCTCCGATATCAACCCAGTACGCACCCGTTCCAGTTCTTCATCAATGAGCTTTTCCATATCATTTGGATCAATGCCCATATTGGGCAGCGCAAAAATCAGACTTATACCCGGATCCTCAAGTCCAAGAGGTATGGCTGATATCTGCATGGCCTTGCGCTCCTGGTTAACAAGTCTGCGGTGGAGGCGGCTGCTCTGTCCTGAACTGAGCAATGAGCCAAGCATCTCAACAGCATAGTAATCATCGGTACCGGATGCCGGAATCCTGTAAGCCTGAATTACTGCAGGAAGCTGAATGTTGTCAAATACCGTATCCCTTATCTCATGAGGCAAAGGTGGCTCTATTACAGTAGGCCTGCGTGGCTCCAGTCTTCCACTTGGAATATCGCCAAAATATTTCTCAACCAAAAGCTTTGTTTGATCAATATCTATGTCGCCTGTGATTACCAGAACCGCATTGTTCGGCACATAAAACATATCATGAAAAGCCTTTATATCCTCTTCAGTAGCATTGCGAATATGTTCATCCTTACCAAGCACATCGGACCGGTAGGGATGCTCCTTAAATGCACGTTTTATGGTTTCAGTAAGTAATCTGCCATAAGGGCGATTATCGCGTGACTGCTTCATCTCCTCGGTAACTACACTTTTCTGGGTGGCTATGCCAATCGAATCAATAACCGGGTGCAGTAAACGCTCTGATTCGAGCCAAAGGCCCAATTCCAATTGATTGGAAGGAAGCAGCACAAAGTAATTTGTAACATCAAAACTAGTGTAGGCATTCAGTGAACCTCCAGCCATTTCAACAATTTCGGAAAACTCACCTCTTCCGATATGTTTAGATCCTTCGAACATCAAATGCTCAAAGAAATGAGCAAAACCGGTACGGTCAGGGGTTTCATTCTTGGCACCCACATGATACATAATGTTCACAACGATGTTAGGCGTGGTGTTATCCTCATTGAGTATGACATGCAGTCCGTTTTCAAGCGTGAACTCAGTAAATTCAAACCTGGGATTATTCCCGGCCTGAAGTGCAGCTGCAAATAGCAGCATGATCGCAATTAATGCGTTGATTTTAAGTTTCATATAAATATTTATTTAAGGTGCAATTGATTTCAGGATTTATCTGACATTTTGCAGTTTGAAATACTTGGCTAATTTACAATAATTAAGGTGTTAAAGACCCAAAAAAAAAGTTCACATCACATAAAATAATCGAACCATGAATTCAATTTTGCGCATCACCCCTTCCAAAATTATAATTATTGACAACTTCTTTTAGTAATAGTTGCAAAAAAAACCCACCACCATAATTCTGATTGTGGGTTTTTCACAAAGCACATATTGAATGTTTATTCAATAATCACACCTTTGGCTTCAAGTGTATAGGTCATTGCCGGTTCCGTAATGGCATCGATCTCTTCCTGACTTTTCAGTGCATCCTCTGCATAGTGTTTCAACATCTCCACAGAAATCATTTCACGGGTTGCAACTCCTTCCACCCAGGCTGTTTTTCCTGCAGCATCCATTGGAACAAAAAAATCATGATCTTTCATCCTTACCATGATCTCATCTCCATCACCAAAGTCAAATGTCAACCAGCATCCGGTATGCTGACAAACCTCTTTAATGGTTCCTTTTACTTTTACTTCAATCGTTTCATTATCTACGATTAAACCCATAACCTCGTTTACGTCAACTGCGTCCTCCTTGCTAATCTTGTCACCAAAACTACCGGTTGAAGGAAGTACTTCCATACTTTCATGATCATGGTCATGATCATTCGAATGCTGATGGCTATGACCACAGGAAAAGAATATTGTCAATGCCACCAAAATAAAGTTAAATCTGTATAATCTTTTCATTGCTTTTTCTACCATCTGGGTCCAATTTCAAGGTGTTTAACTTCTTCCAATGTCACATATCCTCCGTCATTCCCCCAGGCATTCAACACATAATTGATAACCGCCAAAGCATCCTCGTGGTTATCAACCTGGGGTTGCATGGGTGCATTGTACATGATACCATTTACGATCATCTCCTCATGTGACCCATTAAGTACTTGATCAACTGCCCTGATCTTGTCGGCAAAAAGGTAATCAGAATCTTTCAAAGGAGGAAAAGCATGCAGAATACCTTCTCCGTTGGCCTGGTGACAGATGATACATTTTTCCTTATAAATCTGTTCACCCCTGGCCATCTGTTGTTGCATGGGGTCCAGTTCAACTGCTTCAGTCTTTTCTTCTATGGCCGAAGATGATGTTTCGGTTGGCTTATCCGATCCGCCACCGCAACCGGACATCATGATAACCCCTAGAATCATAACTGCTAATACTATACGTTTTTTCATTGGTTAATGTATTTTAAATGATTAACTAAGTCCACCTGCAAAAGTAATACAATTCATTATGAGATTGGATTAAACTGGCATAATAATAAATCCTGAAAAATTTCTTTTGTTGGATTATTTATACCAGTTTTTTTAATGCAAATAAAAAAACAAAAAGCTTTGTTAATTTGTTAACAATATTTGGTTGAAACCAATGCTCAATTCACCAACTATTCCTATTTTTGAGGCCAAATTCATGGCTGAGGATTGGCAATGATTACAGCATTGTCAAAACCAGGTAATATCAAATTAAATTACTGCATTTCAAATGATTACTAATAATTTCTTACAAAGACATATTGGCTTACGACAGGCTGATGTGGATCAAATGCTGAAAAAAATTGGTCCGAACACACTTTCACAATTGATTGATGAAACAATTCCGCCTCAAATCAGACTTAAAAAGCCTCTCAATCTGCCCGACGGGATGAACGAACACGAATATCTTACCCACCTGAAAGAATTAGGGAAAAAAAATAAAATTTTCAAAACCTATATCGGTATGGGATATTACAATACCATCACCCCTGCCGTAATCACAAGAAATGTTCTGGAAAACCCGGGCTGGTATACTGCTTATACCCCCTATCAGGCAGAAATCTCACAAGGCAGACTTGAGGCCTTATTGAACTTTCAAACTATGATTTGCGACATGACTGCTATGCCAATTGCAAATGCGTCACTTCTAGATGAAGGCACCTCAGCAGCAGAGGGTATGATCATGTTTTACAATTCACGCAGCCGTGAACAGTCTAAGCAACAGCTCAATAAGTTTTTTGTTTCGGACGGTTTGTTCCCACAGACTATTGAAGTTCTGAAAACCAGAGCCCTTCCCCTTGGAATTGAATTGGTGATCGGACCAATTGAACAGATTGAGTCAACTGATGGTTTATTCGGTGTCATTTTACAATATCCGGATCAGTTTGGACAGATTCAGGACCACACAACACTTATTCAGAAACTCAAGGAAAAAGAGGTGCAGGTTGCTGTGGCAGCTGACTTGTTAAGTCTGGCACTGCTGGTTCCTCCGGGTGAACAAGGTGCTGATCTTGTAGTTGGTTCCTCGCAGCGATTTGGAATACCAATGGGATTTGGAGGCCCTCATGCTGGTTATTTTGCTACAACTGAGAAATACAAACGAAATATTCCGGGCCGTATTATAGGTATCTCTAAAGATGCTTTGGGCAAACCTGCTTTGCGAATGGCTTTGCAAACCCGAGAACAACATATTAAGCGAGAACGAGCAACCTCCAACATCTGTACTGCCCAGGCATTGCTAGCTGCGATGGCTGGATTCTATGCAATTTACCATGGGCCTGATGGCATCAGGGCAATAGCAAGGCAAATAAATTTGCTGGCGGGGATTCTGTCTGTAGAATTGGAGAAAATCGGTTATAAGCAACTTAATACATCCTATTTCGACACCTTAAAAATAAGGTTACCTGCCACGGTTCATATTGAAGATGTGTATGAAGCAGCAAAAGCCAATGAGATCAATTTCCGATATATTGATAACAACTTCATTGGAATCAGCATTAATGAGACCATTTCCATGGCCGACATCAATAAAGTTGTATTCATTTTGGCCGAGCTTAGCGGACATGAGTATGTACCTTTTTCCTATAAGGCTGAAATTCATAACACCATAAGTACATATCCCGATTCTCTGCATCGTGGTAGTGAATACCTATCAAATCCTGTTTTCAATAGTTATCGCTCTGAGACCGAAATGATGCGATATTTGACTAAGCTTGAAAACCGTGATCTGGCGCTCAACCGGAGTATGATACCGCTTGGCTCATGCACCATGAAGCTTAATGCAGCGGCTGAACTCTTTGTATTGAGTTGGCCTGAATTCGCCAATATTCATCCATTTGTACCTGCTGATCAAGCACAGGGTTATATGCAATTGATTGAAACTCTCGAAAAGGACCTTTGCGAGATTACAGGTTTCAATGCCATATCATTTCAACCAAACTCCGGTGCCAGTGGCGAATACACAGGCCTGCTTGTCATTAGAGAATATCTTGCAAGCATTGGCCAACCACAACGAAACCTTTGCCTGATCCCTTCCTCTGCTCATGGTACCAACCCGGCCAGTGCAGTCATGGCAGGAATGGAAGTGATGGTGGTTAAATGTGATGAACAAGGAAATATCGATATTGATGATCTTAGAATTAAGGCTGAGTCAAATAGTGACAGGTTAGCAGCCATCATGATCACCTACCCTTCCACACATGGAGTATATGAAGCTGGTATCGTTGATATCATTAATTTAGTTCATCAATATGGCGGGCAGGTTTATATGGACGGAGCCAATATGAACGCCCAGGTAGGGCTTACCAGTCCGGGACATATTGGTGCAGATGTTTGCCATTTGAACCTTCATAAAACATTTGCCATTCCTCATGGTGGTGGCGGACCGGGTGTAGGTCCGATTGGTGTTGCTGAGCACCTTAAAGAATTCCTGCCGGGTCATGTGATGATCGAAACCGGTGGCAAGAAAGCTATCGGTTCTGTGGCCGCAGCACCATTTGGCAGTGCCTTAATTTTGCCTATTTCGTATGGATATATTAAAATGCTGGGTGCCAATGGCCTGACTACATCAACAGAAATGGCTATTTTGAGCGCTAATTACCTGAAAGATGGACTTAAGGATTATTTTCCGATTTTATACACCGGCAACAAAGGCCATATTGCTCATGAAATGATCCTTGATTGCAATATGTTCAGCAAAACTGCCGGACTTACTGTGGTTGATATCGCAAAGCGACTGATGGACTATGGTTTTCATGCACCGACAGTTGCTTTCCCTGTCGCCGGAACACTCATGGTAGAACCTACAGAAAGCGAGCCCCTGGCTGAATTAGATCGCTTCATTGAAGCCATGATCAGTATACGCAAAGAAATTGAAGAAATTGAGACCGGTTTGTCTGAACGTGGCAATAATGTAATCAGCAATGCACCGCATACAGTAGAAATGCTTATCAATTCAAACTGGGACAAACCTTATAGTCGCGAAAAAGCAGCCTTCCCAATGGTTACTGATCTGGCAGATAAGTATTTCACACCTGTTACCCGCATTGATGATGCCTGGGGTGACAGAAATTTGATGTGTACATGTGCTCCAGTTTCTGATTATGAGTAGAACATCCAAAAAAAATGACCACTATTCTGTGGTCATTTTTTTATTATACACTATGCTCAAGATGAGCGCTTTTGATAAGATCAAGCTTTTCAAGGCAATGTTTAATTCTTTGCCATGTTCGTTCAATGTCATTATCAAGTCCGACACTAAATCGAATAAGGCCTTCAGACAGTCCCATCTTCCGTTGTATTTCCTCAGGAACTTCTGATGATGTACTCTTTCCCGAATTACTGAACAAGGTTTTAAAGTATCCAAGACTCACTGCCAGGTAGCCGACATCATCCTTTTCCATCAGTTCCATCAAGCTGTTTGCGGTATCAGCATCTTCCAGATCAATGGCTATCATACCTCCATAGCCGTATTGCGGATCCATCATTCTTTTAAGTGTCTCGTGGCCGGGATGATCCTTGGTCCCGGGATAAATATATTTTAAACCCGCTTCCTTGAACCGATGAGACAGATACATCGCATTATGGCTGTGCTGTTTCATTCGCAAATGAAGTGTATGAAGATTTTTAAGGATACTAGAACTTCGAAGTGGATCAAGAACCGGTCCTAACATCATAGCCGTTCCATTATTTACATCAACCAAAGAACAGATAAATTCCTGTGATGCACATATAGCACCAGCCACACAGTCGTTCTTACCATTGATAAACTTAGTCAGGCTATAAACCACAACGTCTGCACCGTATTGAGCCGGAGCAACCATTAAGGGTGTAAATGTATTATCAACAACCAGTTTAATACCATGCTTTTTTGTAAGCTTGGATAATTCAGGTATATCACTGATCTGCAATAATGGGTTCGTCATGGTCTCTGTATAGACCATTTTGGTGTTGGGCTTTATTGCCGCTTCAACTGCCTCAATGTCTGTGATATCAACAAATGTCACATGGATATTGAACTTCGGAAGGTAATTTTGTAAAAAGGCAAAAGTGCCCCCATAGGTGGTCATACTGCTTACAATATGATCACCCGAATTGCACATCTGAAGAATAACTGTAGTAATGGCTCCCATTCCACTTGCAGTTACCCATGCCGCTTCAGTGCCTTCCATGGTCGCAAGTGCATCAGAAAGATACTTATTGCTGGGGTTCCAATGACGGGAATAGAGGAAGCAACCCTCAGTTTCCCCGGCAAATGTTTCTGACATGGTTTTGGCTTGCATAAAAGTATAGGTAGCCGAATCTGTAATGGAAGGATTTACTCCACCAAACTCTCCAAATTGCTTAAGGTCTTGAATTTCACTAGCAGAATCTGTTTTCATCGCATGTTTAATTTGGTTAAAATATGTTTCACAAATATATCAAGAATTAATGAATTATCGAATTAATATAAGAATATCTAAGTAAACTTAGCAATTTATTTTAAAATTGATATGATTTTAATTGTTTTCGACTAATTTTGTAAATAAAACATTAAAAATATGACAAACAGCTTTAGACTTGACACCTTGGACAGGCGCATTTTAGAATTACTTCTCAATGATGCACGCATTCCGTATGTTGAGGTAGCCCGAAAGTGTAAGGTTTCAGGTGCAGCGGTACATCAGCGTATCGGCCGGATGATTGAGGCCGGTGTTATCGCTGGCTCGGGATTCAATCTGGATCCGAAGGGAATGGGTTATATGACTTGTGCATTTATTGGTATACAGGTGAACCTCACTCAGACCAGTACACATAATGAAGTGTTTGAAAAAATTAAGGAAATCGATGAAATAGTTGAGTGTCACCATATTAGCGGAAAATATTCGCTATTGGCAAAGATATATACACGGAACAATGAACATCTTAAAAAAATCATTGTTGAGAAAATTCAATCAATTCCGGAAATAACCTTTACTGAAACCTTCATTTCGCTCGAAGCCGGGTTCCAAAGACAGCTTCCTGTGTATTGAGTCATCAATCAACGAACTGTATGAATACCTTCAATAATTCGAACCTGCTTTTTTCAAAAAAAGATTATGATAAAATCTATGGGCATCTTGACCGGCCGGTAATTATTGCCGATCACTTGCGTAATGCTGACAATATGGGTGCTTTGATCAGGCTTGCTGATAATATAGGAGCACTGTCATTGTGGTTTATGGGTGAATCAAAATCAGTGAACCAAAGTAAATTGAGAAGGGCAGCTGCGAGCAGCTTCAATAATATGCCGTGGGCATTCACTCAAGAACCACTTATTTCAAAATTGATTCCAGAAGGATATGTGCCAGTTGCACTCGAAACAAGTCCCAATGCAACTAATCTATATCAAACTGAATTACCACAGAAATGTGCACTCATTATTGGCAGCGAACAATATGGAACTTCTGATGAACTAATCAATCAGGCAAAGATTCAGGTCTATATTCCCATTCCGGGATCAACCAAATCACTTAATGTATCCCATGCCGCAGCCATCTTCCTATTTGAATGGTTAAGGCGTCAATTATAAAACTTCTATACTTAATGAGCAGTATTATTTCCGCAAATTATAGTCTAAACAACTTCGAAACTTTGGCATTTTCCATCTAAACTTTGCTGCTCTGGCCAAATTCTTTAGACAGGGCATTCCGCAATGCCTCTATATTTTTCAATTGAAACAGTTGTCCCTCATTGGCATAACTGATCTTGCCTGTTTCTTCGGAAATAATTATCGTAAAGGCGTCACTTTGCTCTGTAGTCCCCAAGCCTGCCCTGTGCCTAAGCCCAGGACGTCCGGGCAAATCAAGCTTTTTGGTGACGGGAAGTATACATCCGGCTGCTTTGATCTTATCATCCGAAATAATCATGGCGCCATCATGTAAGGGATTATTTTTGAAAAAGATACTTTCAATTAAGGTCTGACTTACATCTGCATTTAAGTTGATGCCGGTATTAACATATTGAAAAAGATTGTTTTTACGCGTAATAACAATTAAGGCACCCATTTTCTTTTTAGACAATGCCTCACATGCCTTAACAACCGGGTCCAAGGAAACCAATATCTCATCATTAAACTTAAAACCTAAGAACGAAAAACGGTGATGGTACCTTTTAATAAACCTGGGAGTTCCCAGTGCAAATAAGAACTGTCTGATTTCAGGCTGAAAAATGATGATCAATGCAATAAATCCAACACTGACAAAAGCACCCAGAATTTCACTAAAAAGCTCCATCTGAAGTGCGCTTACTATCTTCCAAACTAAAAATATTGCTACAATTCCAAAAAAGATATTTATGGCCACTGTTCCTCTTAATAAATAATAAAGACCATAAAGCAGGGCAGCAACAAGTAAAATATCAACGATATCAAAAAAGCGAAGCTCGATAAATAGGGATACCATATATTTTCCTTTCCTGAGGTTTATGCTAAGCAAAAGTAATACTTAGTATGATAAGATAATATCCATATGAGAATTTAGACGAGCTTATACCAATAAGCATCAAGAAAATAATTTTTTATAATGATCATACCATTCAATTTAAATACATAATATTCATTCAAACCTTTAATCCCCTGTTTCGTGTGCTGAGATTTCTGTTGCTGTTGTGGCGATCGATCCGATCTTTAAG
>CALAZZ010000292.1 GCA_937926515.1 uncultured Bacteroidales bacterium | reverse complement strand
TAGTAAATCATTTCTTCGAGTAACTCCAGCCCACTGAAACCCGGATAGGAATAGGTAAAATAAAATCCATCAGCAATAGGTTTATCCACATCAGTATCATATACGATCTTAAAGCCATTATCTGTGAACATCTTTTTCATGATTTGAGCTTTTTCGCCGTATTCCTTAACGATTTTGATATAATCAAACTGGCCGTCATTGGCTGCTCTTAGCATGGCCAGCAATGCATATTGTGCCGAGTGAGATGTTCCTGAACTGAGCGGATAAAGTGTGCCAAATATCATCACATAACCAAATATATCTGACTGATAATAACGTTTCAGGTCAGGGTATTTACGAGCAAAGATTCCATCTGATATCACCATCATTCCAATGCGTTCGCCTGCATAGCTGAAAACTTTGGAACTGCTGATGAAGAGTACATAATTATCTGTATAATTGGCTACACTGGGCTGATATGGTGGTTGCCCCGGTTTACTGAAATCTTGCCTGAAGTCCATGCCAAAATAGGCCAGATCTTCCAGGATGACAATATCATATTTATTAGCGAGTTCTCCAATGATCTGTAACTCATTTTCAGTAAAGCAAATCCAGGATGGATTATTAGGGTTTGAATAGATCACAGAATGAATATTCCCTTTACTGAAATATGATTCTAATTTGTCTCGCAGCTTTTCGCCACGAAAGTTATACACATCGAATGTTTCATGCTTGATGCCCAATACAGCATGCTGTTGTTTATGAACAGGAAAGCCCGGATCAATGAAGAGTGTGGTGTCACGGCCCTTATGAATCCTGCTCAGGGTAAGGAATGCAGCAAAGCTTCCTTGCATAGAGCCTACCGTAGGAATACAGCCCTCCATTTTTACATCTATACCCATAAATAGTTTCACGAAACGTGAAATTTCCAATTTAAGTTCTGCAATACCATGTATATCAGGATATATGGCAGCAACTCCCTTTCGGAGTGCCTCAATCTGTCCTTCAATACCGATCTGTGCCGGTGGTAAACCGGGGATGCCCATTTCCATACGAATGAACTTTTCACCACTGGCGACTTCAATCGTATCAACCAGTCTTTTTATTTCACGTATTGAGCCTTTACCAACAGTGCTCAGGCCACTTTCTTTTATCTTTTGCTTCACTATTTCTGCATTGATGGGGGTATTCCTCATGGCGTGATACTTTACTTATCAATCATTTATTTCTCTTATGTCAGGCTTAAGCCTTTCCTTACAAATTTAAGGAATTCAGATTTATCCTGTATGGATAATCGTTGCCGAGTGCCTAATTTATAATGATTTTAAAAGACTTTCTAAAAAGCTTCTGTTGACTTTCTCTCAATTCTTATGCGGGCATCAACAGCTACCACATGCATTTCATTGCCTAGAAGCGGGTTCAGATCAAGTTCAACAATTTCGGGAGCTGTTTCCACTAGGGCTGAAAGCCGGCGGATGATCTCAATAAAATATTGTTCGTTGATAGGTTTCTGTCCCCGGACTCCCTTAATAATAGGGTAGCTGCGCAGGGAGGTGACCATTTTTCTGGCTTCCTCAGCACCAATTGGCGAAAGTGCACTTGATACATCTTTAAGCACCTCGATAAAAATTCCTCCCAAACCACACAGGATCATGTGCCCAAAACCAGGTTCATATTTAATCCCCGCAAATAGTTCAGTGCCCTTAAGCATGGGTTGCAATAAAATAGCATGTGTATCTTCAATCTGCATCATCCGTTCAAACTCAGTAATGAGCTGTTTTTCTGAATTTACGTTCAAAACAACTCCTCCAACATCCGATTTGTGTATTGGCCCAACCACTTTCATAACCACAGGGTATCCCAATTGTTTCGCCTGGTTCACTGCATCATCAGGATTATTTACCACTGCTTCTCTTGCCCGGCCTATACCTGCCGCATCAAGCAGTTTCTGAATATGGGTAGGGTTGATGTAACCATGATCTGTTTTGCTGATGATATTCCGGATGGTTTTCACATCTATTTCAGGTAAATCAACGTAAGTGTCAACGGGGGCAGGGGTATTCCATATCTTCGATAAGGCATGGCCCAATTGAACTTCATCCGGGAAATTTGTCCATCCTTTTGCAAGAAATGTTTTCACTTCTTTTTCAGCTGTAAGTATGGAGGGTAATACTGGAAAAATTGGTTTTCGGCTGCTTCTCATTTTATGATCTAGCACTTCATATACATCGTAAATCTCAGTAAGACCGGGTGTGCCAAAGATCACAACCACGGCATCAATATGGTCGAACTGATTATTCACAGCATCGATAATTATTCCAAGCTGTTCGGCAGTACCGGTAGCAAGAAAATCTATGGGATTCTCTACAGAGGATCCGGGGAAAAGCTTCTCTTTAAGTTCACTGGCTGCTATTCCGGAAATAGGAGGTACTTCAAGCCCCCCATTTGCGAGTGCATCGGTAAGCATTACGGCCGGTCCTCCGGCATGGGTGACAATGGCGATATTTTTCCCTTTAAGCTCGGGATAGCTGAATACGGAAGCAACACTGATCAGTTCTTCCCTGCTCTGGCAACGTACAATTCCGGCTTTCCGGAAAAGGGCATCCACAGCGACATCGGAGCTTGAAAGAGCTCCCGTATGTGAAGATGCGGCCCGGCTTCCTGCATCACTGGCACCGGCTTTGATGGCGGCTATGCGACAACCTTTTCTGATCAGTGAGGAAGCATGTTTCAGTAATAACTTTGGTTTTGCAATGTGTTCAATATAAAGCATTTTGATCCTGGAATCTTTCTCAGGGTCAAAGGTTTCATCCATATATTGAAGGATCTCTTCCACGCCCATCTGTGCAGAATTGCCAACGGAATAAACATTTGCAAAGGTCAGGCCCTTGGGAATGCCGGCTTCCATAATAAAACAGGCTGTGGCTCCCGAACCTGATATAAAATCGCAACCTTTTGGATCAAGCTTAGGTATTGGGTAGGTGAAAATACTGTGATGCTGCGGTGTTAATATTCCTACACAGTTAGGACCTATCAATGAACCACCAACAGCGTTGATGCTTTTAACTATTCTTTCTTCCAAGCGCTTTCCTTCAGCACTTTCTTCGCTGAAACCGGCTGAAAGTATAATGAAAGCCCTGGTTTTCTTCTGTTTTGTGAGTAAATCTACCAGATCAGGTATGAACCTTGCAGCAATGGCGATCACTGCCAGGTCAACATCAGGAAGGCTATTTGGGTCTTGGTAACTCTTGACTCCTTGTACTTCTTCTGCCTTGGGGTTTGAAACATAGAGATCTCCCCTGAAACCACCATCTAATATGTTCTTCAATATTTTACCTCCCGGCTTGGTAATGTCGTTGGAGGCTCCTACAACGACTATGCTTTTAGGATGTGTCAACTGTCTGGTAATCATAGAGTCTTATTATTGTTTATTTATTAACAATAG
>CALAZZ010000291.1 GCA_937926515.1 uncultured Bacteroidales bacterium | reverse complement strand
CAACAGGACGAATCAGACCAACAGGAACAGCAACAAGAACAACAGCAGGATCAAGGTGATGGCCAGGAGCAGGAACGACAGCAGCCTCAACAGCCTCCACAAATAAGCAAGGAGGATGCTGAACGTATGCTGCAAGCACTTAGTGCTGAGGAGCGTAAAACACTTGAAAAGCTGAATGAAGAGCGGAATCAATCAGCCGGCATCAGGGCTCGCGAAAGAGATTGGTAAGCTAAAGCGGTTGAATGGCATATCTTTGTATGAACGAACAGTGATAGCTAAGATGAAAACTAAACTTCAGTTAATTCTCATATTCTTTATTCTGTGCCCTTTGATTCTGGCTGCAGAAGACGAAGTGCTCTTTAAGGCGACAACAAAGCAAATTGTTGAGCTAGGAGAGCAGTTTCGTGTTGTTTATGAGTTAAATGCTGAAGGCAGTAATTTTTCCGGCCCTAAATTTAATGGGCTTAGGGTCCTTTCAGGGCCTATGACATCAAGCAGTTCGAGCATTCAGATCATTAATGGACAGATGAGCCGTACATTTAACCAAACTTATACCTATGTGGTTGTTGCTTCTCAAGAAGGTGATATCAATTTGGATGCTGCGACAGTCACAGTTGACGGAAAACAATACCAATCAAATACCTTGTCAATTAAAGTACAAGCTGCAGGAACACAATCTCCCTCAGCCACACAACCGGGGCAACAGCAACAGCATACTGATGCCGGACTTACGGATAAAGATTTGTTTTTGAGGGCTATCGTAGATAAAACCAATCCTGCTCTGGGAGAACAAATTATCGTAACCTACCGGCTTTTTACCAAAGTGCCGGTTTCATCAATATCAGTAAACAAGCTTTCTTCATTTCCAGGGTTTTGGGTTAAGAATCTACTTGATGAAGGCGCACCATTGAAACAATCTACACAAATTATTGATGGAGAGGAATATGTTGTCGCTGATATCCGTAAAATGGCACTCTTTCCTCAGCGGACAGGAAAGATTACTATCGAACCCATGGAGCTTGAAGGTACAGCGCAGATTCGTGTGCAAGCAGATCGGCGCAGGCCACGCGATCCGTTCGAAAGTTTTTTCAATGACCCCTTTTTTAACCGCAACATCCGCAATATTCAAAAAACACTCGTCTCAAATGCCTTGGAGATAGATATCAAATCGTTGCCCTTTTCTGGCCGTCCACAGGATTTCGCTGGTGCAGTAGGACAATTCAATATAAGGTCTGCCATTGATAAGGAGTTGTTGAAAACCAATGAAGCACTTACCCTATCCTATACCATAAACGGATCTGGGAATATTGAGCTAATTGATCTCCTACAGCCCTCCTTACCGCCCGATTTTGAGGTTTTTGAGCCTAAAGTGACCACTCAGGCACAAACAAGCTCTTCAGGTGTTTCCGGCACCCGCACTATTGAGTATTTGCTTATACCGAGGTCACCAGGAAATTTTAAAATTCCTGCAGTTACTTTTAGTTATTTCGATCCAAGAAGAAATGAATATGTATCACTTACAACGGATTCATATGATATATTGGTTGAAAAAGGAGCGGATGATGAGATAGCCTCCGGTCTGGGACAAAGATCACAGGAAGGGATCCGCTATCTGGGAACTGATATCAGACATATAAAGTTAAATAATGACCACCTGAGACCTGTTGGAAACTTCTTTTTCTTTTCAAATCTATATTTCATTATTCTGACGGCCAGTCTGTTACTTTTTGTTCTAATTTTTTACCATTATAGAAGAAATGCGCGCCTGCATCAAAACCAATCATTATTACGGTACAGGCAGGCTACAAAAATTGCACGAAAAAGACTTAAAACTGCACATAAATATATGCATAGGAAAGCTCAGAATGAATTTTATACTGAGATGTCCCAAGCACTGTGGGGTTATATATCTGATAAATTAAATATGCCTAAGGCTGATCTTTCTGTTGAATCGGTCAAAGAAGTACTGTCCAAAAGAAAAGCACCAGACGAAATCGTTGAAGCCTTTGTCGCCACCCTGAATAATTGTGAATTTGCTCGTTTTGCCCCCGGTGATGCAAGTGATAAGATGGAGGAGCTGTATAAACAAGGTATTGAAGTCATCACAAAAACAGAAAGGATTATTAAATAGCAGAAATATGTGGAAACATAAGCATGTGTTAATGGTTTTGTTGATTTTTTTTGGAATTACGATACAAGGGCAGGCTGATCGGTTGCAGCAGCTCCTTGATCAGGCCAATGCATATTATAATGAAGCCATTTACGACTCAGCCCTCATTACTTATCATCAAGTTTTAGATGAAGGAGTAGAATCAACCTCACTCTATTATAATATTGGGAACACCTATTTCAAGTTGCGAGACTTTCCATCTTCGATACTTTATTATGAGAAAGCGCGTAAGCTTTCGCCTTCCGATCCAGATGTATTGTTTAACCTTGATGTTGCCAATTCCATGATTGTTGACAAGGTCGAGCCTTTACCAAGAATGTTTTACAGGATTTGGTGGGAGCGGTTCTATGGTATGTTTGATTCTGATACTTGGGCATGGATCTCGCTGGCTGTTTTCGTATTGACGTTGGCCATGGTTCTGTTGTACCTATTAGCCAATTCAATCGTAATGAGAAAGGTTGGTTTTTATTCAGGCTTGATCTTTCTTTTTTTTACCATCGCAACATTTGGCCTTGCATCACAAAAATACTACTATACGCAGCAAGTAAGTGAAGCCATTATTTTTACACCTACCATAACGGTGAAAAGCTCACCGGCTGCCAATAGTGTTGATTTGTTTGTGCTTCATGAAGGAACTAAGGTGCTTTTATTGGAGGATTCGGGAAATTGGCATAAGATTAAAATTGCCAACGGAAGCATTGGATGGCTGCCAAAGGAATCATTAAAAGGGATATGATAGCAACTTCGTGAACAAATTTAACTAAAATCCAATCCACACATTTTCCTATAGTTTGATTGGTTTCTGTGCTAAAATTGATATAGAAACGCCTAAAACTTAATTATTTTCGCCGCAAACTTTACTTTTTTTGATTGAGCTCCGATTGATATTATTTTTGTTCACTTCCAGGATCTCTTAATGAATGTTAAATAAAATGCTATTATCTTTGTTGCGTTTGTGAATAAAAACTGTAACTTGTGCCACTATTTTAGTCTAGGTACAGCCGAACTATAATCAAAAATTTATGATATGAAAAAGGGATTTTTACTTTCTAGTTTTCTTTTGACAGTCACTGTTTTAACTGGTTTATTTCTCAGCTCAACCCATCCGGTTAAACCAGGTCAATACCATGTGGAGAATGCAGAATTTTATGCTTCCGAAGCATATATACACAATTTGAGAGCCAATCAGAATACAGGAGAAGTTGATCCTATGGATGTCCGCATAGCCAGACAATCTGTTGCAAATATGCTGACCTCACGTGATGCGAATTCTTTGAACTGGGTATCACTTGGACCGGATAATTTTGGAGGCAAGACATCAGCTTTATTGTATGATAACCGTGATGGTTCAGCCAATACCATTTACGCAGCCAGCATGGGTGGAGGTATTTGGCGCTCTGTCAATAATGGTATAACATGGGAAGGCGTTTCAAATCTCTCTATTCAAGGGAGCTCAATGGTTCAAACTCCTGATGGAACGATTTATGTCGGTACAGGTGATGGTAAGTCTGCATTCACTTCAAACTATAACCAATTGGGCGTGCTGAATTTTGGTACCAGTTTTATGGGTACAGGAATCTATAAATCAAGTGATGGAGATAATTTCTCACTTTTGACTGCCACCAGCCCAGAGTATAATGATAATGCTGCTGATTGGGCTTTTGTATATTCACTTGCAGCCAATCAATCCAATGATGTGTATGCGGGTACCAATACCGGCCTTAAGTTCTCCACCGATGGTGGATCAAGTTGGACAATGGCAACTGATATTGATGGCAACGAAATAGATGAAAGAACAACAAGTGTAAAAATAGGTTCGGATGGAACTATCATTGCCGGTGTGAATAACAAAGTTTATATATCTAAATCCGGTGCGGCTGATGGTTTTGTAGATCGATCAACTGCTGATTCAGTGAGCCTGCCGACGCAAAATGTATTTATGGTTGAGGTGGCAATTGCACCCTCAGATCCAAATGTAATGTATGCCCTGCTCATCAATCAGGGTGGCGCACATGTAGGTGTATTTCGAACTACGGATAAGGGAGATACCTGGTATCCCATCTTACCCACAACTGCAGCTTATAATATTTTGCAATCCAGAGGAGGAAGCAATAGTTATATAACGGTTTTCCCTCAAAATCCTGATCGCATCTTGGTTGGTGGCATTAATATCTGGCAGGGACGAAAATTCGCTGAAGAAGGATTTTTTGCTTGGGATGCAAAGTCCAGGAGTGCAACCACTCAGTTCGATCCAAGGTTTCTTCCAGCCGGTCAACAAACAATCGCATTTCGTAATGGTACGAATAACCAATTTATTGTCGGAACCGATGGGGGTGTTTTTAAAGGTGAATCTTCCGGGGAAGTGCTTTCTTATACCACCAGCAACCGTAACTACATCACTACACAGTTTTATTCTGTTTATCCATCAGGTGGAGAAAACAGGGTGTTAGGTGGCGCACAGAATAATGGAATCATTTATATTTCAGGTGAAGGCAATACGGTACGCTATGGACAGGAATTATGGTTCCAGGGTGGATCCTTTGTCAATGGACATGGAACCAATACTTTGTTCTCAACAATCAATTCTGAAGCCATTGTAATGAGCTCTGTCTCCGGACAGATTTTCCGGTCTGAGGATTTGGCATTTACAACTTCTGCGCAATTTCTGAAAGATACTAACTATATGAGCACCACAGCTGATGTGTTGGCAGCTTCAAATACTTTTAAGATCCCAATGGCATTGTGGGAGAGTTATGAGAACCAGAACAGCCGTGATTCTGTTACATTTCACGCACTTAAGGATTACCCAGCAGGTTCAATACTTAAGGTTAGAAGTAAGAATAATGATCATCCGTTTTATTATACCTTACCCTCGAATGTGAGTCTTTCAAGTGGTGATTCAATCCGGGTGAAAGATATTGTATCATCTAAACTGTTTCTGGCTGCACAGAACAGGTTGTGGATGACAACAGAACTTTTAGACTTCGCTAAACGACCGGATTGGTTTGTACTTACAAAAAATACAACTGGATTTAGTGGTATGCCTCAGTCAATGGCTATTTCCTCAGATGCGGATCATGCATTTGTGGGTATGCAAAATGGTAGGTTTTATCGGGTATCTAATATTGCGACTGCTTACGACTTCAGTACTGCACAAGTAAATGGGAGCAATTATCAAATCACCACAACTGAAATCCCAATTTATTTACCAGGTACTGAAGATCAGATCACAAGAGCCATTACTTCTGTAGCAGTTGACCCGAATAATGCCAATAATGTGGTTGTTACTTTTGCAAATTACGGCAACGAGCATTATGTCTTCATGAGCAACAATGCCCTCTCGGATGAGCCTACCTTTGTGAGTAAACAGGGAAATCTGCCGGCTATGCCTGTATATTCCAGTTTGATTGAGATGAGTAATCCCGGTATGGTTTTCCTTGGAACTGATCTAGGAGTGTTTTTTACGGATAATATCAATAGCAGTTCACCAACATGGAATCCTGATGCTGACATTCTTGGCAACCTGCCTGTATTTGATCTGAAGCAACAGCTGATCAACAAATCGCCTGATACCGTTCAACTGATCAACATTGATACCTTAATCTTAAATTACCCTGGTACACGTAATCTGGGTATTATTTACGCCGCAACTTATGGCAAGGGGTTATTCAGGGCCAATGATTTCAGAAAGCCAGTTGGACTTGATGAGAAACATTACACATCTGCAAATAAGCAACTCATGATAAGAGTTTTCCCCAATCCTGTGATTGAGCATGCAGTGATTGAGTTTGATCTAAAGGAACAGTCACCAGTCAACTACCAGATCTTCGATTTGAGCGGACGTATGATTGATTCCAGGCAAATTGGACAAATGAACGCTGGAAGACAATCCATTGGTATCAACTCCAGACATCTTAATACGGGTACTTATATCATAAGAATGCAAGCAGGAAGTCATATTGGAACCAGCAAATTTGTGGTGTATTAATAGAAATAATGGAATTCTGGATTAAAGTACAAATAATCCTTGAATTGAATAACAGTCTTCTTTGACGCACAATGTGTTTTTTAAAGCCATCATGAATTTTTGTGATGGCTTTTAATATTAAGTCAAATACGATCTATTATGAATATGATCAATGAAACACCGGTTTTGCAACATTTTCATATTGGTGGGGTTAAGCATATTCATCCATTTGGATTAAGTACTTCTCAGGATGATTTTGTGTTGATTGATATACGGGAAAATGAAGAAATAAATCCGAATGATACAGTATTACATAAATCACAGCTTCATATACCTACTTCATTGTTTAGCTCATCACTTGATTTAATTCCAACTGATAAAAAAATTGTGATCATGTGTGCCCATGGCATCCGAAGTGTCAGGATTTGTAGCTGGCTAATGCGTATTGGTTTCGAAAATGCACTTAACCTGGACGGAGGTTTTGCAATCTGGATGAAGCTGAGGGAGTCGCTATAGCATTAGTATTTGTTATATCGACTTCCAATACTTACACTGATATAAAACGACCAAAATAGCATGTTATCGGAATCATCAGCCATGATGACGACACCTTGCGGAAAAAACTCAAGTATGGCTCCGGCTTCAAATGCTTGCATACGTGTGCGTACTTCACCAAACTCAAAATTGAAAGCGGTTTTAACATAAACCCCTGGTTTGAGGCTGATCTCCCCGATTCCTTTAGTAAATGGGGCCCGCCCATAGATATCATCCCAGGAAAGGAAGGCCGGATCGAAGCGTTTTGTTTCAATAGCGTAGTTTAAATTATCTCCAATCCCCTGGTAAAATGAAATAACAAACAGATAATATGGTTTTTCGATACCAAGTGTAGCTCCCCCTTCATAGAGCCACCTGACCTCAACACCACCCCATAAAGGTTTTCTATTCAGCAATTGCTTATTTGCAATTCCGGCTCTTAGAAAGAATACTTCATTCAACTTACCATACACATATCGTTTAGCATTGTTGTAATAAGGATTGATTGTTTTAATTTGTTTAGGGGAGCGAAAGCTTACCAGTTCAGTTGAAATAACCCTGGTTCTGAATGCATTTCTGTTTGTGCCCCAACGGAAACCTGCACCCAGGCCGAAACTATGGGCAATTGCTGTACCCATTCGCTCGTGGCTATAAATAATCTGGAGTTCGGAGGTGTCTGCAGCTAAAGCACGCTGCCCAATAGCAGAGTTAACTGCTATAAGACAGAATACAAGGAGTGCTGTGGCTTTTATGACACATAAACTTTTCATTGCTTTTTCCCAAAACAACATTTAAGAGCATTGGAAATCGGGATAGATGATTAATACCTGGTTTCACGCTGATACTTGTGAGCTTCGCCATAAGCAGCACACTTCACGTGTGTTTTGCATGAAGATAGCAATATCCCAAACATAAAAGCAGTTACCAGTATTAATAATATTTTCTTCATAATATTTCGAAATATCCGGTTAATATTTTCTGTTTACAAAGAAACAGATTTTCTCTGAATAACAACGAATCTAACAAAATATTGTTGCACATTTTTCTTCTAAAAAATTTTACCAATTCTTAGAATTAATTGATACAATTTATAATTCTAAGATAGGTTCCTTGAGTTTTATTTTTAGTTTTACAACAATTTGGATCCTAAGTTTTGATATTTAGTATAAATCTTTATAAAATGCCGGAGGTTAAGCCTGTAATAGAAGAAAGTTGGGCCGAAGTACTTCAGTCTGAGTTCGATTCTGAATACTTTCAGAATTTGAAATATTTTTTAATAGACGAACGCAAACATCATACCGTTTACCCTCCGGGTAATATGATATTTAATGCATTTAACCTCACACCACTTCCAGCAGTTAAAGCGGTTATACTCGGGCAGGATCCTTATCATGGAACCGGACAGGCTCATGGATTGTGTTTCTCCGTTCCTGAAGGGATTAATTTGCCACCAAGTTTGGTAAACATCTATAAGGAATTAGTATCAGATTTGGGAATCAAACCACCTAAATCAGGTAACCTTAGTCATTGGGCAGCCAATGGGGTATTACTTCTAAATGCCACCCTTACAGTGAGAAAAGCTGAAGCTGGTTCGCACCAGGGAAAAGGGTGGGAAACGTTTACAGATGCAGTTATCAAAGCCATATCTGAATACCGGGCCGGAGTTGTTTTTTTACTCTGGGGAAAATATGCAATGGCTAAATCTTCGCTGATCGATCAGCGAAAACATTTTGTACTAACTGCTCCGCATCCTTCACCATTGTCTGCCTCTCGGGGTTTTTTTGGTTGCCGGCATTTTTCAAAAGCAAATGCTCTACTTAAAAGTGCCGGTTTAGTGCCGGTTGATTGGCAGCTGTGACCATTGTTGGGTTTCAGCCATGCGTATTTGAATCAATGAAGCTATATTATTTATGTTAATCAAA
>CALAZZ010000290.1 GCA_937926515.1 uncultured Bacteroidales bacterium | reverse complement strand
ATGGCAAAGGCAATGCCTGAAGGCCTGTGAAGCCCAAAAGTGCTTGAACCTGAATTCAGGCCGATCATCCTGAATGCCAGTACAGCCATAATGAATCCCACCATCAGCGCCCCGGTATCTCCCATAAAAATACGTGCCGGTTGAAAATTATGATACAAGAAGCCCAATAAAGAACCGGCAAGGACAAAAGCAAGCATAGCCTCAGCAAAATGGCCATTGACATAAAACCATGATCCAAAGATGAGGCTCGACACCAGGCTGACTGAACCTGCCAGGCCGTCCACTCCGTCAATCAGGTTGTAGGCATTGATAATGACAACCACAGAGAAGGTGGTAAAGATGATGGTGTCCAGATCAGTAGGGTCATCAATGCCCAGGAAACCATCAAAATGGTGAAGTTTTATGCCCGCACCTGCTACAACGATCCCAGCAGAGACGAATTGCGCCAACAGCTTCAGGTATGGCGACACCACCTCGATATCGTCTTTAAGGCCAACCACAAAAATAATCACCAGGGCCGCCATGAGATACGAATAATAGATGGGTGGCTGATGTCCTATCCATGCCGAGAAGGCAATGACGACACCGGTAAAGATAGCTACTCCCCCCAGTGTGGGTATATTGCGCTGATGTATCTTTCGCTTATTATCAGGTACATCCATAATGCCATTTTTACTGGCAAGGCGGATGATGACAGGGATGGTAAAGCCTGTTATCATCAGCGCACTTAGCATGGCAAGTATGATCAGTATGGTTTGACTTGTTAATAGGTACATTTACCCATGCATTGGTGGTTGATTGGTGAAATATTGCGCAAATGTATAAAAAAACGAATCGAATTATTCATCACCAAGATAGTCAGGGCGGTTGGGAAGGGTGTCAAAGGCTTTGTAAACCAGGTTGCTATTGGAGAATAGGACGACCCATAAGGTGATGAACATTAGTTTCAGGTCGGTCCATAATGAGGCGTTTGCAAGGTACCAAAGTTCCAATGCGCCTTTATACGGGGCAATATAATCTTTGTAGAACTGATGGTGGTCTCCTTCATGAGCCGATATCCACTTTTCTTCATCACGGAACACGATGGAACCTATTCCGGTTATACCGGGCTTAGCGTTATACATTACCTGCCTCACCCTGGGTGGAAACTTCTCCAGATCGACCTGCATTTGTGGGCGGGGACCTACGAGCGACATGCTGCCATTGAGCACATTGAAAAGCTGGGGCAGCTCGTTGAGTTTGGTCTTGCGAAGCAACCTGCCAAAAGGTAATACGCGAGGATCGTTACGCAAAGTGATGCTGCCTGTCCCAATATTGGGGCTGTTTTTGAGCATGGTGGCAAATTTGATGATGCGAAAAGGTTTGTTTTTTAATCCTATGCGTTGTTGCAGGTAGAACACTTCATGTTCTCCGGTGCACAACAAGATCATGATCACAACTAAAAATAGAGGCGAAAGTATGATCAACGCTATAAGGGCTATCAGAAAGTCGAGGAGACGTTTGGTAAAGGTGTAAATCATACATCAAAATTTCAGGATGAATAAAAAGGCAAAGTTCGGTCTTTTTAGTTTTGCTAATTGAGACACAA
>CALAZZ010000289.1 GCA_937926515.1 uncultured Bacteroidales bacterium | reverse complement strand
AACACGCAGAAGGTTAATCCACAGGATTGCTTCGCCCCTAAAAGGAGTGCTGCTCACTCCTTATAGGGACTCGCAAATCCCTGGCATTTAAGATGAGTTTAATGCATCAGGTATTCCATGACCTCAATTTACCTTCTTTTGTTTAGTCAAAAGAAGCAAAACCAGCGCCCCAATGAATGCCTCCCGCCCTCAGAAAATACTTGAAATCCAGTGAACGGCCAACTGCCGTCGGGATGACCGTCCGACTTAGGTCGGACGCTCACGTTCACGGATTTCTACGTATTTTCTGATTCCCTCCCGCCAGCTTCGCATTGGGGCAGGCCTGCCCGCTGCTTAGCTTTACCCTTATTGAATATCTATGAACTTTACAAATAGGTCAATGGATAGACTTTTATTAAAAAAGCGGGTGGGCAATCTTTTGCTGTAGGCATTTGGTTCTTTTGGCTTTAAAAGATTAAGATGGTCCTCTTTCGAATAAAGGAAAATTAATTTAGTTGAACATTGTTAAGTTAACAGCCTTTACAGATGTATTACCTATGAGATGTAACCAATAATATTTACTTCCGGCTCAAGCAATACACCAAAATGATCAGATATGGAACGGCGTACCTTCATCGCAAGCCGGTACAATTCTTTTCCGCTTGACTTTCCATAGTTAACCAGAACAAGGGCTTGCCTTGTATGCATGCCGGCATCGCCCTCACGTTTGCCTTTCCACCCGGCCTTTTCGATGAGCCACCCTGCGGCGAGCTTCATGCCCTTTGCATCAGGATAGGCCACAAGGTCAGGGTACTGATTCTTAAGAGCCTCAAAATGCTCAAGCGGCACCACAGGGTTCTTGAAAAAACTACCTGCATTGCCCAGCTCAACCGGGTTGGGCAGCTTGGTGCGTCTGATACGGCACACAGCCTCACTCACAGCCCGGATGTCAGGAAGTTTCACACCCATGATTCTCAGTTCATCCTGCAAGCTGCCATACCCCAGTTTCAGCTCAGGTTTCCTTTTCAGTAAAAAGTCAACAGACAGTATGACGTATTGATTTTTTTTCTCCCTTTTGAAAATACTGCTGCGATAGCCAAAGTTGCAGTCTGAGTGGGTGAAGCTGATGATCTTACCCGTTGCCAATTCAAGAGCCTCCAGACTATGGAACACATCTTTTAATTCCACGCCGTAGGCACCTATATTCTGAATGGGAGCTGCGCCTACTTGTCCTGGAATGAGTGAAAGGTTCTCCAGCCCGCCAACTCCCATTTCAATGGTCTTTAAGACAAAATTGTGCCAGTTTTCACCTGCATTGGCCCTCACCATCACCTGATCACCGTCATCATGCACCATAGTTATGCCTTTTGGCAGAACATGTACCACCAGTCCGTCAAAGAAATCATCAAGAAAAAGAAGGTTACTGCCGCCGCCCAGGATCAAGGTGGGGTTTGAAGTATATATTGGCAGGCGGATAAGCTCTTGCAGCTCTCTCGTGTTTTGTATTGATACATAATACTTAGCGGTCACATCCAAGCCAAAGGAATTGAGATCGCGCAGCGAAAAGTTTGAATGTATATGCATCTTTTTGGTGTTATTATGCATCTTGTTCTATATGCTGTTTTCAACCGGCCTGAAAGGGGTGCTGTTGAATAAATCGCTTGTTGATAAAATTTTTCAATCAAAGTTAGATTAAATATACTAACGGACAAGTTTTTGGAGTTATACCATTGAGGATCATTTTTACAACCACACCTAATTTGAAACGTGCAATCGTATCGGTAATCAACGACCTGGTGACTGATCAGCGGGTGCACAAATCCTGTCTCACACTGATGAAGGCCGGATTTGAGGTGACACTGATAGGCCGTCGACTGCATGCCAGTCCACCCATGCCAAAACGATCCTACCGATATGAACGCATGCGTTTAATGTTCACCAAAGGACCACTATTCTATTCCGAGTTCAATATCAGGCTCTTTCTCAGGCTTTTATTTTCGCGCTCACACTTGCTTGTCGCAAACGACCTGGATACCCTATTGCCAAACTTTTTGATCTCCAGGTTGCGGCGCATACCAATGGTGTACGATAGCCACGAATATTTTACTGAAACACCGGAACTAACGAGCAGGCCACGTGTGCAAAAGATATGGAAAAGAATAGAAGGTTTTGTGCTGCCAAAGCTGAATTGGATGATCACTGTGAATGACTCCATAGCAAAGTTGTTCGAGAAGGAATATGATATCAGGGTGCATGTGGTGCGCAATATACCTTTCAGGATGAATGGGTCTGTAAAAAGCAGCAGAGTAGAGCTGCAGCTGCCACCCAACAGGAGATTGCTTGTGTTACAAGGCTCTGGAATAAACATCCACAGGGGTGCTGAGGAACTGGTGGAAGCCATGACTTATTTGCCGGAGGTTACACTTTTAGTCATAGGCGGTGGAGATGTGCTTCCTGTCCTGAAGCAGACAGTCAAAGAGAAGGCCTTGGACGACAGGGTGGTGTTTCTTCCGCGTATGCCTTATGAGCAGATGATGGCTTATACCCAACAGGCTGAGCTTGGATTCACTCTGGACAAGGATACCAATATGAATTACCGCTACAGCTTACCCAATAAGCTGTTTGATTATATACAGGCTGGTGTGCCGGTTATGGCAACGCCATTGCCTGAGATCAAAAAGATCATTGACACCTATAACATCGGAACCTGCACCTATGCGGATCATGCTGAAACATTGGCTGCAGATATTCGTAATGTACTCCAAAGTCCTGATCTGGTAAAAGTTTGGAAGAAAAATCTTACTTTTGCCGCCCGGGAATTGTGCTGGGAAAATGAAGAAAATGCATTATTAAAACTTTATGAGCAATACAACTGACAAGCACATCCATCTTGTATCTTTTGACGTACCCTGGCCCGCCAACTATGGTGGGGTGATCGATGTTTTTTATAAGATCAAAGCCATGGCAGCCAAAGGGGTGAAGATCCACCTGCATTGTTTTGAATACGGTCGTACCCATGCTGCTGAACTGGAGAACTATTGCCATAAGGTTCATTACTATAAGCGGGATATATCCAAGAAAAACCTGTTTAGGATTGCGCCCTATATTGTAAGTTCACGCACAAGCGATAAGTTGGTCAGGAACCTGCTCAAAGACCATTATCCCATATTGCTGGAAGGCCTTCACACCTGTGGCATTCTCGAGGATGACCGCCTTAAGCATCGCAGGATATCTGTTCGCACACACAATATCGAGCATGAGTATTACCGTAATCTGGCAAGAGCCGAAACAGGAATTTTCAGGAAATATTATTACTACAATGAAGCCAGTAAGCTGAAGCGCTTCGAAAAGATACTCGATCGTGCTGATCAGCTGGTTGCCATCTCCAAGAAAGATGAAAAGTATTTTTCAGCACATTATCCTCATGTTGATTTTGTGCCTGCATTTCATCCGCATAAAGATATCCGGATTAAGACAGGCAAGGGTGACTATGTGCTATATCACGGCAACCTGAGTGTAGCGGAGAATATCAATGCTGTCAGATTTCTTATTTCCAATGTATTCACCGACCTGAAGGTGAAATTCAAGATTGCCGGACTTAATCCTTCAGCACAGCTTGCCAGCCTGGTGGCGCCCCTCTCACATGTAGAGCTTATTTCCAATCCCACTGATGAGGAACTTTTTGAGCTGATCAACAATGCGCACATCAATATCTCAATCACATTTCAGGCTACAGGTCTTAAGCTGAAGCTTCTGAACACCTTATACAATGGGCGTTTCTGCCTGGTAAACGATCAGATGCTCAGTGGCAGTGCCCTGGATGAACTGTGCATCATTGCCAACGATGCCAGGACTATGAAAAAGCAAATCAAGGAACTATTCAAGAGAAGTTTTGATGAAGAGCACATCGACCAGCGACGCCTGAAGTTGCATACCCTTTATAATAACGGTAACAACGTCAGCAAACTAATTGAGTTGATTTCCTGAGTTGATCCAGATACTTACCTGATTCCCTCCCGCCGGCTTCGCATTAGGACAGGCAATCATTTGCTGAAGGCATTTGGTTCTTTATGCTTTAAAGAACAAGATGGTCCTTTTGCCTTAACAGCAAGACATAAAATGAACCCTTCCGGATTAAAGGAATCCTTCAAACACGC
>CALAZZ010000288.1 GCA_937926515.1 uncultured Bacteroidales bacterium | reverse complement strand
TAGTGCGTTAAATAAGTTCATGCTGAATAGCACGCGGCCAGCGTTAACCGTGCTGCAAATACCTATACAGATGAAAATTATAATCATGATTTTATTATTAGTAGCTGCATCATGCAGCAGCAGCCGTTCTTATACGGAGAAATATCAAAAACGGCAGCAATATGAAAAGCTGATTGAGCAACGTAATCAATCATTGCCTAAGTTCTAATTCAGTGAAAATTAAAAAATGGAGGATTTTTTATGAATTCAGGAATATTTAATAGCGATTTTTATCCTACGCCACTCGAAGTAATTGAAAAAATGCTTGATGGTGTAGTGCTTGATAAAAAGGCTGTGCTTGAACCATCAGCCGGTAAAGGTGATATTGTGGATTATCTCAAAAGATTTGATACCGAAGTGATCGCCTGTGAAAAAAGCCCCGAACTAAGGGCTATTTTAGAAAAGAAATGCCGCATTATTGCAGATGATTTTCTTACTGTAAAAGCAGAGCAAGTGAGCCATATTCATCTTATTGTGATGAACCCACCATTTACTTATGATGAAAAGCATATTCTTCACGCATGGAATATAGCGCCTGCCGGATGTAAGGTTATTGCGTTATGCAACAGCAATACTTTAACAAACAGGCGCTATAACGACAGACAACAGCTTTCGGTAGTTATTAGTGAGTATGGATATAGCGAAGAACTTGGGAAAGTATTTGAGAATGCCGAGCGTAAAACCGATGTAGAAGTTTCACTTATTGTGCTACAAAAACCAGGCGCAAACTATGAAAGTGAGTTTGAGGGCTTTTATCTTGACGAGGATCCCGAAGAGCAAAGTGAAAATGCTATCATGCCATATAATTTTATCCGCGACCTGGTAAACCGCTACATAAACGCCATAAAGATTTTTGATGATCAGCTTGATGCGGCTTTACGCATGAACAATTTAATCAGCAGCTTTTATAAATCAAACGTGGCTATGTTAATTTCAGAAGATGGTAAATCCTTAAAGCGCAATGAGTTTAAAAAAGACCTGCAAAAAAATGCATGGACCTATATTTTCAATAAGATGGATATGCAAAAATTTGCTACTGCCGGACTTCGCGCTGACATTAACAAGTTTGTTGAACAACAACAGCAAATCCCTTTTACAATGCGCAACATTTACCGCATGATCGAAATTGTGATTGGCACACAAGATCAACGCATGGATAAAGCACTGCTTGAAGTGTTTGAGAAGGTTACAAAACACTATCATGAAAACAGATTTAGTGTTGAGGGTTGGAAAACAAACAGCCATTATCTGCTTAACCGAAAATTTATCATGCCACATGTTGTTACAATAAGCTGGGGGAATAAATTAACTACAAACTATAATGGTTGGGCCGAGCCTATTGAAGACATGCATAAGGCATTATGCCACCTCACAGGCCGTAATTACGAGAGTTGGTCATCAACATTCAGTTATTTTCTGAATCTGGTTGAATGTAAACCCGGACAGTTATACAATTGGGGATTTTTCGAGTTTAGGGCTTACAAAAAAGGCACCGTTCATTTTACGTTTAACAATGAAGATGTTTGGGCTAAGTTCAATCAGCGAATAGCAAAAATATTGGGCTATCCTCTTTTTGAAAACACAAAACAGGGAACCCCAGGCAAGAAACTCGAAAAACCAGGCTATGGATGTGTTGATACGGATAAATGGGCTTATTGGGCGCTGAGAGAAAATAAAGAGGAAGTAGGCTATTACGACTTCAAGAAGGCAATACACGAAGAATGGGAAGATGATGAAGTAAAAACATTCAAAAACTATTATATTGGCGAACACCATATTGCAAGGGTTGACACACGTAAATCAGACGGGGATGAATTTATCGAACAATGGTATGATAGCTGGCGCAGCAACACCGACATTCCTCCCTGCATGAACCCACACGCAGAATCAGAAGCTGTTGTGTTACTTCGTGAAACGTATGATTATTTAGAGCAAGCCTCCGAAAAAGGATGTTTTAATACCTGCCGGCGCAATATTCGCACTGAACTTGCACGAAACTGGCCATTGGTAAAGTTTTCAGTAAAGAAAACAAATTATAGCACTGTGCGTATTTCGTGGAAAGATGGCCCAACCACAAAACAGGTTGATGCTATCCTTGGTAAATACGAAGATCATGTTACTGATGAAACAGGGGATTTTCGCGATTATGAACCCACTGAATTTACAGCTATGTTTGGGGGTGCTAAATATGTATTTACCGAAAGGGAAATGAGCGATAAAACAGAAGAAGTTTTCCACAAATGGGCCAAAGGTGAATACAATGATAACAATGATTTTGATACGAATTTCAATTGTCATAGCTATGGATCACTGGCAAACAAGCTGTTCTACTATTGTGAAATACCCAACACAGAATTTAAGATACAACAGAGAGAACATGTTTCAGGGTGCTATTCACCGGAAAATCTTTGGGAAGTTGTTTCTATCCTGAATGATGAAATAATTGAGGAAAATATGGATGATGAACTGCAAGTTGTAGATCATAACCAGCTTACTATATTTTAATTAAATGCTGAGTAGCACCCGGCCAGCGTTAACCGTGCTGTAAATAATTAAAGCTATGGGTACATATATTTACGCTCGCTTAAAAGATAAAAGCGAGGAATCAATCAAAAAAGCGAACAAAAGCATTGAACGCAAAGGCTATCCGACCGAAACATATAATGGTGTTTTATACGGTTTTTTTACAAGCCGTGAGCAACTGGTTGAAGATGCCAGGTTTATGAACGAAGAGCCGGAGGGTTTGGAACAAGCTCCACACTGGCCTAGGCCCGTATCGGTTGAGCAACTCCAGCAACTTTTCTGGAATGAAATAGGCTGCGGGGTAATTAAAATATCTGGCTGTGATGATGAGCGGCAGCAGGTTGTTGATATTGTGCGTACTTGGCTGCGAACAAAGACAGCAAAACAAATGCTTGACCTTGAAAAGGTCAGATAATATTTACCAAAGCAAGTACAACAAGGACCCGAAAGCCCCAAAAAAGAAAAAATATAGGGTAAAGACATTCAGACATAGTGATAAATTACTTGAAGGCTTCCCAAGTTTTCATCGAACAGGGAGTATTCGAGGGATGAAAAAACTGTATTACGGTGAAGATGCACTTCTTGTACGCAAAGGAAATTACATTTACAATGTAACCAGTAATCCAAGTATTTATCACGAAATGAGTTATTAATATCTATCAACACCCCCACACCCATGAACACAAGCAAAATATCCAAGTTTACAGACATGCATAAGCAGTTTATCACCGAACTTATCGGCGACATATATCGCCTGTTAAAAATTACCGGGAAAATTAGCCAGGATGATAACAGTCCGGCAGAATTTTTCAGCACCTCAACAGCCGAAGATCAGGACATTGAAACGATTGATCAGGATGGCTATGCCTTGCCCTATCATACAGCCCCCGAACCGCTGCATGATTTAGTATTATTCGGTCGCATACCCATTGATGATGCGGTTGGTATTTGGTACCATTTGAAAGGGTTGGCCGGCGAAGAACCAAACACATAACAGACTAACCCTATTCGGCGTATAAAAAATAATGGTGGAAAATTTGACAAACAAAAAAATGTATATTAATTTTAACCCAATTTACGGCGTGCCAGATGCCAAAACAAGTCTCCAGGGCAGGAGCAACATAATATGAAAAAGCTCACAAAAACAGAGCAAACAGTTCTTGATCGTGTTAATTACACCCCCATCTGTGGCAAGTTCACATGGAATTACAAAACAAACAAGTACGACCAGGTCAACCCTGAATGGATAAAAAGATGCAGGGCCCGTATTCAAAAATTGATACGGGAAAACAATGTGCAAACACCAGCTCAACTCCTGAAACAACTGGATAGAAAAGCCAGGATTGAAGGCGAAAGCGCATTAAAAGCGTACAAGGATAGTCCCGAATTTAAAAAAATAAAAAAACTTCCCCCCTATGTACGGGTAGATGTTATACCCGAAATGATTGGTGGGAAAAGACTTTCCACATCTTATATTCAACTATATCGCAATAAACAAGGCAAGACACCTGACTATATCCGCCGTGTAATTGCTGATGCTAGTTTTGATGTTTGCGATTGGGGACGTCTAAGGAAAATATTTGTAGGTGAAAACAGGTTTCATTGCCAGGGTATTCGAACAAAGGATAATGGAAAGTATGGAATAAAAAAAGCAGTTTGGCATTATGCAGACTATTATATCGCCGTTAATCGTGATGTTACAAGAGCTTATTATAAGCTAATTAATGGAGAGACTGGAATATTCAACATAACAAGGAATGGTTCTTTTAAGTTTGATGGTCGGATATATCGCAAGCCGAGATTGATTTCATTTTCATCAGAGCCATGGATTAAACCACACCACATCCGTCGTTCAGCTGAAAAGGTACTTCGTGGGAACATCCGGTTTGAGTGGGACCGAAAAGAAAAGACGGGTATGTTTGTAGATAACCTTACAGGCGAACAATATCATTTTGCAATATCAGACCGATCTAGAGCGTGCAGAACAGCTTTTTACGAAGTAATTTTTAGGGACGCATTACATGCTTTTCGTGTACGGCGGAAACAAAAAGCTTTGGAGGTGAAAATCCAAGTAATAAAAAGCTATATGATGCTTCACAAAGAAAGTATTTTTGTGGGTATTCATGATAGCACCAAGGCAGGCAATTGTGAAGTTGGCACTTTATCATTCGCAAGGAAGTGTCTGAATATCGACACAGATATAATTGGAGGAGTAACTGTAGGTCGTATATTAGAACAACGCAATGACACACATGCCATAATGGCATGTGTGGAAGCGACTAAAAGATTTATGTGTAATCAGCAACTAAATTATCGTAATTATTAACCAAGCCGGGTAGAAATGCCAGGCTCTAATATTTTTAATATGAATATTTTAGAATTATCAGCAAAAGCACAACGTTTTTATGAAGGTACCCGAAGCCGAACATTGACTTCCGGTTATGATCGTAATATACTTATTCGGGAAGATTACGAAAATGCACTTTTCGTTGATTCACGTTATGCACCTAAACCAGGTGACAACATTTTCAGGTGTCGCACTATAAACCAGCAAACAATTATTGAGCTAGTACAACAAATACCTATTCTGCCCAACCTGGAAATGGTGGCATTGCAAGGTAAATTCACGCAGGATCAATGGAAAATAATCCTGAATGCTATGAATGGCATTATCCATACCCCCGAAATTGATCCCCGCGATAAAATTGCCGGAGAGATTGATGATCAAGCTAAGGGTAAAGACCCAGTGCTGGGTCAGAAAATTCTCAGACTTAATAAAACCGAAGGCTATGCCCTGCTGCAAGCCGTGCAAACCTTCTGGAATGGCCGCTATCAATTAAACGAGTTTATTAACAAATACCTATAAATTTAGCTGGGCGCTGCTATATCCTGTCGGTTAACGCGGGCAGAGCATGAATGGGGCAGCAATTGCAAGTCAGGTTGGGGGGCTTGTTTTTATGATTACATTTGCAATGTTGAGTGGCACCTGGTCAACGTTAACCGTGCTGGAAATTCTTAAAACGATGAGCAAAAACATTATTTTAGGCGAAGGGATTGCAAAGAGAATTTGCGATGGCCTTTTTGACACAGGCGACAATACAAAAAAAGCCGCCATGATCTACATCACCACAGGAAGGGAAGTCCCTTATCTTGATTGCATCACAAAAATGCTGCTCGATGAGGCTTTAACCGGAGGCTCTAATGGCCTTAATTACCTCAAAAGGAGTATATCCGAATTAAGTTGGGTCATTGAAAAACTGGAAAGAGAAGGGATTGAATTTATTTAACCTAACCCATCACCTTATTAATGAAATAGAAAAAAAAACTATTATATGAAGCACCCCAATTGCCCTAAATTTATGTTTGCCCCCGATCACAACGACCGGGAGCTATACATCATACACACCCAACACCCTCTTGCGGTGATATGGGTGTACCAAAGCACCCCCGCAAAGCTATTTGTGATACACCACGAACGGTTTAGCGGCAACGTTGAACAAACACTTACGTCTGTATTACAGGACGCAGCCGAATTTTACAGGCATTATGCCAGTGAACAACAGAATAAAAATTAAAAATATGGAATCAAAATTTAGAGTTGGACAAGTAGTAAAATACAGCAAGCCAAATTTAAACGAAGAAAACATAAGGTTTTATGTGAATGAAATACATGAGCCATGTGGCAACCTGAAAGAAAAAATACATATAGAAATGATATGCGACTGGGTAATTAAACCTACATTTTGTTTTTTTTCGGAAGAATTAGAGCCAGCATATCATACAGAAATGGTCGAATATAATGGCAAGATAGTACAGTCAGAAAACTTTGGCAGAATATGAGGGTACTATTAGCATGTGAAGAAAGTCAAGCGGTTTGCATAGAAATGCGTAAACATGGGCTACATTCTCTTAATATTTACTGATAATTAACTATGCATAACACATTATACGTAATTTATTAACCCTAAACACCCCTAAATTATGAAAAGACTGATCATATTTTTAATCCTGCTGCTGCTTGCAGCCATCGCTTTTTCGCAATCATGCGAACAACAGGCCGAAGCCTTTAAGCTGGACCTCACCAAAGAGGCAGACGGAACCATATTTATGCGCGGCAAAACTGACAACATTGAGGCCATATTGCTGCCCGGATACTACGATATTGACGTGATGAAACAAATCATGCGCAATGTACTCGATGTAAACAAGCACATAAAACCCGGAGCCTGGCAATATGTGAGCGAAGCCGGTGGATACTCAATTATTCTCACGATTGATGAGTGCCGCCTGGTGTGCACCTATATACCAAAAGAGAGGGCAATGGTATTTTTAATTAGTAAAAAGGTAAAGGTGGAGCATGTTGAACAATAAAATATTCGCACTAAAACCGCTTTACAATATTAACGTATCAGGCTATAAAGCAGTTATCGAAGTAACCGGATATACCATTGTGAAGCGAACACTTTTCGATCATGTGATGCGAAGCTCCATACGTATGCCCACGCCTTACGGCTATATACCACGCTTGCATTTAAGTGAACAGGATGGTATGTATAGCGTTCGTTCATGGACAGGCGAAGGCTTTACAACAGAAACACTAAGCACCCACCAAAACCGCCACGATGCCGAGGCCGCCATGTTTCAACTCGTGTATGAAAATGAGTTTATGGAGGATGATAGCCCCGAAACGTACTTTTTTGAAACCCCAGATGAAGCCGGTGCAGCCATTACCCGCATCATGAGCGATACATGGAATGTGGATGAGGAAACAGCCCACTCTATTCTGCAAAAACAGAAAATGGTGGCTTTTTCGCGATCACCTCAAATACAATCATACATCGAAGGTTACAGGGAAAAAATTGACAGCAGCCTCGAACTGGCCGCTGATTACCTCAACCTGATCCCCCCAGCCATGGAGAAGTATAACGAAACATGCAGCCGGATTATACAAGCGCTGGATGAACCGGTACCACCCAAAACACTACATGCCATTGCATTTGCATTGCGCTATACTTGGAGAAAAGAAGCCCAACAAACACGCACACATACATGAGAATTATTATCCCGCAATCGCACCCAAATATTATCCTGGTGCAGACAGCCCCGCAGGATTATGTAGCCTTTGAAGTGGTTGATGCCTCACAAATGAGCCGGCAGGATGAAATAGCATGGAAGCAGCAAAACACAAGCTATGCTGCCACCGACCCTATAGGCAGGTATTTCCTGCTTAAAATAGACGAAATTATTTTAAGCCAGGGGATGCCCACCGATGAAGGTAAATTCAAGGCTTATTTGAGCCAGTGCATGATAAAAGCTGCCAACTTTTGGCACGACCACTATATTGCAATGAACAGTTAACCCCAAATGATTACGCAGATGAAACTATTATTGCATACACACGACAACACACAGCAGTTTATCCGGTTTGAATCGGCCCACATGACGCTATGGATTGAAGTATTTGAACGCGATACAGGCCGCGAGGTGGCCATGCTGTTACAGGAAAATACCGAAAAAATCCTCAGCCGGATGCCACAAGTGCATTCAGATGGGTTTTTCTATGCTGACAAATATTACCTATTCATTGTGCTCGAAGCACAAATGAAATCGAACATCACTATTCAGTCGTTTGAAAAAAAGCTGGCAAACAGGTTCAAACGGCTGGTGGAGTGGTATAAGTACGCACATTTGGTGCCTGTTACAGAAGAATAAAATTACATCTAAAACAAACATATTATGATTATTACAAGAAGAATAGAAGTGTACGTGAAGGCTGATGCCGAACAAAAAAAAGCCTATCGCGATTTATTATTCAACTGGCTTTACATCTGCCGCAGAGTAGCCAATTTGTTAAGCTCACACCTGTATGTGCAGGACAACATTACCGAAATGATTTACCTTACCGAAGATGTGAAGGCAAAACTGGCCGATGCCTCAAAATATGAAGATGGCATTTTGCAAACCAGCTACCAAAATGCAGGCTACCGCCTGTTGAGCAGTCAGTTTAAAGGTAAAATACCAACGAGTATTTTAACTAACCTTAACAACCTTATTTTCAAATCATACAAAAAAGAAAAATCCAAGGTAAAAAAAGGCGAAAAATCACTGAGAAGCTACAAAAAGAGCATACCCATACCCATTCATATGGACAAAAGTATGTTTACGCCCATGCCCGAAAACCGCAACTATTTACTAAACATCCATAACATCCCTATGGCCACCGCTTTCCGTAAGGACCGCAGTGGCAACACCACAATTGTGAAAAGGGCGCTTGATGGTGAATACAAAATTGCCCAATGCTCGTTAAAGTATAACAGGAAAAACAATAAATGGTTCCTGTTGTTTTGTGTGGAGCTGCCAAACCTTAAACTAAAGGCAAAAAAAGGAAACGCCATCATAGCCCGGCTCGATCTTAAAACGCCCATTATTGCCAGGTGTGGCAGATGGGAACAGGCAATAGGCACAGAAGAAGAATACCTGCACCAGCGTGTGCAGATACAGGAAGGGCGCCGCCGCCTGCAAAAAAGCCTTAAGTATGCCAGTGGGGGCAATGGGCGCAAGCAAAAACTAAAGGCACTGGAAAGGTACACCGAAAAAGAAAAAAATTATATTCAAACAAAAATGCACACATATTCAAAACTTTTGATTATGTTTGCTGTGAAAAACAAAGCTGAGACAATTATTCTCGAAGCCGTAGAAATTGATAAGGAAAGTGGACAAGAAAAAGAAAAGTTTTTATTACGCAACTGGGGTTATTACGGCCTAAAGGACATGATAACCTACAAGGCAAACTATCATAGCATTACGGTAGAGGAGAAAAAATTAGAGGAAGCAACAGTTCTTTGAAATTAAAAAATACTATTGGGGCGGCTGTACGCCCTGGGTTTGAGGTGGATTTTTCTGCACTCAAAAACTACCTTTTCTTTTATTATCAACAGGTACAGCAGCATCAGTTGTAGCTCACCCTGTTTTGAAAGGTAGATACAGCAATGGATTGCTGTACCATT
>CALAZZ010000287.1 GCA_937926515.1 uncultured Bacteroidales bacterium | reverse complement strand
CCCATGGCATCTGTGATGATGATCCAAGTGTTAGGCTCAGCAACAGAGATATATAATACATTTTGGGCGGGGTTGGGGCTCATATCAAAATCAAGTGTGATTGTTTTCATAGACAAGCCTGCTGTTTCATCTGCCAATCTTCGAATAATCAAAGGAGTAGTCATAGCTCCGATGCCATGAGCGAAATAGAGTCTGTTTGCTGAATCAAAGGTAATTTGCGGCATATTGGCAAGACTGAGGCTGTTTTGCGGTCCCAAATGTTCCCATCCATCCTGGCCATAGCGAAACACAAAACCCTGATCAGCCTCACCATGTGAAGTCAGGTGGAGGTGCCCCAGATTGTCGTACATCAGCTGGTTGGCATGTGCGAAACCGGTATTCAGGCCGGTGTCATCAAATGGCACCCACTCATCCAGGTCGAAATCATATTTCTTGATTTCGAGTGGGTATGGACTTGCACCGCCACGATATGATATGATCAAATCCCCTTGTGGACTGACCACCATCGAGCTGAGGTTCAAATGTGTAAAATGTTCCTTGAGCACTGTGAATCCCTCATCAGGATTTCCTATGAAATAAAAATTCTGATGTGTGGATGCTTGTGCAACAGAAACATAGTAAGTATCCTCGTGAACAATGATGCGGTTGGCTTCGTTGAGGGTACGTGGATAAATAATTACACCCCAATCGAGCTCATACTCAATGCTGGTTACAGGAATAAGACTACCTGATTCGAATTTTGAAATGTCGAAACGGTGGTTACCATTTTCTGTTACAGACTGCAGAATCAGCAGATCTCCGGCTGCATCAGTCGTCATCCCGCCTATATAATTTTCCACAAAATAGGATTCCCAGAGGTCATCAGTGTGGTTATACCAAAGGATGGAGTCCTGCATGCCGATGTAAAGTTTGTTATCGGGTGTAATGGCAAAATCAATATGTGACTCATTATTTGGCAGGTGCAATGTCATCACTTGTCCTAGTTGTTGCCACCCATCTGTTCCAAAATTGTCGCCAGTCCATTGCCCAGGGTCATATAAGCGAACTCGCAGGTATTTCCCGGTTTCATATATTTCGGTCAAATCCTGCTCCACCAGGTAGAGCATTCCATCAGGGCCAACCTGAATGTGGTTTTGCACGTTGATACCCGGATTGAGCTGGTTATTCCAGTAAAAAATTTCCCAGCTGTTTTCAGCTAAAACACCAGTTAATAAGAATGAAACTAAAAATAATGTAAAGAATGCTTTTTTCATGGCTTAGAAGTTTTTAATTTAAACCACAAAAGTAAGTGGGTACCGGCAAGACCTTCAATAGGGTATTTGTCGTATTTTGTCAGGAAATGAAATGTTCAAGGTTGGGCCTAGATCATTCGTTTTAAACGGATACCGCTAAGAACTTACCCAAAAACCAAAAAGGCTGCCTCATTAAACGGGCAGCCTTTTTGATAGGAAAATTATTCTGCAAACTGTTATTGCACAATTCCTGTAACCAACACATTGGCCGTTACAGTGGCAGATGCATCTACTGTTATTGATCCCAGGTCGAGTGAAGATAACACCTCAACCAATAAGAGGCCTTTCAATTCCATCTCACCTGTACTTTGATTTTGCTCATAGGCAACAAAATGTATTTCATATTCCCCTTCCTCAAGGAAATGCAATTCGAAATCTCCATTAGCTCCAACTCTTGCACTGTTTACGGCATTGTGAAACCTGAGGCCACTCTCAGCTGAACCTTGCATCTCGGTATTGCTGTCATAGGTCCCTTTTTTGTAAGAATAAACCACAATCATATCACTATTGCTAAAGGTGTCGTTGCAATTACCTTTAATGGTACCTGCCTTCATTTTACTGACTACCCTTACTGCATGGTTCAACTCGGAGGAAGATACAAACCCATAGTTACTTTGTTCGCTTTGCTCTTTCTTAATGCTCTTTCTAAGATCAAAGTCAATAACAAGATTGGTTTCCTGTGAAGATTCGGTTGTGAAGGCGTAAGTCATTTCCACCTCGTTCGAAGATGTGGATGACAGTTTGTGCTTTGTACCATCTGTTTCGATGACATAACAGCCAGGAGAATTACCGTTATCATCCTGTTCAATATCGAGTACAAAGCTTACATTACTATAGGCCTTTGCATCCATTTCAAATGTTCCAAGGTTTTTGGTGTTGCCATTTTGGAATGCCATAAGGTTTATTGTGGTCTTGGAAAAGCCATCTATTGAGTTACCATCAACCTTAATATCTGCAATTGTAACAAATACACCTTCAACACTTGCATCGTCAACAGGCGCATCAGTGATTTCGATATTTATCTGACCCTTTTGACCAGAGGGCATATCCGGGTCATCATCCTTATTACAGGCACTAAGTGCCATAAACAAAAGGGATATTGTTACTAAAAAAACTATTTTACTTCTCATAACTTTTATTTTTGTGGGCGACGTCAGGCATACCTATGTCATACACAAAAAAAGACCGGCAGACATGGCAAATGCTAATCGCCCGGTTTATGTTGTATTAACGTACGTCATTACTTGTATATTGCCGAAATATAATTTATAAGGCCATCCCTTAATAAACTTATGTATTTCATAGCATTGATAATGTGTATTTTATCCCTAATTAATTATATGGGGAATGTCATTGAATAAAGGGATTGCAAGGAGATTAAATATCATATCTACCACTATTTCCTGATCCGAATATAAAAAACGTTGTGCAACAAATTATCCATTGACACAGGAATACTTATCTTTGATTTAAACATAATTCAAAAACTGACATAAGTATATAACGATGAATAATAATTCCGAAATCAAACTAAAGCAGCTCCATTTCATGTGGCCCGTAAGCAATCCCTTTATTTTTTGTGCGCATCACCAGGATCATTATCCACCCGGAAAGGAGGATATGAGTCCTGATGCCTCCCTTCGGGGACGCCAGATAGGGCAAGATTTTGATCCCGCCCTACCCTGGCGCATGTATCATGGTGAAACTGTTCCCGGTTTTCCGGCTCATCCCCACCGTGGATTTGAAACAGTTACCATTGTCACTGAGGGCATGGTCGATCATTCCGATTCGCATGGTCAGGCAGGACGCTATGGTGGTGGCGATGTACAATGGATGACCGCAGGTTCGGGGCTGCAGCATAGTGAGATGTTTCCACTACTCAAAACCGATCAGGATAATCCCCTTGAACTGTTTCAAGTTTGGCTCAATCTGCCGGCAGCCAAGAAGATGGTGAAGCCCCATTTCAAGATGCTCTGGGCGGAGGACATCCCACAGCACCGGTTGACTGATGAGGATGGCAGACACACCACCGTCACCTTAATTGCTGGTGAGTGGGGTGGCATTAAAGCGCTTGATCCGGCCCCCGATTCATGGGCTGCTGACCCACAAAACGAAGTGGCCATCTGGAATATACAACTGGAGTCCGGTGCCCTGTGCCAATTACCTGTGGCAACTGCCAAAGCCAACAGGACCTTATATTATTATCGTGGTTCATCCATCATGGTGAATGGAGTGGAAGTTAAAGCTGGACATGCCATAGAGATAAAAGCAGAGGAGCCTTTGGAGTTATTGAGCGGTCAGGGCGACAATTACATCGTAGTCTTACAAGGCCGGCCTATGGAGGAACCGATTGTTCAGCATGGCCCTTTTGTGATGAATAGTGAAGCTGAGATAAGGCAAGCCTATATGGATTACCAAAAAGATGGTTTCGGCGGCTGGCCCTGGCCAAGGCATGACCATGTTCACGACAGGAAAAAAGGCCGGTTTGCAAGGCATATAGATGGTCACGAAGAGACCAGATGATGAATCATTTGGAAACTATACGTGAACAGCATGCCAACTATTCCGGAAGCCAGCGCTTGTATATGGCATCATAGGTGCCATCCTGCTTCATAGCATCCAAAGTTGATTGCCATACATCTACAGTCGAAACCGGGGTGTTTTTCGAAAATGAGATATACGTGTCGGTTGCAATCAAAGTGTAGGCCGGATGAACATCATTATAGTCGTAACCTTCCTTGAGTAAAATATCAGGAAAGACCATACTGGAAATAACGAAGGCATCCACTTCTTCCTGCATCAGCTTTATGGTCATCACAAATGGATCGGGATCTGAAACCAGGTTTGTAAATCCCAAGTCCCGTAATATTTGATCCGAATACCAGGAGTTTACAGTGCCAATTGCATTCAGGTTCCTGGCATCCTCCAGGCTGTTGATCACAATACCGGATCCGGCTTTGACATAGAAATAGGTTGAGTTTGTTGCAATGGGCCCTACCCATTGAAACAGGTTTTCCCTGATCTCGGTGCGCTCCATGGTAAACAGGCAAAAATTAGGATTGTGTAAAGCCAACTCATAAGCATTGCTCCAGGATGTTACCTTGATATCAACAAAGATGTTGTTGCGTTGCATGATCTCGTACACAAGCTCAGACCCTAGCCCGCTGATTTCGCCATATTGGTTCATAAATGACAGGGGTGGATAATTTTCCGTATAGATCTGCATGGTGCCAGGATGATCAGATCGATGCATATACTTTTGATATAAGGATTTCAGAAATCCATTTTGCTTCAGCATATCGATCTCATTTTGAAAATCAGCTACCACCTCATCAGGCACATTCTTATTGAAAGCAAAATACACCATTTCGGTTCTAATGGGTAAAATGCTTTTCACGCTGTAATAGGAATGCCCCATACTATTCATACTTGCTTCGGTCACTATCCTATCTGAAGGATAAAGATCGATTTCGCCATTAAGCAACCTGTTGAATGCATCAATGTGGTCATTGCAGTACACCAGGTTGGTAAATCCCTGCTGAACAAGGTACTGTTCAATCGCATAATCCTGAAGCACACCTATTGAGCCCACGTTTTTCGCGTCATCCAGAGAGGCCAGGCTAAGCACGTTTTGAGCTTCGGCATAAAAGCTCCAATCCAAAGAAGCAAATGGGCCGGCCCACTTAAAAAGGTCGCGTCGCTCTTCGTTAAGAATAGTTGAAAACAACATGGCATTGTCATCGGCCTGAGCAGCACTGTAACCCTCTGACCAAGGCAAAACCTCTACTTCAAAAGGGATATTCAGCTTGTTGCAAATTTCTTTGAGAAGGTCGGGAGCCAAGCCTGTCAGCTTGCTCTCTTCCAAATAATTAAATGGTTTATAATCTTCGGTAATAAACCGTAGCTGATGGGGATACTTATTCTCTTCATCTTTTTTACATTGTGAAAACAAAATAAGCACTACAACTGACAGAGTGCCGATCAGTTTGTATTTTTTCATTGGAATAAATATTTAGGGTTGTTGAAAATGAGCGTGTCAATTGTTTGTTTAAAGCTTTTCAATTAAGTCGAAATAAGGATCGTAAAAGTAACCAATTATTACAATATGAATTCTGAAAGTTGGAGTTTAACAAATAGGATACTTTGAACTTGTCTAAGAGCACTCTCATTTAATTCGAATTTTTGTATCTTGTGCATCAATCATCTATTGCGGGTAATATGAGAAAAATACTTTTAGGTTTTTTGGTGATAGTATTCAGCTTCCCTGTTATTTCACAGCGATATGACCGTATGCGGGAGGCGATGGTGCGAAACCAGATTGCTGCTCGCGGCATCAAGCACCAACCCACTTTGGATGCCATGCGCAAGGTTGAACGCCATTTGTTTGTTCCCCAACGCAGCCAAGCTCGTGCCTATGACGACCATCCCATGCCCATAGGTTACGGCCAGACCATCTCGCAGCCTTATATAGTTGCATATATGACGCAGCTTGTCGATCCCGAACCTGGTGACCGTGTGCTGGAAATTGGTGCCGGGTCGGGATACCAGGCAGCCGTTCTGGCTGAAATTGTTGATGAGGTGTATACCATTGAGATTGTGCCTCAGCTTGGTGAACAGGCCAAGCAACGAATGAATGACTTGGGATATGATCATGTGGAAGTGATTATCGCAGATGGATATCATGGTTTACCCGATAAGGCTCCATTCGATGCGATCGTTGTCACTGCTGCCGCTGAACATATCCCACCGCCACTGATTGAGCAGTTAAAAGATGGAGGAAAAATGGTGATCCCCGTGGGCTCGCCATTCATGGTTCAGACCCTTATATTGGTTGAAAAAATAGATGGTCAAGTGAAAACCACCAACTTAATGGCAGTGCGCTTTGTGCCTTTTACCAGAAGTAATAATTGAACAATTGAATGCAGGTTTGAGGCGTCATACCTTAATTCTGCAAAAGTAACTTCATACCCATTCAAACAATGGATAAACGACTGTATATCGCCATTGGTCTTTTGTCATCCTCTATCATTGCTTTTCAGTTGGTGTTGATGCAGATCCTTTCGATCAGCCAGTGGAGCCATTTTGCTTATATGGTGATTTCGGTGGCCATGCTAGGGTTTGGAGCCAGCGGCACCTTGCTAAGCTTCACCGGGAAGTGGCTTACCCGGCATATTGCGGTAGCACTTCCTATGCTCATGCTTTCAACAGCACTCAGTATGGCAGTCATCATGTACCTGTCTGAATTGGTGTTTGCAGGTTTTGATTCTTATCTTTTGTTTTTGGATAGGAGTCATATCCTTGGCCTGGTTACGAGCTATATGATCTTGTTCATACCATTCCTGCTTGGCGCTATGGCCATAGGGTTGGTTTATATGCATCATGTATCTCGCATAGGTTCGTTGTACTTTGCCGATCTGTTTGGATCAGGATTGGGTGGTTTGATAATGGTATTTATGTTTTGGCAATTCAAGCCTGCCCTACTTCCGTTCGTGATCGCAATGCTACCCTTGACTGCGGGACTCTTGCTTTTCCAGCGGAAGTATATGTTTGGTTTAGGCTCAGCGACCACGATTGTCTTATTCTGCATCCTCTATGGCTTGGCTTATCCTCCAGCCTTACCCATGTCGCAATACAAAAGCCTTTCGCGTTCTTTGCTTCTTCCGGAGGCTAAGATCGTTGAAACTCAAATAAGCCCCTATGGTGAAATCAAATTATTCAGCTCATCCTCCTTACGATTTGCACCTGGGCTCAGCCTCAATTACACTGGTGATATCCCTATACGAAAAGCACTTTTTAATAATGGCAACTGGTATGGTCCGCTTGTAGATTTTAATAATCCCGACTCTACCCACTTTTTGGATTATGCCACCCAAGCTTTGCCTTTTGTGATAAGCCAGCCTCAAAAGGTGCTCATCCTTGACGCCGGAACAGGATTATATGCAGCACATGCTTTAAGTCGCGGTGCTTCGTCTATTACAGCAGTTGAACCGAATAAAGCCGCAACAGATATGTTGAACAGGTATGTACCTATTCCAAAGGATAGGATTCGATTCATTAACCATCATTCACGCAGCTACCTGATGTCCGACACTAGCCAATACGACCTGATCATATTGCCTGTAATTGAATCATTTGGTGGTAGTTCGGGTATAAATGCCTTAAATGAACAGTATCTTTTTACAACAGAAGCTTTTGGAGAAATATGGAATCGTTTATCAGCAAATGGCATGATGGCGGTAACCGTTTGGCATGACCACCCGGCACGTAACAGTCTGAAAATGTTGGCTACACTAGTCGAGATGGTTGCCAAGTATTCACAAGATGATCCAGAGCTCCACCTGGCGGCGATCAGGGGCTGGGGAACCATTACATTTATCGCGACTAAAGAAAACATTACGGAGAAGAATATCGCACAAATAAGGGCATTCTGTAAGACCAGAAATTTTGACCCCTTACTCCTGCCGGTAATTAGACCAGATGAGCGAAGCTACTTTAACCAACTTCAAGATAATACGTTCCTCGAACTGATCGACAGGGTTATGACCGAGGAGCGGGAAGCGTTTTATTCAGCATATGATTTCCAGATCAGACCTGCCAGCGATGACAAACCCTATTTTTCGCAATACCTTCGCCTGGACAGGATGGGAAAGATGCGCGAGATATTTGGACAGGGGTCGGTTCCTTTTCTTGAAGTGGGTTACCTGATCGTGCTGGTCACGTTCATACAGATTGCTCTTGCAGCATTAATCCTGATCATTTTACCCTTATTGGCCATTGGATTTAAAGGCGGGAGCAGATGGTACACTTTAATACATTTCAGTGGCATTGGGATAGGGTTTATGTTTGTGGAGATTATGTTTATTCAGCAATTCACACTCTATTTTGGTCATCCTATATATGCTGCTGCTGTGGTCCTAAGCGGTATGTTAATTTTCTCCGGTGCAGGTGCTTTGTTCACACAAAAATTTGTTATTGGAAAGGCTTGCATGGCCGGATTGATGGTAGCAATTGTGATATTGATTCTGTTTATGGCATTTTTTCTAACCTCCCACTTAAATGCAAGTATCAGTGCACCACTCTTTGTGAAGATCCTACTAAGCATCCTTTTCATTGGGCCATTGTCCTTTTTGATGGGCATGCCTTTTCCTTTTGGTTTGCGACTGCTTGGCAAACATAACAACCATCTGATTCCGTGGGCATGGGGCATCAACGGCTGTTTCTCAGTGGTCAGCACAGCCCTGGCTACCATCATAGCAGTTGAAACCGGTTTTCGCAATGTGATGTTCATAGCGGCACTGGCGTATTTATTCACTATGGTAGTCAACTTACGAGCGAAATGGAACTGAAAATCAAATGGCTTAATCGCAATGGCATAAGATTATGCAAGCTTTTTACAGGCCTTTACCTGACTGTGCTGTATTTGTCGCTTGCTGCTGATATAAATGAAAACAAGCCAGAATTGAATGAGAATGGAATAGAGGTATATGTGGTACAACAGCGATGGCATACAGGCATTGTTATAAAAACTGCTGACATAAATGAAAATGATTGGCCAGAAGTTACCCGGTACAAACACCACAAATATGTTGAATTTGGTTGGGGAGATGAAGCCTTCTACCAATCGGATGAGCGTCTGATTTGGCTTGGGGCAAGGGCATTGCTATGGCCTACCTCAAGTGCCGTTTTACTTGTAGGTTACAGCCACCACCCACAGCATCGTTATGGAACTGACAGCCGCATCATGCGGTTTACCATGGAAAAAGAAAGGTTTTCAGCCTTGTGCAGTTGGCTGTCGGCAACTTTTACCAGGGATGAAAATGAAAAGCTGGTCAATAGCAATTACAAAGGCTACAGCAATATCTTTTTTGAATCAACCGGTAAATACCACCTGTTCAATACCTGCAATACATGGGTAGCCAAACTGTTTCAGCAAAGTGGTTTCGAAGTCCGTACTTGCTGTATACTCACTGCGGGGCAGCTCTTCAGGCAGTTGGCTAAATTGCCTGAGGCAGAATGGGTCAATTGAAGTCGTTTATCTTACATATAGTCATCTGAATGAACTTACTCCGCTTTGACCGGTATCAAAGCAGACGATTTCCTGATAAAGATAAACGCATCATAGCGTCCGGTAAACAGACTTGGAACATAGTTGCCACTTTCATTTCGTGGGTCATAGACCACTCCAATAGCCCTGTGATCTATCATCTGTTGTAATTCGATTGCCACTTTGTCGTGATCATCGAATACAAGCATGAAGTCAGGATGATCGAACTGGTTGAGCGTGTGCTCCAGGCTACCCCGGATGGCATTGGGAACACGCATGACCTGCATTGGTGATCCCCATCTCCGGCCTGCATTCACCTGGCCGCTATTGGTACCAAATCCAGTGATAAAAACCTGGTTTTCACCTAACTCTCCTCTGCTCAATTGGCCAATATTGTACATGCCATGATGGCTCATGCTGGTAGCTCTGGCATCGCCAACATGGGTATTGTGTGCCCATACAATGCCTTGGGTGTTCTCAGGGTAATTATCAAATATCCGCTTTATTGAAAGCCACATATGGTCAACCCTGCTGTTCCACGAATCATTATTCCCTGTAATGGCAAGCCGAAAATAATCTTCGGCATTTTTAACCACCAATGCATTTTGTTTGGCCCTAAAATAAGCGTATTTATTATTGTCTTCCAATTCATTCCGCAAATCGGCCAGTAAATTCACCAATTCTTCCATCTCTTGTTGGCATGAGTAGTTCAATTGGGCTGTAGCACGGGCATACATCCATTCATCGCGATCGAAATGTGCAAAGCAATGTACTTTGGAAGCTATAGTCTCAAAATGGTCGGGGATAAACAATTCGGCATAGGCAAGCAAGTCATCCATGGCTTCCCACTGTCCATACACATCCATACCATAGAAGCCAACCATTTTTTCCGGTTCTTTATTTAGGTTGAATTTGTGAAGCCATTCTATCAGTTCGGCCACCACAGTATTTGCCCACATCCACTGAGGCCAGCGCTTGAATTGTTGCATAGCCTCGACTGCTGATCCTGGGGCATTATCCATATGTTTTACATATTTATTCAGGCGGAATATAGAAGCCCAATCACCTTCCACTGCTATAAATGAGAACCCATGTTCGCTTATCAAACGTTTGGATATTTCAGCACGCCAGCTATAAAACTCCTGTGTCCCATGCGAAGCTTCTCCGAGCAAAACCAATCTATGGTGACTGGCTTTTTCAATCAAGGGATCAAGGTCATCAGCATTTGTGATCGGTATTGCCCTGTCCTCAAAGTGTGATCTGAGCAGCTCATTGATGTTTTTATTGCTCTTGGGGCCGGCAGATATGCCTGCAAATAACAAAGCCAGAAAAATAGGATGAATAATTTTTATCGAATTGGATTTTGCTTTCTTAGGTTTAATTAAGTCCATTCTACTGATCAGCTTTGTTTTTCAGGTATTTATCGAGCCAATTAATCCATTCCCAGTGCATATGCAAAATCGATTCGCGGGCACGGTATCCATGGCTTTCATGTGGAAGCATTACTAGCCTGGCTACTGCACCATGGCCCCGCAAAGCATCGAAGTAGCGCTCACTTTGAAGTGGAAAAGTGCCTGAATTGTTATCGTCAGCCCCATGAATAAGTAAGATGGGAGCTTTTACTTTATCGGCATGCATAAAAGGAGACATCATGTTGTAGGTATCCGGTGCCTGCCAATAGGTTCGTTCCTCTCCCTGAAACCCAAAGGGTGTAAGGGTTCGGTTATAGGCCCCACTTCGAGCGATACCGGTGGCAAACAAATCAGAATGTGCCAGTAAGTTGGCGGTCATAAATGCACCATAGGAATGACCCGAAATGGCCACGCGTTGTGGATCTGACACTTCCATGTCTGTTAGTTTATCTATTGCTGCTTCAGCGTTCAGGATAAGCTGTTCAACAAAGGTATCATTGGGCTCCTCATCTCCTTCGCCCACGATTGGGAAGCTGGCATTGTTGAACACGGCATAACCTTGTGTTACCAGCATCACGGGTGAAGTAGCTCCGATGCGTGTATAAGAATATGGAGATCCACTTACCTGTCCTGCAGCATCACTGCTCTTGAACTCGCGTGGGTAGGCATAAAGCAGGGTTGGAAGTGGGTCGTCAATACCAGGCTTGAATTCCGGTGGCAAGTATAATGTCCCGTTCAGTGGTATGCCATCAGCACGTTCATAATGGATGACTTCTTTTTGAATATGCTTCAATGCAGCGAAGGGATCGGGAAAATCTGTGATCTGCTGCAATGAGTTTTCGTCTAACTTACGCATATAATAATTCGGATGCACCTCATTCGATTCCCGACGGGTGATCATTAAACCTGCATCGGCATCAATCAGCCGCACCATTGTTTCATACCAAGGGGCTTCGCTTTGCCAAAGGCGTTCTGTTGTACCTTCTTCAATATCGTATTCATCCAGAAAAGGTTGATTCCCTTCCGGTGATGCACCTTGCCCCGAAAGGTACAGTTTTGTCCCTACCGTATTGAAGTGAAGAATCCTGAACCCATGTTCGTTGCTCATTGTTTGAAAACTGCCCGGGTGGTTGTATCGATCTTCAGTAGAGCGGTCAAATATCAGGCTTAATCCGGATTCCATGTCTGATGGATCAAAGGCATAAGTAGTTGAGCGTCTGTTACCGCGCCAATATTCGCTGATCAGTGCGAAGTTGTCATGACCCCATATGATGCCCGAATAGCGTTTTTCAAGTTTGAAAGCCTGCACGGGATCCCCATCAAACGGTGCTTCAAGCATAAATAGCTGATCGCGGTAGCGCGTTTCAAAATTTGGGTCTCCATCATCGATGGCCTCAGTCCAGTAAAGGCTGGCAGGGGCATCGGATCGCCACGAAGGGCTTCGCATGCCTTTACGGACAGCATCAAATCCTTGTGGTATATTATCAGCAACCGGGATTTCAGCCAGCAGGCGCACCTGCTCACCTTCCATATCAATGAGCTTGTATTGTTGTGGAAAGCGGCTGTAGGGTACAATATAGGAATAAGGTTTTTGAACGGAGTTGATCAAGATATAGTTTCCGTCCGGAGAACAGCTGAATGAGCTGATTACAGCAGGGTCGCCCAGAGACATTGCATTTCCATTCACATCTGTAACATATAATTGTGAAGTTGCATAATAATCAAATAGTTCTTCCTCGAAGGGATTGCTAACGAGGTCCTGATAAGTGCGTACCGCGGCTTTTCGTCCAAGAGATTCCTGAATTACTGGTCCTTCTGCCACATGAGGTTTCACAGGAGGCGCACCCCTGTCAATTGGCACAGCTTTGAACAGAATCTGTTTGCTGTTGGGCAACCACATCATGCTGCGCCCCATCGCATCATTAATAAAAGGTACGGGCAGACGCCGGGCTTCAGCCGTGGAAACATCCACAATCCATAATTCAATTCCATTATCAGTTGCATTTCCAAACGAAATATAATTTTCGTCAGGTGACCAGCTGGCGTTGAGAATACGCGCGTTCACGGGCAGATCGCCAATTACCCTTAAGTTTTTGCCGTCAATATCTACGAGTGACATGCCGGTTCCATATGAAGTGCGGCTGCGACCGTTGTTGATTGGATCAATCCTGATGCCACCAAGCCTTAACTCCGGAGCTGCCAAATCAGCTATAGTGGGCAATTCAGGATTATCAATAAGCAGTATGTGACTGTTTGCAGGGCTTATACGCATCGAAGGTGTAGAGGGTGCATCTACTAAATCAATGATTTCCTGCGGTGGCAATTGATAGTTAAGGTGATTTTGTGCCATCACACCAACAGGTAATAAAACTGTCAAAATAAGTAGCTTCAATTTCATAAGTAAAAAAATATGTGATGAGCTAAGATAAGAAATTTTACGGGTTTTAGATTTTAACGTGGCCGAACATGTGCTTAAATATATTTGATAGCAGAACCTAATTTAAGAAATCGTAAATCCGGCATTATTTATGAGAGCTAATACAAAGTTTGAGCGCTATACTAAACATCCAATAAGCCCTTGATCACCACACTGGCACAAACACATCCAAACACAGCAGGCATATACGAGATCGTACCTACGGTTGAACGTTTGTTGAATTCACCACTTTCGGTCTTTACGGCTTTTTTTGAAACCGATTCAGCTGAATAAACAGCTGTAATTCCTTCCCATATACCCAGTTTATGCAATCTTTTACGGATATAATAGGCGAGCCTGCAATTGTTTGTTTCAGAAATATCTACAGCTTGCACCTGTTGAGGATCAAATTTACCCCCGGCACCCATAGAACTAACAACTTTAATCCCCATTCTATGTGCATGATAGATCAGGTAGACCTTGGGAGCCAGGGTGTCAATGGCATCCACAATGTAATCATAGGGGTGGTTAAGTGCGTCCAGCAGAGATTGATCCTTGAGATACTGATTCACAACAACTAACTCAATATCAGGGTTAATATCAAGCAAGCGCGAAGCCATAGCTTCTACCTTGGCTTTTCCTTCCGTGCTGGACAAAGCTACAAGCTGTCGGTTCCGATTACTTGGGTGTACCACGTCACCATCCACAATTGTAAGTTTACCTATTCCTGCGCGTGCCAGTTGTTCAGCTGCATAGGAGCCAACTCCCCCAATACCGGCTACAAGCACATGGGAGATGGAAAGCCTCTTAATTTTGTGGGCACCAACCAGAAGTTCGGTACGTGATTGCCATGATTGAATCATAAAGAAAAGTTAAATCAAATAGTTAGCTTAGCTCTTGTTTCTGAATTGCAAAAAAAGCAACCTGCCCACCATGAGTATAAACTGATTATGTAGTGTAGGTGTTTTCCTCAACTTTGAATAAACCCATATAAAAGGAAAAAGCAGGACTAATAACCAAAGTGAACTTTTTTGCTTTTTGTCGATAGCAAGTTTTGCCTGCTCAAATCCATGTTTTACTGCTATATAATTATATTGGTCTATTGTGCGTGATGCTACGTGTTGCAGCCCATCATGATTATTCATATCAAGTGGTTTGAAGCTATAGAAAAATCCTTGAAACAGAAACCTGAATCTCGACTTCAGCGAAAGGACATTCGGGGTTGAAATATATAATACACCTGCTGGCTTGATAATTCTGCTCAGTTCGCTGAAAAATACCTCATGGTCAATAATGTGCTCACTTACTTCAATGGAAATGGCCACATCAAAACTATTATCCGGGAAGGGAAAATGTTTTGTGATATCTGTTTTAACACAGTTAATTTTCTCATATTTAAAAATCTCTGGATATAAATCGCAGGCTGTTACATTATATCCCAGCTCGAATAAGGTTTTTGTAAAAGCCCCATGGCCTGCTCCCACATCCAGTATTTTTATATGCTTATCCACCCCCAATGTCTTGAAATAGTTCAGAAAACTACTATGTGTGCCTGGCATTGCAATAGGAATAACTTCATTCATAATTGAGTCTGTATAGGTTTTGTTCGTTTAACCCAAATATTTTGCAACGATAGGCATCAACCTGCCCATACCAAAAGCTTTGGGTGATACACGCAGGATAGGGGGTGTTTGATATCGTTTATACTCGGTGGTGTTCACCATTTTTAGCACACGATGCACGAGCCTGCTGTCGAAGCCCATTTCTACCAGCTCATTCGGACCATTGCGTTTTTCAATATAATGAAATAGTATCTTGTCCAGCATTTCATATTCAGGCAAACTGTCACTGTCGAGCTGGTTATGGCGAAGTTCAGCCGAAGGGGCCTTGGTGATGCTGTTCTGGGGGATGACCTCTTTATCACGATTGATATCATGAGCCAATTCGAACACCTCAGTCTTGTACAGATCGCCTAAAACAGATAGCCCTCCGTTCATATCACCGTAGAGGGTACCATAACCTACGGCAGCTTCACTTTTGTTGGAGGTGTTCAGTAAAATATAACCAAACTTGTTTGAAAAGGCCATCAGCAACAAGCCTCGTATGCGTGCCTGAATATTTTCTTCCGTTACATCAAAGGATTTTTCTTTAAAGTAAGGTTCCAGCACTTTCTCAAATGAGCCAAACTGATCAGCAATTGAAATGATCTCAGAAGGCATGCCCAGGTTTTTTGCCAGTTGCAGTGCATCATCAACCGAATGATCAGATGAAAACTGGGAAGGCATTAAAAGTCCCATGACATTTTCAGCACCCAATGCTTCGACGGCTATCACAGCTGTAACGGCAGAGTCAATCCCCCCCGAAAGGCCCAGTATGGCTTTGGCAAACCCAAGCTTGGCAAAATAATCCCTTACACCCATAACAAGTGCATTATGAATAAGTGTCATTTTTTGAGGGATATGGATCCAATCCGTGGTCGAAGGGGTTTGATCCAGCTCATCCAGGCTTACAATGGTCAGATCTTCATCGAAATAATTCAGGCTTTTAAAAACATGGCCGTCCGAAGCAAAAGCCATGGAACCACCATCGAATAGGAGTTCAGTTTGTGCTCCCACATGATTGACATAAATCAATGGTATTCTGTATTTGATGACATTTTCACGTAAGATCTGCACGCGCTTCGCAGGTTGGTTATAATTGAAAGGCGAGGCTGCAATATTGATCATCAGATCAGGATGGTCTGCGATAAGTTCCTCCATAGGATTGATGGTATAGAGCGGGTTGTTTCCAACGTCCCAAATGTCTTCACAAATGGTAAGGGCAATTTTATGTCCCTTGAAATGCAGAATGTTGAACGTCCTTGCAGGCTCAAAATACCGGTACTCATCAAATACATCATAATTGGGTAGCAATCCTTTGCGAAAAACCTGGACCTGTCCTTCATATAAAAACAAGGCCGCATTGAACAGCGGTTTTCCTTTACCTGTCGTGTTTTTTACAGGACTTCCCACAATGATACCAATATTTGGAACTGCTTCTGCTATCTTTTGACTGGCAAGCTCACACCTGTTGATGAAATCGTCAAATTCAAGAAAATCACGTGCAGGATAACCCGGGATGGAAAGTTCAGCGAAAACGACCAGCTCTGCACCTTGAATTTCAGCCATGGAGGCCGTCTGTATAATTTTTTCGGTGTTGGCTTCGAAGTTGCCAATATGATAATTCAGCTGGGCAAGCGCTATTTTCATGATTTCTAAAACATCAATCCTACCTTAAGCTCAAGAAAATTACTTATTCCATTATTTTCAACTGAGGGATTCAATTTGTTTTGGTCTTTTAATATGTCAATGAAATTGTTGTCAAAGAGCAAGCCTGCCGTGATAAAGGTAGATCCGCCAATAGGTATTTCGATGCCAGCACCAATAATAAGTGATTCACGGGTACCTCTTAACTCTTTTTTTACATCAATTTTTTCTTCTTCCCTTATGGAGCCCGAAGTAGGTAAAAACATCTCATCGGCTTTGGCCCTTAATAAAAATCCAAGGCCAAACCCCACTTGCCCATATACTCGATATCCTCCAAAATCATTGGTTTTCATTTTCAAAATTAGCGGAATTTGCAGGTATTGTGTTCGCAGATCCCTTTCAAGTTCACCCTCAATCTCTGCCGGATCGTCATCAGACAGCTTCATGAGGTGGGGATATTTGTAGGCCCCATTCAAATAAATGACATTGAATCCGGTGTTCAGGGCATAATTTTCCATCAGATAGACTTCACCGGTAAAACCCCAGTTGAATCCGAGTTTGGTTCCTGTTCTTTCATAATCAGTGGCATCCGGTTTAATCCAGCCAATATTAGGAGCCAGTTTGAAACCGAACTGAAACGCCTTTGTCTGAGCATATATATAACTGGTAATAAACATTAAGATTATCAATATAATGACCTTCCTGTGCATGTTTCTTGGATTTGTTGAACTGTAAAAATACGATAATTCACACGAACAGGTGGATTGAATCCTCCATTTTTTTAGCTTCAGGTTGATAATTTGATCCTCAAATACGTTCAAATATAAATGCTTGTTGTAAATTTGTGAAAATCTCATAATACAAGCATATGAAAAAGATAATTTTGATTAGCGTATTTGCATTGCTCAGCAGTGGATTACTTGCCCAGAGCATTAGCCTTGGACCAAAAATTGGTTATACAACCCATAAATTGTCAAGTGATCGAAGTGACATAACCACTGACCTGAAAAGTAACTTTTTGTTCGGTGCCTTTTTGCGTATAGGTGGTAAATATTATATTCAGCCTGAAATCAATTATTTCACTTCAGGCTCAGTTTTTAAAAGACCTGCCGTAACATATGAGGGTGTTGATTATAGTCCGGTTGAAGATGAAATCACAATGAAAAATATTCAGATACCCTTGTATATTGGTTATACAATTGCTGATCTTAAGGTAGCCAATATACGGGCCATGGCAGGACCCACAGCTACACTGATTGTGGACAAGAACGTTAAACCTTTGCAATCAGTAAGTCTTATCAAAGATGCTGATATAAGTGATATGAAATGGGGATTTCAGTTCGGAATTGGTGCAGATGCCTTAATGTTTGCTCTTGATATACAGTATTATATTGGCCTCAATAAAATAATAGGTGAAGTCGAAGGGCCGGGCGGAGAACCCATTATACTCGATTCTCGTCCTCAGGGATTTATGGTTACCCTGGGGTGGAAGATATTATGATCAAGATCTCAATCCTTTAAAGATTGAACCTCAGATTTGCAAACCAATACATGTAAACCCAATATCTTGTAACTACAGGCTGTTGGGTTTATTATATCCAATAACAGCTCTATTATTGCAAACAAGTTTAAGCTGTTTTTATCGTTATTACTAAAAGAATTCTGTTTATGAACCGATCAACCCTTTTCCTTATATGTATCCTTCTCATCACAACCATAAGTTGTGGACGCAATGGCAAGAGCAGGCTGCACATCAATACCAGCAACCTGTATCCGGAGCAAATCACTGTGAAGCAATATGGCAAAGCCCTTTTTGAAGCAGACCTTACTGTTCTGGAAACAGAGCTCAGAAGATTGCAAGCTGATTTTATCCATTTTCTGGATGCCGACCTGAGCGATACAGCAAATATCAAGCAGATTTATGACTTTGTAAGCGATACAAGCCTCATCATGTTGTACCACAAGAGCAGGGAGGTATATCCCGATATACAGCCACTTGAAAATGAACTAACACATGCGTTCCGAAGATTTCATTATCATTTTCCTAAAAAGATGATTCCTGACATATATACCTATATATCAGGGGTTCAGTATGAAATGCCGGTCATGTTTGCCGATAATATTGCAGTTATTGCCATTGATTGTTACCTGGGTGAGGAATATAACTACTACAAAATGTTAGGTATTCCCGGATATATCAGGGCCCGTATGACTTCTGATCATTTAGTGAATGACTTGTTTAAAACCCTTTTTATGATGCTGTTGGATCAATCAAAACCTTCGCTATCTGTTCTTGACGAGATGATTATGTCAGGGAAGAGGTTATATTTTCAAGAGGCCATGCAGCCACAACT
>CALAZZ010000286.1 GCA_937926515.1 uncultured Bacteroidales bacterium | reverse complement strand
TAAAGGTTCAATTGAGTTTGTTTACGAAAACACTGAATTTACAAGAGCGCCCTGGGGCTGGAAGAAAATTGTGAAATGTGTGGCTGGGACAGCAGGAGGCTATTTAGGTGGAGGTGTTGGAGCCGGTCTAGCTGCAACTGCTATTGTAGTTTCAGCAGGAGCATTAACTGGTGGAGTTGGACTCATAGTAGGTGCTGCTATTATTGGTGCTGCTGGTGGCGCACTAGGTGGATCTGTTGTTGGCTTTGTAAATTTACCTATATTATTGTTTCCATGAACATAATTTGTAACTTTACGCACCCATTTCAAAATGCGATTTATGGTAAAGGAAAAAGAATCATTGGATTTATTAACAGATGAAAGCATAACTGACATTAAGGATTTGGTTCTTTACAATGATGATTTCAATACTTTTGACTTTGTAATCGAATCATTGATTGATGTTTGTGGGCATACAGCAGAGCAGGCTGAAACCTGTACCTGGATTGTGCATTATAAAGGGAAGTGTGCGGTGAAATCAGGGACTGTGGTTGAATTAAAGCCACTCTATCAGGAGCTGTCGAATCGTACGCTAACGGCAGGTATCGAATAAAAACAAGAATACCATGTGGACTGTCATTGTTTCGCTAATTGTTGTAGGGTTGCTGTTGATCTTGCTTGAGATCCTGGTGATCCCGGGTGGTGGTGTGGCAGGCATTTTTGGCTTCATTCTAATGGTCATAGGGGTGTGGATGGTGTACAGCCACCACGGTACACCGGCAGGTCATTATGTGTTGGGGGCCACCATACTCCTTAACCTTATCGCCTTGTCGTATGCCCTGCGTGCAAAGAGCTGGGACAAGGCCATGCTGAAGACCACCGTGAGCGGTAAGGTGAACGAGATAGAGGATGATCAAGTGAAGCCTGGTGATACCGGTACCACCACATCAAGATGCACCCCTATTGGAAAAGCACTGATAAATGGGCAGTTCTATGAGGTACATGCCCGATCTGAATTTATACCTGAGGATTCTCCTGTTGAAGTGATCAGGATTGAAAGAAATAAGATTTTTGTAAAACTTAAACAAACATAATTATGGAAGACATGTATATCATTATTGCCATCGGATTGGGTGCCATATTCCTGATCTGGTTCCTGTTTTATTTTATACCTGTAGGCTTGTGGTTTACCGCTCTTGTTTCAGGTGTACGTATTTCGTTGTTGCAGCTGATACTGATGCGCTGGCGTAAGATACCGCCTTCAGTGATCACACAAAGTATGATAGCCTCCTGGAAGGCGGGCATCAAACTTGAGCGCGATGACTTAGAAGCCCACTACCTTGCAGGTGGACGCTTGCAACAAGTGGTGAATGCCCTGATCTCCGCTGACAAGGCCAATATGGACCTCAATTTCAAAACCGCGACTGCCATTGACCTGGCAGGCCGTGATGTGTTCCAGGCTGTACAGATGTCAGTAAACCCCAAGGTGATCGAAACCAAGAAGGTGGCTGCGGTAGCCAAGGATGGTATTCAGTTGATTGCCATTGCACGTGTGACCGTGAGGGCAAATATCAAGCAATTGGTTGGTGGTGCAGGCGAAGAGACTGTGCTTGCTCGCGTGGGAGAGGGGATAGTTTCATCCATTGGTTCAGCCGATTCACATAAATCAGTATTGGAAAACCCTGACTCGATTTCGAAAGTCGTGCTTCGCAAGGGGCTTGATTCTGGTACTGCATTCGAGATACTTTCTATAGATATTGCTGATATCGACATAGGTAAGAACATTGGTGCCGTATTGCAAATGGATCAGGCTAATGCCGATAAGAATATTGCCCAGGCCAAGGCCGAAGAGCGCCGCGCCATGGCTGTGGCCCTTGAGCAGGAGATGCGGGCCAAAGCCCAGGAAGCCCGGGCTAACCTCATCCAGGCCGAAGCCATGATACCGCAGGCTATTGCCGAGGCATTCAGGTCAGGCAACCTTGGCATCATGGATTATTACAAATTCCAGAATATCCAGGCCGATACCAAAATGCGTGATTCCATATCCGAATCGCCTTCGGGATCTGGCCGACCTGAAAAGGGTGGTGATAAATAAGGGCCGATAACACATGAGTAATGAAAGCGTTTGTGTGTTGCAATAAAGATACAAACGCTTTTTTTTCACCTCCGATTTTAGTATTTTTGTTAATCACGAAAACGATTATTTATGTTTTCGAATGCCGAGAAAGACCAGATAAGGGAGGCTCATCTGGCATTGGTAGAACGCATCGGTAAGAATGCGTCACTTACCGAGCTGAAGAAAATAAACCTTGCCTTTGAACTTGCCAGCAAGTCCTATCAAGGTCGTCGTTTAAGCTCAGGTAAGCCTTATGTGCTGCATTTGCTTGAAGTGGCACGTATATCAGTGGATGAAATAGGCCTGGGAACCTCAACCGTTATCTCTGCAATCCTGCATGGCATCAACCATAAGTCAGATTTATCAATTAACCTGATCGAAGAAAAGTTTGGCAAAACCATAGCCTCTATTGTAGATGGTTTTAACAGGGTATCGCAACTGCGTACTGAACGACTTTCGTTTCAGTCGGATAGTTTTCGGAAGCTGTTTCTAACCTTGGTGGATGATATCAGGGTGATCCTGCTAAAGATTGCACATCGCCTTTACGACCTTAGAAATCCTGAAGACATTGAACATGAGCGCCTGGTGCAATTCATTCACGAGGTCAAACATCTTTATATTCCAATTGCACATCGCCTTGGACTTTATAATATCAAAGCCGAGTTTGAAGAAAAAGTCATGCTACATGAACACCCTGAAGTGTTTGAAGCGATCAAGGAGAAATTGCAAGCTACCAAGAAAAAACAGGAAGTTTTTATTCAAGATTTTCTGGCACCGATTCAACGTGAGCTAATTGCGCATGGGCTTGATTGTATCGTTAAATGGCGTACCAAATCAATTCCGTCAATTTACTCGAAAATGAAAGCTCAAAATGTTGATTTTGAGCAGGTATATGATATTTTTGCAGTACGTATCATAACCAAAAGCAAACTAAAAAAGGAGAAGGAAGACTGCTGGCGTGTTTATTCTATAGTCACTGATATTTACCAGCCAAACCCCAAAAGGTTGCGTGACTGGATCACCACACCCAAGGCATCGGGCTACGAATCATTACACACAACGGTCAAGGCCGATGGCGACAAATGGGTTGAGGTACAAATACGTTCAGAGCGCATGGATGAGATTGCCGAAAAAGGCCAGGCTGCCCACTGGAGGTACAAAGGCACGGACAGAAAAAAGGATACCGAAGACTGGCTGAACCAGGTGCGAGATGTGCTGGAGAACCCGGAGCAGATCAACTTCGATTTTACTTATCGAAATACTTCTAAATCAGTAAGTGAGAAAATATTCATTTTTACCCCCAATGGTGACCTGAAACAGCTGCCTGCCGGATCTACCGTACTGGATTTTGCCTATGAAGTGCATACCCAGGTGGGTGAGAACTGTAGTGGTGCCAAGGTGAACAATAAAATTGTTCCCATCAGGCATCCTTTGAGAAATGGTGACAAGGTTGAGATCATCACAAATAAGAAGCAGCACCCCAAGCAAGATTGGCTTGGATTTGTGGTTACGGAAAGGGCGCGTAGCAAGATCAAAAAATATGTGCGCGAGGAGAACCTCAGGGAAGCGGAGACCGGCAAACAGATGTTGATGCGTAAGCTGAAGAATTGGAAGATGACCTATACCGATTCAGGAATTAACCAGTTGGTCAAGCATTACAAAACCGATACCGCTAATGAGCTATATTACCAGATTGCCACAGATAAGATAGACCTTCAGGATGTGAAGCGAAATCTGCTTGAGTTTGCCGAAGCTGAAAAGGAAAGGCTGCTGGCCCGAACAGCCAAGGCAGAAGAGACAAAATCATTTAAAACCACCCCGCCACCGGTTGATAAGGGGAAAGATGATTATTTGATCATTGACCAATCTCTCAGAAACGTAAACTATAAATTGGCCAGGTGCTGCAATCCCATTCCCGGCGATTCTGTGTTTGGTTTTGTAACAGTGGGCAGTGGAATCACCATACACCGTGTGAATTGCCCTAACGCCTCAAGACTACTTGAAAAATACAGTTATCGCATATTAAGGGTGCGCTGGAAAGGTGATAGCGATTCCATGGCATTCAATGCGGCCATACATATCAATGGCAGTGACCTGCTCGGTTTGGTTGGTGAGATCACCAAGGTGATCAGTAGCGACCTGAAGGTCAATATGCGTTCAATTTCGTTTGACACACGAGATGGGAAGTTTGACGGGAGAATACATTTACAGATCAAGGACGTGGATCATCTGGAGCAACTCATGCACAAGTTACTAAAGGTGAATGGGGTGGAAAAAGTATCCCGTATTAAGTAATATTAGTCACTTCATTTGTTATAATTTAACACACAACAAAATGATCATACAACTTCTAGTTATTTCAGTGATCTTTATTGGCCTGGCAATATGGTTTTTTATTAAAAACCGCAAACCATTGGGATTTACCTTTTTACTTATTGGATTGGTCGCAATGATATTCTTCTTTATCGTTCGCTGGTTATACCCTCATACGGTGCCTTTCTGATCAGCTGGACTCGCTAATCATCAAAAATTCATCCTTTGATTCATGAAATGTAACAGCATTATTTCCTAATTCATATCATCCCAGGACAAACCAGGGCTTGATGATCTCCGATTGATCGCGAGCTTGTGTTTTATGCCTGAATTCGTTGGTGTGTTTATTGTAAATATAATCAGTTCCTAATTGCCGGTGATCATGTGCCACCGTATCAATACTATTAATCAGGTAATCCAATTCATTATCGGTCATGGTAGGGTGCAATGAAGCCCTTATCCAACCGGGTTTTTGCGATAGATCGCCATGATTGATCAGGTCGGTAATTTGCTTTGATTTGTCATGGCTTACATCAAGAAGGTAATGCCCATAGGTGCCAGCACACGCACAGCCTCCGCGAACTTGTATGCCGAAGTGGTCGTTCAGTAATTTGACCACAAGATTAAAATGTACATCGTCCAGGTAGAACGAGAATACACCAAGGCGTTCTTCCACATTGTCGGCCAGTATTTTTAGCCCCTTAATCTTTCTGAGATTTTCAAAGGCTTTAGGCACCAGTTCACGTTCTCTAAGGCGCATCTTGGAAGTATCCATTTGGTTTTTTACCTCAATAGCCAGGGCAGTTCGGATGGCTTGCAGAAAGCCTGGTGTGCCTCCGTCTTCGCGTATTTCAATATCATCAATGTATTTATATTCACCCCAGGGGTTGGTCCAATCGACCGTACCGCCACCGGGATTGTCGGGTGAAGGGCTGTGGTAGAGGCTGCTGTCGAAAACCATAACGCCTGAGCTTCCGGGCCCTCCTAGGAATTTGTGCGGACTAAAAAAGATGGCATCCAGTTTTTTCATTTCATCATCAGCCGGATGCATATCGATTGCTACATATGGGGCCGAGGCAGCAAAGTCAATGAAGCAAACGCCACCATACTCATGCATGATCTTTGCCATTTCATGGTAAGGGGTTTCAATGCCTGTAACGTTTGAGCATGCAGTGAAAGAACCAATCTTGAAATTTCTGTCCTTGTATCGCTCCAGCTGGCTTCGGAGTTCATCCAGGTCAATCAGCAGGTTCTTATCAGGTTGTAATACGACAACATCCACATTTGTTTCGAACCAGCTGGTGTGATTTGAATGGTGTTCCATATGACTGATGAAAACCACTGGTTTATCCTTTTTCTGAATACAATCTGCTTTGTGTGCCATGCCGCAACTCTTTAGGCCCATGATGCGCATCATTTTGTTGATCACTGTTGTCATACCGGTGCCTGCTGTGATGATCACATCATCCGGTCCGGCATTTACATGTTGTTTGATCAATTGATGTGCATAATGGTAGGCGTTGGTCATGCGGGTACCGGTTTCGCTGGTTTCGGTGTGTGTATTACCAACAAAAGGGCCGAAGGTATTGGCAATTTTGTCTTCAATAGGTCGATATAATCTGCCGCTTGCTATCCAATCCGCATAAAGCATTTTTTTATTACCAAAAGGTGTATCAAAGCTCAGATCGTTACCGATTATATGATGCCGAAATGATTCAAAATGTTGCTCGAGCGAAGTCATGGTGCTGTAGAATTAGTATGTTTTTCACTTATTTAGTGGAATATTCAGCATATAACAGCTGAAATCAGGTCGAACAAAAGTATGGAATTTATTCATTCAAGGGAGTGTACACCAGAATGTTCACTAAATAATGTATTTGTTTGTGTCTGGAACTAATGCTGGTGAAAGCGCTGGTAGCAGGATCATAATCCAATTCCAAAAACCAGGAATACATGTTTTAAGTCAGGATTAACAATCAGGCTGGATGACAATGCCAATTTCAGATTTTCGTTCATTTTCACTGTACGCACGGTTTTCATGCCAACATTGGTAATCGCAGCATTATCTGCATAAAGGCCCTTATGCGTGGTGCCTCCCAGGAAAAACAAGATGTCATAGTTTTTCCATACAGTTTGGTAGGCCATTTCGAGGTAAGTTGAATACAAGTTTTTATTATCTGCATCCTTATCATTTCCAAAAAAGAAAGTGCCTGCAGTAACCATAATTGGAAATGCATCTGATCCATCGTAAACGACTGAACCTTCGATGGCATGGTTAGTCCATTCATCATCTTTTGTTTTATAGTTGAAGAATTTGGCATTAGGAAGATCCTGATCATTAAAAACGAAATAATCGGTAATAGCAAAAGCTAAAGGACCGGCTTGGTAAGCCAGAACAAGGTCAATCTCTGAGAAACCGGATGTTAGGCCACTTGTTCCCCAGGCTTCGAAACTTAAATTACCATAATTCAGCAATAGACTTCCTTGTAAATGTGGGTGCATATCCTCGGCTGAGCCTCGCCACACATAGCGGCTAACCAGCTCACTGCTTAAGTTGATACTAAATTTATTGTCAAGATCAGTTGCTGGATCGGGTTCAGATGCAAATGCAGGTGCTGTCATAAATGCAAACATCAGAAATATGAAGTTCAATCGGATTTGGTTTGGTTTTTTCATTTTTTGGATTGTTATGTCAGACTTATTAATGAAGCGTACATATTGAGAAATCTTCTTTCATACCTGGATCTGGTTGCCTTTCAACATTGAATCGATTTATTAAAAAATTGTATTAGTCACATAAATTCAATCTAAAGCTTTTATTATTCCTTGATACACCTGATGGATAAGCCATGATACTTATTGATGCTACCTCTTCCAAGATTATGTGCATTGTGAAACATGTTTCGCAACCAGGCAAAATTTCCTTGTTGCTCGCTGGAAGTCCAGAAATAGGCGTGGGTATTCATATTGTCGAAATTGCCATTCCAAATCCGGCTGCCTCCCGGTCTGGCCGAGAAAGCAACCTCATTTGTAGCACCGGTGTTTGGACTGTTCCAGTGTATGAAACCGGTTTCCTTGAGCCTGCCTCCGGTAGCAGGAAACCCTCCTACAAAGTTTGTCATACTTGTCCACTCTTCATCTGAAGGCACTTTCCATCCATCAGGGCAGGGGTTCTTGCCGCCGTTTGTCTCCGGACTAATAGCATACCAGTTATACAGCGCACCATAAGAAGCCTGAAATGCAGCATTGTTGTTGTACCAGCAGAAAGCCCCTGTTGTGAGGTTTACCCAGGTGGCACCATTTATTACATTTGCTATCACTGTTATCCGACTAAATTTTAATTTCGACATTTTGGCTGCATAACTTGCTGA
>CALAZZ010000285.1 GCA_937926515.1 uncultured Bacteroidales bacterium | reverse complement strand
CCTTTGTGCCTTGGTGGGAAATAATAAGCCGTGTTTTCCCACCAAACGCACAAAGTCAGCTGCTTCAGCCGCCTGATCATTGGCTGGTGTGCTCAATGCTTGATCAGCTTACTGGTTTGTTGGTGCATGCCGGCATTGATCTTTATGAAATAAACGCCTGTAGAAAGTTCGGAAAGGTCGTAGCTCAGGTTAAGCTGTCCCATGGGAATTACTCCGCCAAACAATTGCATCACCTCCTGGCCCATGATGTTGTAAATCTTCAGGCTTAAAGGTGTTTCACCGCTCAGCTGTCCGGTAAAATGAATCTGGTTGCTGAAAGGATTTGGATGGAAACCAAAATATGTTTCAGTGTCAGCAATGGTTTCCACTTCAATACTTTTAAAGTAGTTGGGATTATTCAACAGCGAAACCAGTGCATGAGGGTCAGATATATGCGTATCGTGGCAGGTTTCTTCGCCTTCGACAAGTAGGTATCCTTTGCCCTTTTTATCTGCTGTAAGGTATTGATACAATGTCCATTCCTCTTCGGGCGACATCATTTTGTCGAACTCCTCGGCAAAAAGGGTAAGCTGCACGCCATGTTTCGGTTTGAAAATACCAGCACTTGCGCTTACTCTTGGTCGTGTTGGATGGTGCGTGTTTGGGTCAAGAATGGCTAACGGATAACCCGCCATGTGGAACAACAAGGGACCTGCCTCAATGCTATTGTAACCGTTGGCAAGCACTGTAGCAGCATCAGGAGCACCTGGCACCATGGCCGGTGGGTAACCGTAAGGATTGCCCGGTGGGAAATAGCAACAGGTGTTGGTAAAGAAATTCCATGGCCAAAGGTAGAACGGAAGATCGAGTATCCAACCGTGATCGGGATGTTCCACAGCGAATGGGATCAGCTGTGCTCCACCGGTGCCCAGAAAAGCCCAGTCAAGAGGTGCAGGGATGGCCGGAGCCAGCAAAATGGCATTTTTGATCCCAAACTCTTTTCTCATGTTTGAACCCTGCTGGATAAGCATATCCTGGAGCAAAATAACTTCCAGCCCGCCCAGGCTGTGTCCCATGATGGTGTTGGGTTTCACACCGTGTTCATCATTAAGATAATTGAGTGGGGCCGGATCACTGCGATGTAGTCCTCCAGGTACATGTCGGCCAGCTTAAAGTCAGTACCTGATGCCGGATTGTAACCTTGCGGGAAGCCGCTCCCTCCCCTGCCGGGCATGTCAATGGCATAGAACTCATTGATGTGTGCTGATGGTGGTGCACTCAGGAACAGCTCCTCGGCAAAGGGCTTCCAGCAGTTGGCGGTGTGAGCCATGCCTTCAATGGCGAATATTTTACCATGGTTGGCCCAGTTGGTGGCATTTTCGTTTACGTACACGTTCACATTGATGTCAATGGTAACGCCGGGTTGAAACTCGATCTGTTCGATCAGGATGTTGTAATCCAATGAGGATTGTGATGCGACATTTACTGCCATCAGACACGCAATCCACAGTGTGATTAATTTGAGAATGTTTTTCATAATAACCTCCGTTTTTTGTTTTTAATAAGAATAATTGATTTGTTAATGCACCCCTAAAGTACGATGCTGTGGAGGCCAGAATGAGTTAGATGTGTGAACGTTGGGATTAAATGTATAAACGCATGGTTTTGGAGGATAAACGCAATAATATTACGTGACGAGGATGTCATTTTTTTAGGTCTGTGTTTAATAAATATCCTTGATTTTTTTGGATGTGCATTCAGGCAGATATGAGCCTCTAAATCAGGTTGCGCAAAACAGACATGCAGAATGTACCAAATCAACTATCAGCCAGTGGTAAAATCTTGTTAAAATGTCCCAGCGGATAGCGGCAGTTTAAATGTGATGCAGGTGATTCCCAGACAGGATTTTCGTTGTGGTTAATTGGCTATTTACTGTCGGGTTACGATTTCATTCTTCATCATTGTCCGACAGATAAACGGACAACCTACCGATGTTTGAAAAGTGGTTATGGATGGACGAGGGGAATTGGTTATGATTTCATGCCACCACCTTAAAACAACATATCGATAATTACCAGGTTACCGTTGGCTTGACAGATTTCGGTCTGGAGATCGATGATAGCTTGCTTAACTTTGCAATGGAGCTTGCGCTGCAGACGGGCCAGCCACACACAGGAATGGTGACACCATAAGAGCTCTGTTACGACCGATTTCAGCCCAAACCCATTAAAAAACAACCTTCTACCATAAATTGGCA
>CALAZZ010000284.1 GCA_937926515.1 uncultured Bacteroidales bacterium | reverse complement strand
ATGGTAAAAATCTGTGGGACGTACTGGAATCGAACCAGTGACCCCATGCCTGTCAAGCATGTACTCTAAACCAACTGAGCTAACGTCCCTCTTAAAAGCCTGAACCAACTGTCCGGCATGCAAAAATAGTAAAAACTTGCACTGACGTTACCAAATCTTGCTCCAAATTATCAAGGTATTCTGTAAATTTGACCACCAAATTAATACAAAACATGAAATATTTACAATTAGGTCTGGCAATTTTATTGACAGTGCCGCTGATGACAAATTCACAACAAACAGAGGAGATTTTAAAATTTGAAGATGTCTTTTCTCGAAATCAATTCTCACCCAAAACCGTCAGAGGTTTGATCCCAATGAAAGATGGCAATAGTTTTACGATGCTCACGGATAGTTCTATTAATGTATATGCCTACGGTAGTGGAGAAATGATAGATATTCTCGCACTTAAAAGGGATTTAATTCCGAATGGTGAGGATCATCCAATTACGGTGAACACCTACCAGTTGAATAATAATGAAACCATGATGTTAATCCCAACCGGCACTGAGCGTCGTTACAGACATTCATCCAAGTCAGATTATTATCTTTATGATTTGATATATAAAGACTTATTCTTGCTGTCTGATAAGGGGAAACAGTCTTTGGCAACCTTTTCTCCTGATAATAGTATGGTGGGTTTTGTAAGAGATAACAATTTATTTGTAAAGCATTTATTCACCGGATTTGAGCAACAAATCACTTATAATGGTAAAACAAATGAAATCATAAATGGCACCACCGACTGGGTGTATGAGGAGGAATTCAGTTTTACGAAAGCATTCTTTTGGTCACCGGATAGTCGTAAGATAGCCTACTACAGCTTTAACGAAAAAGAAGTCAAAGAATTTCAAATGGCCTATTACAACGATTTATATCCTGAATTACACAAATACCGCTACCCTAAAGCCGGCGAGGATAATTCACTGGTAAGCATTCATGTTTATCATTTGGATTCAGACACAACCATAAAGATGGGCATTGAAACTGCCCAGGATGGATATATACCTCGAATAAAATGGACAAGAAATCCAAATGTGTTGTCCATTCAGTTATTAAACCGACATCAGAATCATTTACAGATTTTCCTTGCTGAGGTTGAAACAGGCACTGCGAACCTGATGTATGAAGAGAGGAACCCTTATTACATTGATATCACAGATAATTTGATATTCCTGCCCGACAGTATACACTTTTTGATCACAAGCGAAATGGACGGGTTCAATCACATCTACCAATATAGTTTGGATGGCAAATTAGTAAGTCAATTAACAAAAGGCAAATGGGATGTGACCTCTATTTATGGATTCGATGAAGAAAACAAAATTATTTACTATCAAAGTGCTGAAGTATCACCCCTTGAAAAACATATTTATCGTGTCGATCTAAATGGCAATAAATTAAAATTAACAACAAGAAAAGGAACCAATACAGCCAAATTCAGTACCAATATGCATTATTTCGTAAATACAAACAGCACTGCCAATTCACCACCTTACATCACTGTAAACAGCGCTGACGGGCAAGAACTGCGGTTGTTAGAAGATAACCAGGAACTTATTGACAAACTCAGATTATTTGGATTCACCACAACAGAATTCTTTCAGCTATCTGACTCCTCCTTTAGATTGCCTGATGGAGTGCAAGTAAATTTAAATGCATATAGGATCCTGCCACCTGACTTTGATCAGAACCGCCTATACCCGGTATTGATATATGTTTATGGTGGGCCAGGTTCACAAACAGTAAATGATTCCTGGGGAGGAACGAATCGAATATGGTTCCAATATTTGGCAAATCAGGGTATCATTGTCGTTTCGGTTGATAGTCGTGGAACCGGAAGTCGGGGCGAACAATTTAAGAAGATGACATATTTGCAGCTGGGCAAATATGAAACTGAAGACTTGATCACCACCTCCAAATTACTTGATAAATTCGAATATATTGATGGAGAACGTATTGGGGTATTTGGGTGGAGTTATGGTGGTTATATGTCAAGCCTTGCAATTACCAAGGGTGCAGATCATTTCAAGTCAGCTGTTGCTGTGGCGCCAGTTACAAGTTGGCGTTTTTATGACAACATATACACTGAGCGATATATGCGTACACCAATTGAAAACACTGAGGGTTATGATGACAATTCACCTATCAATTATGCTGATAAACTTAAAGGTGAATACCTTTTAATCCACGGTAGTGCTGATGATAATGTACACTATCAAAACACAATGGAAATGGCCAAGGCCCTTGTTCGTGCTGACAAGCAATTTGAAATGATGATCTATCCTGACAGAAACCACGGGATGCATGGAGGTAATGCCCGATATCATTTGTATAAAAAAGTAACTGATTTCCTTAAGCGAACTTTGTTGACTTCTGTTGAGGACTATCCGTTGTAATTTAAACCGGTACAACTGATTTTATGCAAGCTGCTGATCCAGATTATTCTAATTTCCTCGAAAGCCTGAAAAAGAGGCTTAAGGAGCAGTTGCCCGGACTTGAATCACAATTAAAAATGGCACCGGTCAACAGAGAACATCTAATTTATAGGTTAAAACATAAAACTCCTCCTCGACAAAGCGCAGTACTGATTTTGCTTTTTCCTCATCTTGGAAATCTTCATACTGTATTTATTAAGCGAAATATTTACATTGGAGTACACAGTGGACAGGTTGCATTCCCCGGTGGACAATTTGAAAAATACGACAACGATTTGTACGCGACCGCATTGCGGGAAGCTGAAGAGGAGTTAGGAATAGATCCTACAAGTGTTGTTATTTTGGGTTCACTGACAAAATTATACATTCCACCGAGTAATTTTGATGTGATGCCTGTGGTAGCATTCACTACCACGAAACCCATCTTTCGCATGCAACCTGCCGAAGTTGCCGACATATTTATCACCAGCTTGTCTCATCTGGCAGATCCTGAAACCTGCCAGAACAAGCGCATCACTTATGCTGATGGTAGAACTTTTCAAACCCCTTGTTTTATGGTGGACGACCATATGATATGGGGAGCTACTTCGATGATACTGAATGAACTAATTGAGATATTACAAGGCGTTGGAATATAAAATAATAACATTTATTCCTGCAATGAATACCTCCATAAATTCACTTGATAACGATTGTATGTTTAATTTCAGCACCTTTCCTGAGCAACTCACTTACACCACAATAGCGGTCTTGTGACAAATTGACTGCTTTTTCAATTTTCTCCCTATCAAGATTATTTCCACTGAAAGTGTAAGTAATATGTATCTTATGATAATACTTAGGGTGCTCATCGGTGAGTTGGCCTTCAACATCAATATTGAAGTAAGTAGGCTCAACGCGCATTTTTTTTAGGATTGAGATCACATCCATTCCGGTACATCCTCCTAACGAAGCCAAGGTTAAAGGTTTAGGTCTGGGCCCCCGGTTTTTTCCTCCAACTTTCTCATCAGCATCAATCATAATTTTGAATCCGTTCACTTCCGTTTCAAAAGCCATGTCCTCTTTCCAGGTTACTGCAACTTTACTCATTTTCAGTTTATTTTATTGGTGATTAATTAAATCGTATCTGCCCGGGAATTATTCCCGCTCCGATTGAATCAATAAGTGTGCCATCTGGTTTATATCTGAATACATAGCCATCCTGTATATAATTTACCGCATCGGTCACCATCACATGGGATCGTGATGGCTCTATTGCCAAGCTGTAAAAGTTTCGATGACCCATTCCGATCAATGGTGACGCAGGAAGTGATGTGGCAGTGATTGTCATCTGGTAAACTCCATTATTTAAAAAATACAAAGTGTCACCCGATCCATTAATGGCAAGCTGTTGCGGAGATGAAGTCTCATCATCAAAATGGTAAATTTGTTCAATAACATGATCCTGCGGGTTGATTCTGTACAAGGCAGGGACCTCCTCACCCATGAACCCTCCGCTGCAAAGCACCCACAACTTATTATCCTTGTCAAATACCATGCTATTAGGCTCTTTTGTAACTACAATACTATCAACCAATTGATCTGTTAAAACATCAACCACTTGTATGGTGTTGTTGGGCGCATCCTGGTAGAAATCAGACCAATTCCCAACGAAGAGTTTGTTGTGATAAGATAACATATGCTCACTTGTTTTACCCAACTCGATATAATCAATAAACTGAAGTGTTAAGGGATTAAACACAGCCAGCCTATCATCCTGAATATCTGATATGTATGCTCTTTCGGCATTAACAACATGAATATGCCGTGGCGATCTTAAACCTGTAATACTGGAAATAAAACTGGCTGTATTTCCATTCACAACATAAACGATACCACTGTTGTTTACTACTATAAAAGCCATATTCCTGAAAAAACTCATACTGGTAGCCACATCTCCAAGAGGTACATTATTAACCTGGTAAAATAGATTATTTGTCATTTTAGCTGAATCGTAATTATAGAAAGACAATGAGGAATTTCCAACAGTGAAATTACCTTCATTGACTACAAAAAAACCTTTTCCCAAGCCTGGCTCACCAGGTACCACATCATCTTTCTCCTCTTTACAAGAACTAAGTGTAAAAGTGACAGCTAGTAATAACAATAGATGTAATTTGTTCATTCGATTCGTATATTTAATTAATTAACAGTAATTTATTTCAAATTCTCAACTCGTGTGGTAATTTTAGATAGCCTGGAATCTTAAATGCTAATTTTAAGCATACCCTCTATATTTCTTCCAGGCATAGGACGCCATAAAATAGCCTGGTAATCAACCCCAAACAGATTATTAATTCGAAACTCTAGATTCAATTGCCCGAATCTTGCCTCGAAAATTCGACCTATACCTATATGATGCAATGTATATGAAGGTAATTTTCCTGTATATGTTGAATTGCTGCTTAAACTCGTATTTCGCTCACCGGTATGGCAGGTATTCCAGTGAAAATAATTGCCATGGTAGCTAAGTTTTAGAAATATATTTCCATTGTGCTTGGGAATATAGATCAGTTGCTTGCCTGAACTATTCTCAATACGGGCTACCGGGCTCTCATCAGTGGTAAGTGCATAAGCATAATTAATAAAAAGCTGAAAATCAATTTCTCCAATGCTTGTCCTTATATCAGACCGCCATTCGATACCTCGAGCAAAAACCCTGGCTATGTTCAGTGGCACCCAATACCTATATGATGTTGGCCTCCATTGAATCCAGTTGTTTATATCTGACATATAAAAATTTAGATTATTACTCAACTCAATAATCGAAATGCTTGACGCATTGGAAATGCTGAAATCAATCGTTCTGCTTTTTTCAGGAAGAAGCTCAGGATTGCCTCCCGGGAACCAATACAGATCATTTAGGTTCGGATACCTGTAATTATTACTATATCCAACACTGAGTTGCAATTTATTTTCGGGTATCAAATGATAGCTCAGCTCAAAGGCAGGACTAAACCCAACAGCCTTACCATCCGCCATATCATACCTTAAACTTATACTTGAATTGATTCTGCTCAGGTTTTTTAATTCAAAACCTCCTACACCTGAAAGTTTCGTCCTTATGTTAATATTTTCATAGTTATCTGACTCAACTTGCTCCCAATCAAAGAAAATATTTGAAAAGAAATCTAGATTCTTGCCTAATCCTTGTTCAATCCTCAAACTATTGAACCATCCAAGGGAATGGTTTTCGGTGTCAATGAGCGATACAATAGATTCACCATTATTACTAGTGGTACGGAGAAAATAATGCTGATAATCCACAGAAACTCCTGTCTTAAGTTCCAAATTGCCATTTTCATTAAAATAATACTTGTAACTGAGGACATTTCGACTAAAACGATCCTCCCTGACTTCTTTCGGATTACCGCCCCTTTGCAAATTAGTCATGATGGCTGGAAGATTCCGGTGATTCCATTGGTTCCAGGTAATAAACTTAATCATTGATTTTTCTGAACTCAAAAAGGCAAACTCATGCAGCAATCCATAGTCTTCATAGGAGGCATCCCGTTGTCTTAACCTCTGCTCCGGTATAATGCCAGTGTTCAAGTATTGAAAGTTATTTTCACTTGCACGTCTGAATATACGTGTTTTAGTGTAGATCCTGCTGTTACTATAACCAATTGCAGCGTAACTGCTTACCGTACTATAACTTCCTAAAGCCTGCATTACCGTAGCATGTAAGCCTTTATTGAATTCTGCCTTGTTATCAATGGTAATCACACCGCCTACGCCACCAAGTCGCACTGTCGCCGCTTTGCTTCCCCAGAGTAGGCCTACCTCTTCAACAAAGAAAAGCGGTACAGACGAAATATCAACCTGACCCAGTGTTGGTGAATTGAGTGGTATATCGTTCCAGAGTACTAGTGTATGGCTTGCAGAAGTACCACGGAATGATACTGATGACAGGCCTCCTGGACCATAATCTTTTACAAATACAGTGCTATGCTGCATGAGAGCAGATCCCAAATGTTGGTTTGCCAAGGACTTCATCACAATGGGATCAAGCTTAGTCTCCGAAGCATGTAAATGAGGTAGCTGGAAAGACCTTACCTCAACCTGATCAAGCAAAATAGTATCAGGCAACTGGGCCTTAGCACCAAATGGGAACAATATAGTGAGGGACAGGAGGCAATAAAAAAACAGAAATCTACCATATGCTCCTTTGCGGACTTTGAGGAAGAAATCTGGTACGCTTCTCATCCGAATTGCCGCTTCTGATCTATAATAGATAATAGACATGAGCACGGTCAATATAACTACTGAAGCATGAATGAATTCCATTTACACAGTTTTAAGGTCATATATCCATTGCCTCAAAACCATCAGGAAAATTTTGTCGAAATCGCTATGATTGTAAACCGACAAGCTTTTTACCCGAAAGCCTTGGATCAATTGTTTGTGAAAAAGGCAGGTCTTCTGACTTGCTCTCTCCCGGAAGCCTTCCCGTCAAAGACAGCAATGACAGTGGCGTGAGAAATTCCGAAAGTAAATAAAGAGCTTACAGCAGCGGGAACTGTTCAGGATTTGCACCTGATTCCCATTTTAAGTCTGTGAACTAAAAGTTCAATGACACCATTTCACGTGGCAAATATATGCCATTTTTAAGAATGAGTTAAAGTTGAAAAGATAAATATGAACAAAATTATGAACCGGTCATCAGATATGGGAATCTTCAAAAATGCTTATTTTCGCCGAAAAATCATACCATGCGCAACTTCCTGTTTTTGATTTTTCTCGCATCGATAATTTCCGCATGTGGTCCCAATATGGAAAAATACCGTGACCACCTGGATGAAGGAATTACCGATCTTTATTACTCCAGGTTCGAAAGTGCCCTTGAAAACTTCAATAAAGCCTTGCAGTACTATCCTGAATCACATGAAGCCTACTTTTACAGAGGTAATGTGAATCGGAATTTGAACAAACTCGATGCTGCCATGCATGACTATGATAAGGCCATTTTACTGAACCCGAATTATGCTGATGCTTATTATAACAGGGGCTTGCTGAATGAATTTCTTTATAACAATGTTCAGGCTGGTTGTGAAGATTACCTAATGGCCGAACAGCTTGGCAAAAAGAATATTGAGGACCGGACACGCTGGTGTAAGTAATATCAGTCCCTTCCAATATAATTTTATTGACTCTCTATGGATTTTACGCTAATCGAAAGGCCTCAGGTGATCATTTGGGACTGGAACGGAACACTACTGGACGATGTTCAAATTTGTGTGAATTCTATGAATATCTTGCTAAAGGAACGCAACTTAAAACCTATTGATACTAATTTATACAGGGAAGTGTTCACTTTCCCGGTAAGGAAGTATTACGAAGACCTAGGATTTGATTTTACCAACGAACCTTTTGAAGTACCTGCTTTGGCTTTTATGAAATTATATATAGAACGCATTTTTTCTGCAAGGCTACATCCTGATGCAGTGGATGTTATCAAATCGATGCAAGTTAAAGGCATCAATCAATATATTCTTTCTGCCATGGAGCAGAACTTACTTGATAAAATGTTGAAGCACTATAATATAAGTCAGTATTTTGAATTGATTTTTGGAATAGAGGACCATTTAGGCGGTGGAAAAACACACAGGGGTCTTCATTTGCTGCATGAATCAAATATTGATCCATCAGCATGCCTTTTTATCGGTGACACCCTGCACGATCAGGAAGTGGCTGAAAAAATGGGATGTAAACATATACTGGTTGCTATAGGGCATCAATCAGCAGGTCGTTTGTATCAAAATGGTAATAATGTACTAAACAGCTTAACCGAGCTGAAGCAATTGCTATAATCCACTGCGAGAACTAGTCAAACACTTCTTCATCAATCAGTTCCCCATCCTGATCATAGGTTAACCAAGTTCCATTGCGAACACCCATTTCATACTGTCCGCAAATTTGGATATTTCCATTAGGATGATAGATTATCAATGCACCATCAAGCAGATCATTTTTATATAAGCCTTGTGTCATCAGGCTTCCGTCTGGAAAGTACCGCTTCCATAGCCCCTCCTTTTTACCGTTATTATAATAGGTGATCTCGGCAAGGGATCCGTTTTCGGGATAGTAATTCTTTACTTCACCATACAACATGTCAATATGATAATCCTCCTCTGAAATAAGAACGCCGTCAATATCACTGTAGAAACGCCATGTGCTGTCTTTCTTTTGATTTATGTATTTTCCTTCGGCCAGCAATGTTCCATCAGATGAAAAGGTTTGATTGTGAGCCACTTTCCCATTCATGCTGTACAAATTAATTGCCCTTAGCTCACCTGTATTAAAATAATGCCTGAATTCTCCATAAGGCCTGTCATTCCTGAACTGACCTTCGTAGCGCAACATGCCATTTTCAAATTCAGCTTTCCACTTTCCAATTTTCCTGCCCTGGTTATCAACCTGGTTGTAATACTCATCTTGAGAAAATCCCAATACAGCAACCAGCAAAAAACCAAAAAGAAACACTATTTTCGTTCCACAATTCATATCAATGTTATAATTATTCATCAAAGTTAATGCTTCGGAGCAATTCTACCAATAAAGTGGTCAAAACTGATTATTTTTGCCAAAAAAAGACAGGGTGGCTGAATTCTCGTCAAACTTATTGGAAAACGCTGTAAGTGAATTGTCGCGTTTACCTGGCATTGGTAAAAAGACAGCATTACGATTGGCTCTGCACCTGTTGCGTGAAGATAAACTACGTACTGAGACCCTTGCCAATGCGCTGAGCCGTATGCGTAATCAGATTCATTTCTGTTCACGGTGCCACAATCTTTCCGATACTGAACTATGCAGTATTTGCAGGAATCCACGACGTGATGAAAATACCATTTGTGTTGTGGAAGATATGCGCGATGTAATGGCTATTGAGCGTACATCAACATATAATGGCCTATATCATGTTCTCGGAGGAGTAATCAATCCAATTGAAGGAATTGGGCCTAAACAACTTACCATTGATAGCCTGCAAGAAAGATTAAGCCAGGAACCAATCAAAGAGATCATATTGGCATTACAGGCAACCATTGAAGGCGATACCACAGGATTCTATATTTATAAGCTTATTAAAGAATACAAGCTAAAGGTGACCACTATTGCCAAAGGTGTGGCTATCGGGGATGCGCTCGAATATGCGGATGAAATCACACTTGGCAGGTCAATTTTGAATCGGGTACCTTTTGAATAAGGGCAATTTCAATCTTCGTTAAACAAATCCAGCTGTCTGTCAGAAACATGATATTTTTCAGGCACAGATTTCTCAAACCCATTAAGATAACGTGCTATATTCTTTTTGATTAGTTTATTGGGAGTGGTATTTCGCGCTTCACAATAATTATTCAAGGATTTGCTTTGCCGTGCTGAAAGTTTGAGGGTTATTGTCTTGTATTTACGTTTTTTTGGCTTTTGTCTTTTCATAGCCATGTGCTTTGTCCTAATCAAACTGTTTGGAATTTCATGCCGAATTTATCAAATTGCTGATCAGCTTTCAACTATCATGATTAAAGTTATTAAGATCATTTTGTTAGTTTACCTATAAGTACAATCAATTTGCTGGTTAATTCCCTGGCCTGCTGCAAATCATTGGCCTCAGCATATATTCTGACAATAGGTTCAGTATTAGATTTTCGCAGGTGCACCCAACCATGCTCAAAATCAATCTTGATGCCGTCAGTAGTATTTAACTGTTCATTCTGATAAACCTTCGCGACCTCTTTGAAAAGCTGTTCGATATCCAAGTCCTTCGAAAGCTGAATTCTGTCTTTAACCATCTCGTATCTAGGGTATTGGTTGCGAAGGGCTGAACAACCCAAACCTGATCTAGCGAGTGAACTTAAAAAAAGTGCAATTCCAACCAAGGCATCTCTTCCATAGTGTAGAGCAGGATAAATTACACCGCCATTGCCCTCCCCACCAATAACAGCATCAGTAGATTTCATCGTTTCCACCACATTGACTTCACCCACGGCAGAAGCAAAATACTGCCTGTCATGTTTCGTTGCAATATCGCGTAATGCCCTTGAAGAGGACAGATTCGATACTGCATTGCCAACTTCGTTTTGCATCACATAATCTGCCACAGCAACCAAGGTATATTCCTCTCCAAACATCTCTCCGTTTTCATCAACAATGGCGAGGCGGTCAACATCGGGATCAACAGCAAAACCCAGATCAGCCTTCATCTTAATTACCAATTCGGACAGCTCGGCTAAATGAATGGGCAATGGCTCAGGATTATGCGGGAACTTTCCATCAGGCGTACAGTGAAGCTCATGCACATGGGCAACGCCCAAGGCATGAAGTAGTTTTGGAATCGCAATCCCCCCTCCTGAATTCACTGCGTCAACCACAATGGTATATTGGGCCTTCTTAATTGCTTGAATATCTACGAGAGGCAATTTAAGAATCAGCTCAATATGCTTATCCATCCAACTGCTGTCTTGCTCATAAGTTCCAATCCTATCAAAGGAAACAAAATCAAAATACTCATTATCTGCCAGTTCTATTACCTTATTTCCTTCTTCCGCATTGATAAACTCACCTTTTTCATTCAGCAATTTAAGTGCATTCCATTGTGCAGGATTATGACTGGCTGTTACTACCACTGCTCCGTCAGCCTTCATCTTGGTAGTTGCAATTGCCACTGTGGGTGTGGTTGTGACGCCAATGTCTGTAACATTAAATCCGCAGGACATGAAAGTTCCACAAACAATCTTATTAACCATTTCACCTGAAACCCGTGCATCACGTCCAACAACTACCGATGGATTAGCTTTTGTTGAGGATATTTTGAGAAATTTTGCAAAAGCTGCCGTGAACTTAACCAGATCCAAAGGGCTCAATGAATCACCAGGTTCTCCGCCAATGGTTCCCCTTATTCCCGATATGGACTTTATCAATGTCATAAAAAAGTATTTAATGTTTGTACAATTGTTAGTCTTGTAATTGCTATCCCTTTAACTTGCCAAACGCCTTGCCCAAATGCCTGCTGATATCGGATGCAATGGTTGCCTCCATGCCATATTCTTCTGTGGCAAGATCGCCTGCCAAACCATGAAGATAAACCCCCAGCAATGCTGCTTCGACCGGTTTATAGCCCTGAGCCAACAGACCTAAAATAATACCGGTTAGGACATCTCCACTACCGGCAGTTGCCATTCCGGGATTTCCACTTGTATTAAACCAACAATTTCCTTTTGGGGTAGTGATGCTTGTGTGAGCTCCCTTAAGCACCACATATAAACCAAAACGTACCGAAAAATCACGTTGCAACTGTAAGCGTTCAAAGCTATTTGCTGATTTCCCTGCCAGCCGTTCAAATTCTTTTGGGTGTGGTGTAAGGATGCTATCAGGTGGTAAAAAAGACAACCAGGTTTTATTTCCTGATAAAATATTCAATGCATCTGCATCAATTACCAATGGAAAACCAACATCTTGAATAAGGAGTTTTAATGCTTTGGAGGTTTCAACACCAGTACCAATTCCTGGTCCAATTCCAATTGCATTAAAACCAGACAGATCAGGCAGGTGGGTAAAGTAATCTTTCGATGTGTCATAGCTAATCATGGCTTCGGGTAGCCTTGCATAGATTGGTTGTCCGGTGTCTGCCGGAAGATGAATGTGTAGAAGTCCCACACCCGACCGCAAGCATGATTCAGCTGCCAGTAAGGCAGCCCCAAGTTTATTTTTTGATCCGGCTATTAGCAACGCATGTCCATAAATACCTTTATGTGAAAATTTTGGCCGAAGTCTCAACATTGGCCTCGGTACTTCAGGTGTAAGCATATAATCATGCGTTTCGACACGCTCAATAAAATCGCTGTGCAAACCAATAGGTACAATCTCCCATCGTCCCACAAAAGAATCATTCTCAGCCATTAAAAAAGCCAACTTAGCAAACTGAAAACTATATGTGTAGTCTGCTTGTACCACACTGTGTTTTTTAGAATCGATATATTGATCAGCAAATAAGCCCGAGGGGATATCCACCGCAATTACAACAGCTCCGGATTGATTGATCTGATCAATTACCCTGGCTGCAATTCCTTCTGCGGGTCTGTTCAGTCCTGACCCAAAAATAGCATCAATGACAAGATTATTTGCTTCTATTTCAGGTAAATCTTTTCGGCTTGAAATATGATATACTTTAGAGTCTAACTGTTTCAGTCGCTCAAGGTTTACATTGAAATCATCACTGAACCGGTCGGTAAAATGGACGATATATGTAGCTACAGTAAATCCATCACTGGTTAATAGCCTGCTCAAAACCAAACCATCACCACCATTATTACCGGGGCCTGCAAACACCATGATGCGCTGACTTTGAGATAACTTAGGCTTGATTTGTTCATATAGACTGCCAGCTGCACGTTCCATTAAATCGATTGAAGAAATTGGTTCATGCTCAATAGTATATTTATCAGCCTCTCGTATTTTATCAATCGGGAGTATTTTCATGTGTGCCGCTTTGATGCAAAGTTATCAATTTATCAATCTTGCCCCAAAAATCATAAGTGCTAACTCAACAGCAATCCTCTTTAACATACAACATTTCTTATTTGTAGCTTTGCATGCCTATTCACACTAAGTGTAACCACATGAAGAAAAGAAGACAATTAATTAATTATGAGAAAGTTGAGATTATCGATGCGGGTGCTGAAGGCGTTTCGGTAGCCAAGCCATCCGATCAGGTTGTATTTATTCCATTTGGTGCACCAGGTGATGTGGTTGACCTGGAGGTTTATAAAAAGAAACGAAATTATTATCAGGGAAATATACTGCGTTATCATAAGATTTCAGAGAAGCGTACAGAGCCGGTTTGCAATCATTTTGGCCTATGTGGTGGCTGCAAATGGCAACATCTAGATTACAAATGGCAGCTGCATTATAAGCAGAAACAAGTAAAAGACAGCCTGCAACGTATTGCCAAAGTAAAATTTTCTTCAATCAGTCCGATCATAGGATCAGAATTAGAATATCACTACCGTAATAAACTGGAGTTCACTTTCTCGAATCGGAAGTGGCTTACTGATGGAGCACCTTCAGGCACAAAAAACGATTCTGAGCTCAATGGACTGGGTTTTCATCTTCCGGGTATGTTTGACAGGATTCTAGACATTGACGAATGTCATCTTCAGCAAGAACCATCGAATGCAATCAGGCTTTTGATTAAGGAGCTTGCCTTGAAGCATCAATTAACGTTCTATGATGTAAGAAAGCATGAAGGACTTCTACGAAATCTTATCATAAGAACTGCAACTACCGGTGAACTAATGGTTATACTCGTAGTTGGGCACGAAGATCAACGTATTCAAGATTATATACTTCCTGAGATAAACAAACGATTCCCTGAAATCACTTCACTCATGTATGTGATTAATCCTAAAAAAAATGACACCATCAATGATCTGCCTGTTCAACTTTTTCATGGCAAGCCCTTCATCACAGAGATCATGAAGGCGCCGGTTAATGGGCAGGATGATATCAGTTATCAAATAGGTCCGGTGTCATTTTATCAAACCAATCCTATTCAGGCTGAACGCCTTTACAAAAAAACATTTGACCTTGCGAATTTTCGGGGTAATGAGCTGGTATTTGACATGTATACCGGCACAGGAACAATTGCAAATTACATTGCCCGCAGCGTGAAAAAAGTTGTAGGAATTGAGTATGTTGAGAAGGCCGTAGAGGATGCCCGGCAGAATTCAGTTATAAATGGAATAGAAAATACTGAATTCGTTGCCGGTGATTTAGCCCATATACTTGACGAAGTATTTCTTAATACTTATGGCTCACCTGATGTCGTCATAACCGATCCACCACGGGCCGGGATGCATGAAAAAGTCATTCGTCAGTTGCTAAATATGGAAGCTGGCAAAATCATCTACATAAGTTGCAATCCTGCAACACAAGCGAGAGACATCGCATTGTTAGATGAAAAATACACGATCAGATCTATACAGCCTTTTGACATGTTTCCTCAAACCCATCATGTTGAAAATGTTGTCCTTTTGGAAAGAAGATGAGCAATTGGTTAAATTGAAATTAATTGCAAGCCCTTTGTATTTATCTGAGTTGTTGTCTCTTTTATTAAAAGTGCATTGCAGATAGTTTTGAAGCTGAAAGCTGCCAGTAGGCCACCAATATCAAACAACTTATTGGCTGCAATCGTGTGTAAACTGTCTTTTGGAATTTATCATGAAATAACTTATTGATATCGGAATAATTTCATTAGTTTTGAGTATTAACATAAAGATAAAGATAAATGAACGATCCACAATCATTCCATTTTAAACTTCCCGAGGCGGCGAAAAATATATTCAATGAAGGTAAGGGCGAAATTCGCATTTTTGAAACTTATGAAGAAATTGCTGAGGCATGTCTTGGTCCGGAAAATGGCTTGGAATTCAAGGTTCAGTATGAGGTTGAAGGTAAGGGTAGGCTCACCGAGGCTATTGTTCATAAAGTGAGTAATGGCATTTCTGCCAATTATACAGAGCCCTATATGCGCCGTCGTGACCCTGACACCATGCTGATTGCCGATGACGGCCCTACTGACAAAGAGCGATTTGAAACCAGAATGGGTAAGCCATTTGATAGCCTGAGACAAGATACTATAGAATGGCTTAAAAATCAGGATCTGGGAGTATTCTTTTTTCAGGTAGGTCTTTTTGAAAACAGTCCTGTCGGATTGGCCATTGCCCCTGCTAACGCTGCTTTCTTTTCGATGGGACTAGCCATGTTACAAAAAATTGTACCGCTGGATTCCATCCAACCTGATACCGCCATTGAAACCGTGATCTTTGTTGCTCCTCCTTTTCGACATACCCATTTCGAAGGCAAACAAATAGTAGTGCATAATCGGCGGAAAGAATGCTATGAGATATATTCCTACAACCTATATCCAGGCCCAAGTGCCAAAAAAGGAATTTATGGCCTGCTATTAACCATGGGTGAAGAAGAAGGTTGGGTAACAACACATTGCAGTGCTGTTGAATCAATAAGTCCTTACGATAACGTAACACGTTTTATGCATGAAGGCGCAAGTGGAGGTGGTAAGAGTGAGATGTTGCAACACATTGTGCGCGAACCCAATGGCGATGTCATGATCGGGCAGAACAGCATCACCGGTGAAACACGAACCATACAAATTCCGCGTTTTTGTGAGATCAGGCCTGTTTGCGATGATATGGCCACAGTGCACCCATCAGTACAAACCAAAAGCAAACGTTTAAGGTTGATCGATGCTGAAAATGCCTGGTTTATACGTACAGATAACATCACAGGATATGGCGTTGATCCTGTACTTGAAAAAATTACCATAAATTCCGAAAAACCATTATTGTTTTTAAACATTAAAACCCATCCTGGAGGCACAGCTCTCGTATGGAATCATATTGAAGATGAGCCTGGTAAGCCCTGTCCGAACCCCAGGGTAATTGTACCACGCGAACTATTCGATAATGTAGTCAACGATCCGGTTTCTATAGATGTGCGTAGTTTTGGTGTGCGCACTCCCAGATGCACAGCAGAAGAACCATCATATGGCATTATTGGCCTGTTTCATATTTTACCTCCGGCACTGGCATGGCTGTGGAGGTTGGTTTCGCCCCGCGGACATGCCAATCCCAGTATTATAGGTAACGAGACAGGCATGGGCAGCGAAGGTGTCGGCTCTTATTGGCCTTTTGCAACCGGGCTTAAGGTTAGGCATGCCAACCTGCTTTTAGAGCAAATTAAGTCAAAAACTGACACAAGGTATGTGCTTACCCCTAACCAGTATGTTGGCGTGTGGAAGGTTGGATTCAGAGCACAACTACTTATGCGGGAGTATCTTACTCGTCGTGGCAATTCAAGATTCAGGCCGGCTCAACTTAGTCAGGCAAGATGCCATTTATTGGGTTATGAACTGGATTACCTCACTTTGGAAGGTTCAAAAGTACCTTCACGCTTCCTTAAAACTTATATCCAACCCGATGTAGGTTACAAGGGCTACGACAAGGGTGCAGAGATGCTGACTGAATTTTTCAGAAAAGAACTTGAGCAATACCGCACTCCCGAACTTTCTAAACTTGGCCACCAAATTATCGAGGCCTGCCTCAATGAAGCCACAGTAGAACAGTACGAGAAATTGATACCGAAATCCAGGTAATTTTCCCGATCAGTTATATTGCTTCTAAATCTAGAACCTTTTACTGCGTAAGGAACTAAAAAGTGTAGTATTAAAAAATTAATAACACCAGCCTGATTTTCAAGCTGGTGTTATCAATATCTAACTGATTTATATGGTACAGGTTTAGAAATGAAAGTCCAGTCCAATGGCCAGTACCAAAGCTTTTCGGGCATATGTTTCTCCGTAGGAGCCGAAATTTCTCACATCAGGAGAATAAAATGTACGCATGGCACCAAGGTTCAGATCAATCATTTCAGATGCCCTAAACAGCAATCCTCCACCAAATGAAAAAGTTGACAAGCTATGACCAAGATCAGTCTGGTATTCTTTCATCACTCCGGTTTCTGTAAAAAGGTATCCTGCACTCAACATGAATTTGTTACTTAACCAAAAGTCGACGCCCATAGCAAATTCCCATAAGTTTTTATCAATCACTTTATCGTTACTCACAAACTCGTTATTCAACATCTTACCATAACTGGCATCCTTGTCGAAATAAGTGTGGTAACCGGCACTCAACTTTAAACGTTCACTCAGATCAAACGAGGCTCCTATGGCAAGCATGGCTGGCATATCATTCGATACCTCTGCTCCATCAGGATAAAGGCCTACATCATCGACCTTAGTTTCATTCTTCACTTTTATCGATGCTTTGTGTTCGTATTTGATCCCAATATTTAAGGCATCAAAGTTGAGATTAATTCCAATGATAGGTACAATGCCTGTTCCGCTCTGCGATGCTTCGACTTCCTTGTTTGAAGTCGCTGCGGCATAGCCCAACATATTTTGCTGTTGTTGTTCAAAGGCAGGTGTTGCCTGTGCATAAGCACCTTGAATCTGAGCCATATTAAGCATCATAGGGTTTATGCTCGGATCAATCAATGCGAATCCGCCGGCGATGGCAGCAACTTCTTCCGCTGAAAGGTGACCAAGAGCTTGAGCCTGACCCAGGGTCAATTCACCTCCACCTCCTTGCACAAGCGGTTGAAGTGATTCAGCCACACCGGATAAATTGCCAAACAAGCCGGCCATTGAACTAAAAAATGTAGGCGCACTCTCCATACTACCGTCATATCCCAGAGGAGGAAATATTGGGTTGATCCTTACATCCCGAAGATAGCCTTCGTACATATTGTCGACCATAACATAACGTGCACCCAGGCTTAATGAAACCACCTCACTAACCTGATAGGTAAAAGCACCTTGTAATCCATAATAAACAGAGCTTCCGTTAAATTCAGTTTCATAACTATAGTCCTTTGTTGGAATTCCACTTTGTGAAAGTAAGCCCGGTAATGCAGCAACCTGCATTTCAAATGAAGGAAGACCATCCTGATAATCAGCGCTTCCTCCACCACCAATTGGATTAAAACCTACTGAAACTGCAACTTTGTTTCTTTTAAAAACAGCATAGACTGAAGGAAAAAGCGGGGCTTTTACATCACCAATAAAGGTATTTTGATTCAAACCGGGAAATGAGGTAGAAACAGTTCGTTCTTGCGAAATAAACTGGTTATTGAGTGACAGGTGAAAACCATTATTAAGTTGGGTTAAACCTGCCGGGTTGTAATAAACTGCATGGATACCCAGTGTTGCATCCTGAGCAGGATTACGAATAAAGCCTGCACTTTGGTTTGAATTTGTAACAATACCACCGGCCAGTACGGATAGGCCAATGACACAATAAATCAGGGTAAAAATGTATTTTTTCATAATATTTTGATTTAGATTCGAACACTAAAGTATTTTAATATTCTTTAATTACAAAAAAAGCACAAACATTTGTGGTTATTTAGAATGATTCAAATTAACAGCCTGAATCTCAGACGAGCAAGTATTACCCTAAAAAACCTTGAATTTGCCTGGCAGCATCATCGATATTTATCGATTCACCTTTTAGAATTATATGAGCCTGACTATACCAAATATTGCGTTGCCGCAATTGATTTTGAACATATTGTTTCAACTGTTCCTGGGATTTATTTTTTAGCAGGGGTCTTTTTTTCTTGGATTCAAGTAACCGCTTCACCAGTGAATTGGGATGCATCTCGATTAATACCGTTATACCATAATTCATCATCCATTGCATATTATCATAAAAGCAAGGCGTGCCACCACCGGTCGAGATTACTACTTTATTGAGCAGTACAGTTTCCTTGAGTAACCTGCTTTCAAGTTTACGAAACAAAGTTTCGTCATACTTTTCAAAAAAATCACGGATACTGATCTTATACCGCTGCTCAAATAATTCATCCAGATCAAATCTAAGATATCCCAATTTCTCAGCCAGTTTATGTGAAACTGTACTTTTGCCTGAGCCCATATATCCAATTACAAAAATGCGCATAAGCGGTCAGAAAAACTGGTAGATTCGTGTTTATCCTATTTCTTTTCTGTTGATCACCCGCATCGCGGCTTCCACAATATTCTGAGCTTCGAGGCCATATTCTGCCAAAAGCTCCTCAGGTTTCCCACTTTGACCAAATCGATCATTCACGGCCACCATTTCAATGGGAAGCGGCAAATGCCGTGACAAAAGACTGGCGATGCTCTCCCCCATTCCCCCGTACTTTTGATGCTCTTCGGCAGTTACGATACATCTTGTTTTCTTTACTGATTCCATTATTGATTTCTCATCCAAGGGCTTGATCGTATGTATATTGAAGAGCTCCACATCAATACCTTTCTCTCGTAGCTTCCGCATTGCTTCCACTGCTTTCCACACCAGATGGCCGGTAGCAAAAATGGTAACATCCTTACCTTCTTTAATGAGCTGTGCTTTACCAATCTCAAAAACTGAATTCTCAGGCGTAAAATTTGGCACCTTTGGCCTGCCAAATCGTAAGTAAACCGGGCCCTGATGATCTGCAACGGCGATTGTAGCAGCTTTGGTTTGATTATAATCGCATGGGACAACCACAGTCATACCAGGAAGCATTTTCATCATCCCAATATCTTCGAGTATCTGATGTGTGGCACCATCTTCTCCCAGGGTGATCCCGGCATGTGAAGCACAAATTTTAACATTCTTACCTGAATAGGCGATGGACTGCCTTATTTGATCGTATACCCTTCCGGTAGAGAAATTGGCAAAAGTCCCTGTAAATGGAATATAATCACCAATTGTGAGGCCGGCTGCCATTCCCATCATATTGGCCTCGGAAATGCCAACCTGAAAAAAGCGTTCAGGAAATTCTTTTTTAAAAGCATCCATTTTGAGCGAACCGGTCAGGTCGGCACACAGAGCCACAATCCTTGGGTTGGTTCTTCCTAATTCAACCAAACCGGCACCGAAGCCTGATCTTGTATCCTGGTAATTCTGAATAATCAATTCCATGTTTCTCTTTTTTGGGTATCTAACAGTTTAATAATCACCTATGGTCTCTTCCAACTGAGCCAAAGCACTGGCAAGCTGCTCATCGTTTGGAGCAACGCCATGCCATTTGTGTGTTCCCATCATGAAATCAACTCCCTGGCCCATCTCTGTTTTCATTAAAAGTAATTGAGGTTGCCCACTGAAGGCTTCCTTGCGGGCAAGTTTTAATTTTTCAACCACCTCTTCCATATCGTTACCATTTAGTGGAATCACTTTCCACCCAAAACTCTCATATTTCGCTCTGAGATTGCCTAACGGCATCACTTCATTGACAGGGCCATCAATCTGCTTGTCGTTATAATCAATAATGCCGATCAGATTGTCAATTTGGCGTGAACCGGCATGTAAAGCAGCTTCCCAAATCTGTCCTTCCTGTTGTTCGCCATCCCCCATCAGCACAAATACGAGTGAATCATCCTTATTAAGTCGTTTGGCAATGGCGGCTCCCAAGGCAACAGAAAGTCCTTGACCCAGCGACCCGGTAGCAACCCGCACTCCGGGTAAACCTTCCAAAGTGGCTGGATGGCCCTGTAAACGGGAATGAATGCGTCTGAATGTGGCTAATTCAGACAATGGAAAAAAACCACTTCGGGCCAAAGCACTGTAATACACAGGTGAAATATGCCCATTGGAAAGAAAAAACAAATCTTCTCCCTGAACATCCATATTAAAATTCCAGGGTTTATGTTGCAGTTCACTAAAAAAAAGTGCTGTAAAAAGATCAGCACACCCAAGCGATCCACCCGGATGACCCGATTGACAGGCATGTACCATACGGACAATATCACGCCGGATTTGACTCGCAATTCGATTAAGTTCTTTTATTTCAGGCATTTTTATTAAACTAAGTAATGTTGTAATTGGTGAAAAACGCACAATCAGTAAAAATGCAAATGTACTATATATGATCAATTTCTCATTTTGCATTTAAATCAAATCAGTTAACCTTAACTGAAATTTAGGAAAAAATAAAGCAGATTAGAACCTTAACCTTTATTTAGAAATGATTCAAATTGCAGTCTTAACCAAATCTAACCCCAATAAAGAATATTTTTGCCTTTTTCCAAGTAACTATTTGCCTTGCTCTAATTGTCCATAAACCTAAAAACTTAAATTATGACCTTTAAGAAAATTACCGTTATTATAATCATGATTTTCTCAAACATAAATCTTACCGCACAAACTAACTTCGAAGCAGGTTTCATCATCAATCATGAAGGCGATACTCTATTGGGTTTGATCGATAACCGGTATTGGGAGCTACACCCTACTTTTATTCATTTCAAGCACCTAAACCAAGAACAAACCTTCAGGTTTACTCCAGAAGATATTGCAGGTTTTGGAGTAGGGAAAATTGTTTTTCAAAGTCATAAAATTGAATTCGATAATAGTCCTTATAAAACCAATGAACTTAGTCGCAGTCCTATTCCGGAAATGATCGAAATGCGTGCTTTCGTTCAGGTATTGTTCGCAGGCGAAAAAAGTTTGTATCATTATAAAGATATTCACGGTAAGAATCATTTTTTTATTGATATCAATAATGAGCTTGTATGGCTGCATTATCGTCGTTATTTAAATGTGAATAAGCCACAGGCACGCAACACGGGTTTGTATATTGAAAATGTGGAACGATATAAAGGCCAGCTTTTGAGCTATCTGGACAATGACACCGGAATTAAATCCCATGTTGAAAAAACGTCCTATAACAGAAAAAGTTTGGTTAAATTGTTTCATCACTATTATGATGGTCATAACTACACCCCTCATTTTGTTCATTCTGACTTTAAGTTAAAAACCAAGATTGGTTTTGGTCTCATGGCAGGCATTAGTTTAACAAAAATGGATTTTAAAGGTCCCGCTCTACCATGGCTGTCAGAAGGACATTTTCCAACATCGACCAAGCCAACCTTTGGTGTGGGGATTGAGATCGTGTTCCCACGAAACAATTACAAGCATTCTGCTATTGGTGAAATAGTCTATACCTCTTTCGAAACACAAGATACCTATCTGCATTATCAAATGGGTGATTTTGAAACCTATAAACACACCTACTTTAATATTAGCTATTTGAAGCCCAGAGTATTGTATCAACACAACTTCAACTTCAATAATATAAAGCTATTTGGAAATGCAGGCCTGAGTTTTGGTATGCTGATGAATGATGAAAATGTAGAAATTACCGAGCGAAGGGAATATGGTACAATGACTTCGGAAACTAAATCCGAAGTAACCAACATACGCAAATTTGATCCAGGAATTGTTGCCGGAATAGGAATGAATTACAATGGTTTAGTGTTCAAAGTGACATATGAGATCAGCAAAGGCATTTCAGAGATTGTTGGGTTTTCGTCCGTGACAGACCGATATTACTTTACACTAGGCTATTCACTGTTTGATTAACTTTGCCAGAGAAAAACCAAGAGGCCATATTTATATAGAGATAACCGTAAAGTTCACTTAGTTACAAAGTAAATTAGAATTAAGACACAAAATCATATCAACCAATCAGCTTATGAGCCTGATCATCAGATGCCGTGTTTTGATAAGCTGACCATTAATCAGCCGGATGATTACGAGGGCCCTGTGGTCTGCACTTTATTGAGAAAACCTACAAATACCAATACGGGTAAAGCCGTATTGTACGTCCATGGTTTCAATGATTATTTTTTTAACAGCGAAATTGCTGACTGTTTTACCACACAAGGATTCAATTTTTATGCATTAGACCTACGTAAGTCCGGGCGCTCCTTGCTTCCACTGCAAAAGCTAAATAATCTCCGCAATATCAATGAGTACTTTGAGGATATCTCTGCAGCCCTGAAAATCATGGCAGATGAAGGATGCACAAAGTTATTGCTCTACGGGCACTCAATGGGTGGTCTTGTAACAGCACTTTATGTAAGTCAGTATGAAGGCAATGGCCTTATCAAGGCAGTATTCCTAAATAGTCCGTTTTTTGAAATGAATGAAAACTGGATTACCAGAAAGCTATTGGTGCCTTTGGTTTCAGTCTTAGCCAGGACAATGCCAAACGTCCCAGTGCCGGGTAGATTTTCGAGGTTTTATGGTCCGAGCCTGCATGAAAGCCAATATGGTGAGTGGGCCTACAACCTCAATTGGAAGCCGCATATGATGCCGTTGGTTAATATGGGATGGATAAGGGCAGTATACCATGCACAAAATCAGGTGAAAAAAGGAATTATCATCAAGCAAGCTGTTATGATGATGTGTCCGGTAAAATCGGTAAAAGGCCGAAAATGGAATGATGCATTTAGGTATGGTGATGCTATACTTAATGTGGATGACATGATTAAATACGCCAGGGGTATTAAAGGCAATTGTGAGATAATTACCCTTGAAGGCGCTGTACATGATGTGATGCTGTCAGTTCAGCCGGTCAGGCAAGAAGCTTTTCAAATTCTGCTCGAGTGGGTAAATAAAGTCATGTAAAATTTTTCTTACCCAAGCTGTAACCTCCAAACTTCTTGCTATGACATGTGTTTTATGCTTAACTTTGCAACCCTTTGGCACGTTTTGTGTTCGTAATGTAATGACATAAACATTTTGGGGCTGACCGGTTTCGACAGCAAGATGAATGGTTATGTAAGCATGCCGAGCCTTGCGATGACGCTCGTAAATCTTGATCGCACATCAATAACTGGCGAAAATAACTACGCTCTCGCTGCCTAATCGAAGTACAGTAGATTAAGGCTTCATTTCGTTGCAAGGCAACGAGACGAGACATCCCGCAGGCGGACATTCCTGTTGCCAACCTGAGCCCGGGGTGCTAATCAATAACGGGATAGCCGTGCAAAAGCTTCGGTTGCAGGGCAAAATGAAGAAGCTAAGATCTGGTTCAGGATGTCTGTTTCCTTACCAGGTACGAAAATCAACAACAGAATAAGCATGTAGAAAGCCTGATTGTTCCTTGTTTGGACGAGGGTTCGACTCCCTCCAGCTCCACAAATTTGCTTGTAATCTATTTATAATCAACTGTCTAGAAAAAGACAGACAGATAACTTCAAATGTTTTCAGACAGAATAGGGTTCGGGTATAAATAATTCTCTCCTCATTTCGTAATTTTGCAACCCATTTGGCTCCGTAGTTCAATGGATAGAATAGCAGATTCCGGTTCTGTCGGTTGGGGGTTCGAGTCCCCCCGGGGTCACAGTAGGGAGTGCATGGTAGTTCATGGCTCCCTATGTTTTTTACATTTTATATTGCTGTGTATTAAATGTTTATATAATTTAACAAATGTGCGTCTGAAAAAAAATGTAATTTAACTTGCATCTGATAAAAGAAAAATATTATTATTGCAGCAGATAATTAAACATTGATATATCAGTAAGTTATAATCAGCATATCAATAGATTACAAAAATCACCCCGATGAAACCTTGTTTTGTAAAAGCACAACCCCAACTGCTTTTCGTAATAGTGAACAACAATTTCCCTAATTAAATCATTCCAAAGCAAGTAAGGTAAGGTTCTACAAAACCAGTAAATCCAAATAAGTACCTAATTGAAAAACCATTCACTTTTTGATTAAACGCAAGTTCAAATGAAAACGGAAAAGAAAAAATCACGTCCTGACAGCAATTTCGAAGATGAATTCATACGAAAACCTGTAAAAAAAACTGAACCTAAACGTGAGCGTAAGCCCAGAATTTATGATTTGGATGATGAAGAGGAGTTGCCCGATTTTGATTCGCTTCTGGATGATGGGCTCAATTTCGATGATGACGATGAAGATGATTACTGATTATAAAAAAAGCCGAAAAATTACCTTCGGCTTTTTTGTTATACAGCCAAAAGTAAACTTGAATACCCATTAACCTTCCTAATCAAAACCCTTAAGATCAGCACTGATAAAAACTACGTCAGAAGCTAACACTTTGATCATTCTACTTTAATTAATTTTTTGGTCTTACTGATTGACTTTGATCGAAATTCCAAAACATATACTCCTGAAGGCAGCTTATTACCATCCATATCGGTTCCATTCCAATTAAATTTTGAATGCGCTCCCGGCATAAGTGGGCGCTCGTCTGATGCATAAAGGAGTTTACCTTTTTGACTAAAAACCTGCATTTTAACGGCTTCGAATTTGGGCCAATGGACAGTCACATCAACTTGATGGACGAATGGATTTGGTGAAACTTCCAGCAATACATTGTCTGTAGATTTGTTAATCTCAGGCAGATCGATAAACAATAAATGATCCATATTGAAATACCGGATCAACTCGATCATAAAACCCTTTCGCAACTCAAAATCATCAATAGACCCCAAACTTGAAAACTCTAATAAGGATCCTACTGTTTTATACAAGCCATCAGCATTAGCTATCATAGTATAAGTCTGTTCACCGCCATCTGTATGTATAAGCGGAATGGCCTCATCCAAAGGCACAAGATTTATGAATAAAATCGATTGCTCACCACTAAAACTAAAGCTGAAATCTGACATAAACGAATCTTCCACACCATGCAACTCACTGAATGAAAGTGGTGGAGAAAAATTTTGCTTATCAATTTTAAACTTGTTGTGCACCGGTGTATTGGGATCAGTATGCCAGAATTGGGTTCCTTCCAGGTATAAGCTGCCGCCGTGTTCAAGAAACTCAGCCAAAATATTGCCTTCTAACTGAGAGAGCTGTGTGTTCGAATAATACGTACCCAAACATACTATGGCTGCCCTATAGATATCCATTTTCTCTGGCAATACCTCAACATTTCTGTAGTCAATATTTAAACTATCGAGCACGGACATTAAAGCATTAACGGACTGATCATTTTTTGCTTTATTATAAACTAAAAAAGCGTATTGGCCGATGCTTGCCGTAAATGTGACATTTAGGAGGTTGCTTTCTGATTCTGTAACCGTTAAACTGAAAACTGCCTCGTGTTCAATAGGGCACTCAGCAGCGACTGACACTTCCACTCCCATTTCAACAGTCGAAAAAGGCTGGATGGTCCCAAAATCAAGCTCAGATGGCTGGTAAATAGTGATGTAGGGATCCTCACATGAAATTTCAGCCTTAATATTATTGGCTGCCATCCTGCCAAGATTGCTGAGTTTGATCATCATAGTAGCCTTTTCACCCGGATCAAGATGATTATTATCGTTGTCTTCTATTCGCCAGCCGGCAAAAACTGTTTGTGCAGCTGTGACTTCGTAGCTAATTACTCCAATTTGCTCGCCCAGATTCGATTCAAATGTGATGTCAGCAAGCAAAGTGTGACGGTCAGGACAGTTATCGGCTAGCTCAAAACTAAAGACCACTTTTGACTCGCTGCTGTTGGCCTGTATTAAACCAAAATAAGCCTGATCCTCTACAATCTGAATCCATGGATCATCTGACGATATACTCACAACCAGGTCAGTAATATCGGTTGTTGCCAAGTTATGTACAGTTAAATTCATGACCAGATTACTGCCTTTTTTCGTATCTTCTGCAGCAAGAAAGGTATACTCAAACCTCAATATATCTGACATTTGAAATATTCTTCGATCTGTACTTCGTTTGTCATCTTCAACTTTAATCGTTAAATTTGATATGCGACTGGGATCTTCAGGCTTACCCATCAGTGAACCCTCATCAGTAATGGAATAGCCCTGTGAAATTGGTTCCGGAACAAGTCGCCGTGCAAAATTCGTTGGCAACTCATTGTAATGACTGCCATGTAAGAGTGTAAAATCTGAATTATCCCCGGCAGATACACCGGCATACCATAAGATACTTTCTTCCACCAACAGTTCATTGTAATAAAACTCAATACTGCCATCGGGGTATAGAACTATTGCAAACTCACCATATCCAAGATTAACATCAGCATAATAAAGTGGTTGTTTCCACCGAAAAGCCGCCTTTGAGGCATCACCCTCATACCATATTCCTTCATCCTCCGAAAGGCGCGAATAATACTTGACAGGAGTAAACAAAAAAGCAGAGATATTGCGCATTGTTCGGAACAGCACATAAGTATCCTGGTAGTATGGCCAAGGGTAAATTTCAGGGTCAAAAAGGATAAAACCATCTTTATGTACAAATACCTCATTGTAGTACGACCCATAAAATGGAAAACTGAATTCAAGTTCTTGAGAAGCAAACTTATAATTTGGCCCTTCCAGTTCAAGCTCAGTTTGAACTATCTCAGGAAAATCAGCAACAAAGTATTGATGATGATAAGGTTGCACAAATTCCCAGTGGAAAGGTGCGATACCACCTTCAGATTCGAGTTGAAAGCTGGCATCAAATACCGGGATTTCTTCAGTTATGATTCTGACTTTATCAAATTGAGGCGTATGCCTTATTCGAAGCCTGGTAATATCATGATCAATGATCGGTATTTGCTGTTGTGCACTAACAATTTCTATGGGTTCAGTCTGCGTGTAATCGACAACAGCAAAGCTCAAAATTTCACCCTGCCCTTGCTGAAATGGGTCATTTTCGTGTACCTCAAGATAAAAGTCTGATGCCATACCAGGCTCAATATAGTTAAGTAAAGGGCTTAGATCTAGTCCGATCTCAATGGTTTTAAGACTGTCGTGTGTATTATAACCTTGCATATAGTTTGGACCTCCCTGGAAGTTGAAGGCCGGAAAATACAGATAATGTTCTGGTGTGTTCCGGTTGGTATCAGCCGAGACGCCTGCCACAATTCTAATATGTTCTCTTCGGTTGTGTTTTATTTTCAGTTTCATCGTCAACAGTGGCTCATAAGTCCGATGCACATCAATTACATTGATCATGCCATTCCATATCCCTCCATCGTGTACATTTTCAGCCAGGGTTTTATACATCATATAAGCGTAACCCGAATCCGCCCAGTCGGCCCCATAGGAGTTGGCAAATTTGAGCCCACCTATTTCCCAATCACGCATATCTACTACTCCATCACCATTTATATCAAGATGATTGGTATACTGTCCATCCCCATTGTAATCAAACCGGATGCTGTCATTATAACCAACAATCGTCATGGCGTGAGTAGCTACGTTGCCCGGGAATTGTGTGATTACTCTTTTCCCAGCTTCTGGTGTACCTTGGGGCAGGAATTGGAGTGACCATGGGCTGGCTGCATTGAAAATGGCCATCCCACCAATATCGGAACCTTCAAGTCTGTGTTTAAGCCAATGTTTGAGCGTGTAGAGTCCTTCCTCCGCAGAAACATCAATACGATAAACTTCCTTTATTCGATTCTGCATTGCCTGATGGTATTTCTCATAGCCTGTAAGCCATAGCCTTCCATCATCTATGGCCATGCCTCCATATTGGGCTATGGATGGTGATCCCAACATGCGCAATACCTCGAAGCTATGTAGGTAGCTAACACCATACCATCCATTATAAGTCATAAAATTGAATACGAAATGAGATGGAAAACTATTGGTCGAATCAGCTGCCGGAACATTGCGTGCACGACACATTTCATAAGTGAAAAGATACGATACCCCCGCTGCCTGGCCACAACTTGGCCCTATTTGATTGAATATTGGAGGAAAATACGGTAATTCAGCGTTATTAACAACCGGTGGTAGAATGTGATTGCGATGATGCGCGTCCATTTTGAGCTCTGGCAAATTCATGAACCAGACTGAGTCCTCTTTCCCAATAAGAGGCCTAATGTTTTCATGATATAGGGTTTCAAATGAGTTCTGTGAGTATAAACTGCCAGGAAGGTGAAATAGGAATAAAAGAAAGAAGAAGTAACGCATTTATATGTCAAGATTAATAATTATCAAGGCCAACACTAACAAGAAATAAAACCATTGAAACAATGCTTAAGTGCATGCGACTATTAACATGCTAATTTATATGATTTCAAATTATCAGAAATAAAAAAAAGGCCGATTTATAAATGTAAAGACTTAATAAATTGCATTGTTATGGTGTAATTAAATTTAAAAAGACAAAAAAAGCCGGTCTGAACCGGCTCTAGTCTTGTGAATTTTCTTCGGAAACACCTAAACTAAGACTGCTGCTTATTTGATTATACCACGATTACGCAAGAACGGTGCTTGATCAGGTTCATGACCGCGGAAGTTCACATATAATTTCATAGGCTCGTCCGTGCCTCCCTTTGCAAGGATGTTGTAGCGGTAATTGTTTGCTGTTTCTCGATCGAAAATACCATTCTCTTTAAACAGTTCAAATGCATCTGAATCAAGTACTTCAGACCAGTAATAACTATAATATCCGGCTGAATATCCCCATACAAAAATATGGTTGAAATAGGTGGACCGATAACGAACGATAATTTCGGGTATCAGGCCGGCATTGTTAAGTGATTCTTTCTCAAATGTACGAGTATCGCGTAATTCTAAATCAGCCAGCGTATGCCAGTCCATATCAAGAATGGCAGCCGACAGGAACTCGGTAAGTATGAACCCTTGGTTAAATGTCCCACTTTCAATGATCTTTTCTACATACTCAAACGGAATCACCTCTCCGGTTTCATAGTGACGTGCATATACTTCCAACATTTCAGGCCGTGGAGCCCAATGTTCCATAATTTGAGAAGGTAATTCAACGAAATCACGTGGCACATTTGTACCACTAAGGCTTTCATAGTTAACATCTGAAAGCAGTCCATGCAGGGCGTGTCCCATTTCATGAAACATGGTATTGACTTCATCCCAGCTCAACAGTGCTGGTTTATCACCGCTTGGGGCGGTAAAATTATAACAAGTCGTAACAACAGGTGTGATCATTTCACCATTTTCGCGTGATTGCTGCCTGAAGCTGTTCATCCAGGCACCTCCACGTTTTGATTCACGTGGAAAGAAATCCTTATAGAGGATTCCAATATGGTCACCATTGGCTTCTTTAACCTCAAATACCTGAACATCTGGATGATATTTTGGTAAGTCATTCCGGGCTTCAAATGTGATGCCCCACAATTTGTTGCACAGTTCGAAAATACCATCCCTTACATTCTCAAGCTTAAAGTATGGCCTAAGCTGTGACTCATCAAGATCATATTTCTCTTTACGGAGAATCTCGGTGTAGAAATTCCAATCCCAAGGTTCAAGTTTGATCTGATCACCACGACGATTGATTAACTTTTGCAGTTCGTCTCTTTCCTTCTTCGACATTGGTACTGCGGCACTCATCAGATCTTTCAAAAACTGTTCCACAGTCTCATGTGTTTTAGCCATGGTTTCTTCAAGGGTAAAATGTGCATGATTGTCATAACCGAGCAATTTTGCCCGTTCTACGCGAAGGGCAGTCATGCGCGACGCCAGCTCTTTATTATCGAATTCATTATCGTTATCTCCCCGCATGAAATAGGCTGTATGCATATGTTCGCGCATTTTTCGGTTTTCGGCGAAGTTCAATACAGGGAAAAAGCTTGGGCTGTGCAAGGTGAAGAGCCAGCGGCCTTCTTCTCCGGCATCGGCAGCAGCCTGAGCGGCAGCTGCAATTGCTGTCGGTGGAATACCAGCCAGATCAGCCTCATCATCAATGAGTAAGCTGAAATTATTGGTTTCGGCCAACACGTTCTCTCCATACTGTAATGAGAGCAGAGAAAGCTCTTCATTTATAGCACGCAAACGTTCTTGATCTACAGCATTGAGCAAGGCACCCCCTCGTACAAAATTTTTATATGTTCTTTCAAGCAATGTCATTTGTTCCTGGTCAAGGTTCAAATCATTGCGACTGCGATATACCGCCTCAATTCGCTGAAAAAGAACAGGGTTTAACAAAATGTCATCAGAGTGTGCCGACATCATAGGTGATATTTCCCTTGCTGCCTGCTGAATGGCATCATCGATCAGCACGGAGTTGTAATTATAAAAGACACCCCCAACACGTTTAAGCAATGCACCGCTGTATTCCATCGCTTCGACGGTGTTTTCGAATGATGCTAGCTCTACATTGTTAACAATGGCTTCAATTTCAGCTTTTTGTTCAGCGATGCTTTTTTCAAAAGCCGGAACAAAATGTTCGGTAGAAATCAGTTCAAATGGAGGTAAACCAAATGGTGTGTCAAACTCTTCGAAAAATGGATTCGATTCGATGGTACGGTCACCAGCAGGTGCGCAGGAAGTAATCATCATAATAACAATTAAAATGGACAATAATGTTTTCATAATTAATGGTTTTGAATAATTTGATCAGGCTGCGAAAATAGTGAAAAACAGCATTTCTTTTACATGATAAGGCAATAAAAAAAGCAGCCACTTTCTGACTGCCTCTTCGATATTGATTCAATAAAATGAATGATAAACACGAAGATATATTAGCCGATTAACAAGCAGAAATCGGCTATTTGATCATCAGGATTTCTTGATTTTAATGGTACATCCAATAGCCCTGGTAGTAGCAGGATCAGGTTGATTTCCCTCCATCAAATTTTGGATAGCAGATTCCACATAGCGTTCTGTAGCAGCATCTGCATCTTCATGATTATTATCGATTGCTCCAATATAACGCACTATTAGATCACCATCTTCCCTGTTCAATAAGAACACATGGGGTGTACGAGTAGCACCATACTCCTGAAATACAGTCTGATCAGCATCAAGTAAGTAGGGATAAGGAAACTGTTTCTGTTCTGCCCTGATTCTCATGTTTGAAAAGCTGTCAGCCGGAACAATTGTGGAGTCATTCGGGTTGATCACGATCACAGGGTATCCCATGGGTGCAAATTTTTTATCCAAAGCAATCTTTCTGTCTTCATATGCAACTGAATATGGGCAATGGTTACATGAAAACATTAGAATAAAACCTTTGGCATCAGGGTAATCACTCATGGAAATCATTTTACCATCAACATTCATTAAGCGGAAATCATTGGCTTTGTCGCCAATCTTATAGCCATCGGCATAGCTGAAGCCGAAAACGGCCAGGATGGCAACTAATAGAAATACTCTTTTTTTCTTCATTTAATTAATAATTATTTGTTCAACAATTGCATTAAGTTCATCATAGGTATAACTTCCTTCATGGAAGTTACGAAAGCCTTGTTTCTCATTATATATAAAAGTAGCCGGTATTGCACCTGACCAGCTTTCATAAACCTGGGGTATCCATTTGTTGGCATCAGGTTCATGAAGCATAAGGACTTCAGATTTAATTTGATGCTGGTCCATAAAAGGCAGCACCCTATCCTCGAGATTACGCCTGAAATCAAGATTCACAAGGATCATTTTGAATTTTCCATCCTTGTACATTTCATTAATTCGTTCGAAATCGGGCAACTCTTTAACGCATGGAACACACCATGTTGCCCAAAAATTGACTACATATGTGGTATCATTCGATTTGTGAAGCAAGGGTTTAAATTGCTCAAAATTGTATACTTTCACCTGAGATGAGAGCTCAGCTGTTGAAAATAACAGTATAGTAGTGATTATGAATATATGTAGTCTCAACATCGTGGCAAATATAATAATGCCTGATAATCAAAAAACAGGCTTAACTTTTATTAACAAGCATATAACAGGATTTAACGCATTAAGTTCAATCAATAAATCCAAAATCCCGTTTTCGCAGGTTAATAATATAATTCGATAATTTTGCTTCAATTAAACCAAAACATCATTTTCATGAGACGATTTCTATTAGCAATGAGCATGATCTTGTTATCTACAATAATGAACGCACAATTTGCACTAACCGGAGAGTTCAGGTTCAGGCCTGAATATCGGGATGGCTATTCAGAACTTAAAACAAAAGATGTTGATGCATCCTTGCTTATGGCTCAACGAACAAGAATCAGTTCAGAATATATAAAAGATTGGTTAAAGGTACGGTTTAGCTTTCAGGATACACGTTTATGGGGTAGTGATAACCAGGTCAGCAGCACTGGTATGTTCGGAAATACATCAAGTCAATCGTTTTATGAAGCATGGGTTGATATGTCATTTGACACTTATTCATCCATAAGAATAGGCCGCCAGGCATTGGACTTTGATGATAGCAGAATCCTTTCACGGCGCAACTGGAACAACAACGGTTTAAGTTATGATGCGTTGAAATATAGGTATTTAAACAAAGGATGGCAATTGGATATAGCATTGTCATATAATAATTTCCAAACCAATGTGTTTGGCAATGAGTTCCCTGGCGACAGGCTGCGGACATTAAATTTCATACGATTGAACCGTCAGTTTACGCCAAGCTTTTCAGCCAGTGTAATTGGACTTGCCACAGGAGTAATGAAATCAGCTCAATCAGAAACCATTTATATCAAAGGCACTTATGGGACCAATTTGGTTTTCAGAATAGAAAATTTTGACATATTTGGCAGCTTCTATTATCAAACAGGCAAACATAGGGATGGAATGCATGTGTCAGCTTGGAACCTTAACAGCAAAGCCACTTATAAATTGGGTAATTGGGAATTAAGTGCAGGTATCTCGATGATCTCAGGTAACGATAATGAAGATACAAAATTAAATAGTTTTGACTTGTTTTATGGAGCAAGGCATGGCTACTACGGCCATATGGATTACTTTAGTAAACTTCAGCCGGTTACCAATAACGGTGGATTGAATGATATTTTCACAAGCTTAAGATGTAAAATAAGCCCAAAAACCAGCTTGTATCTGGACTATCATTATTTTATGCTGAACCGGGAGGTAATGGACCCGCATCCCACTTCACTTTTTTCAGCACTTGACAAACCATTGGGATCTGAAGTTGACCTTGGGTTTATTGCAAATATAAATGATATAGTAAGCCTGAGAGGTGGATATAGCTTTATGGTTCCTACCGAAACCCTGAAAATACTACAAACGAGCACCACCGAAGCTGAGTTCTCAACCTGGATATGGCTCATGCTTACAGTAAAACCAACGTTTATTGTAAGCAATTGACATTGATCACTACTGTATAAACTTTTTCAGGTGATAATTCGGCCTTGGCTATTCTGTATTAAGGATTAGGTTGATAATAGAGACCGCATCCAAAATATCAATAATTCCATCATCATTTGCATCAGCATTAGAAGCACAGAAAGGCTCTGGATCATATTCAAGAATTGAATTAATGACGGTCACTACATCCAGGATGTCAACGGTTTCATCACAGTTTGCATCACCTGTAATAGTAGAAACCGGATCATCTTCAACATGGATCAAAAAAGTACAGGTGGAAACTCCGCAATCATCTGTAATGGTGTAGGTTATTGTATGAGAACCAATCCCCGCACCCTCAGGATTAAATATATTCTGTGAAACCCCGTTACCAGAATAGAATCCCCCTTCTGGTTCAGCACCAGATAACGCCAACGGATCATCACTCAGAAATACCTGAATATTTTCAGGACAAAACATTTCTGGTAGTTCATTAACTACTATGCTAAAGGTACAACTGCTGGTACATCCCGCATCATCGGTATATGTATAAATGATCTGGTGGCTACCGATGCCGGCAATTTCGGGCATGAAATTATCACCTACTACTCCTGTACCGCTATAAACTCCACCCGAAGGTGTTGCCATATCCAGTTCAAAAGGCTCGTGATTAAGACACACTGCAAGGTCGCCGGAACAATTAACCTCAGGCAAAGAAAAGACCTCAATGATGAAATGACAAGCAAAAAAGCATCCTTGATCTGACTCAACTACATAATCAATATGGTGCATGCCTGGACCAGCTATCTCCGGAGAGAAATAATTCCCGGAAATACCTTCCCCATAATATATACCACCTTGCGGAGTAACCATATCAAGCAATAGAGGTTCATGATCGATGCAGAGTTCAATATACTCGGGGCAATTAACATTTATATAGGTTAGCAAATTAATTGATGCACCTTGCCAATCATCAATTATATTCTGTCCTTCACCATTATCCAAAAACACATCGGAAAGGCCAATATCTAACACTACATCACCAATAGTTGAATTGACTAATATTCCAATTGCAACCACAGCACCTGAATCACCTGAAAAATAGCTCTGAGTTGCAGATGATGCTACAATATGGATTTGATCAGGCTGCATCATCTCAAATTCAAGTAAATGGTCATCAGCACGATCAGTCAGGTATGAAAATGCAGGATCGTCATAAAACGCTAAGCCGTCAGGAAGTTGAAGAGTGAATGATAAAGCACTAAAAGGTAAATAATTATCAACATACATGAGAACTGTGATGGTATCATTCGGGCAGGATTCCATTTCCTGCATATAAAGCATATTAGGAAATACGGATTGTGCGCCCAAATCAATGGAAATCTGATTATTCACTGGATCGTTACTGAACACATTTAGTACTCCATTATAATTTCCGGGAGTTGGATGATGGAAATAAACCTCCAGTTCATAGAATGATTCTGGTTCAACCAGAAATGGCAATTCCTGACTTGACCAAAACGATGTGTTCGTAAATGTCAAGTCATTAACAATAAGGTTTGCCAGGCCATTATTGTAAATAGTGAGGCTCTGCATGGCAGTATCCACTATTAACACCTGGCCAAATTCCAGTGTATCAGGCACGACTATTTCGGGAGCCAGTATTTCAACCTGTCCGTCATAAAAGGCAGTTACAATATTCTCATCAAAAATATCTGTTATAAACACATTGGACAATGATAGTGGATAAATACCCGAAGGACCATAAATGTTAAAAGAGATCGTTACAACAATTCCTTCATTACCCAGGAATTCATCTTGCCTTGGCGAATAGGCTTCAACACGGAGGATGTCCAAATCAATCATTTCAGCCGTAACAATATGATCAGTCTTACGGCCTGATAATACAGCTGATCCATCAACAAAGTTGAGTGATTCAGGTAGGGTCAGGTCAAAACGGAATCCGGAAAAGGTTTGCATATTATTGATAGATAAACTAAGCGTTCCCTGCTCACCGGAGAAAGCCATCATTGATCCACAATGCAATTCATTAATTACAAATGAATTGGCCAGAAGTCCTACTTCCAAGGTAGGATGATGCGGATCACTGGAGTGGATGGTCATGGTTTCACTAAACTGGCCAGCTATCTGAGCCTGAAATCGTATGGTGACATCTTGGTTCTCACCGGGACCAATACCGAAAGAAGTGCTTCCTACGACAGAAAATAATCCGCTTGTGAAGGTTAAATTTGTCACAAACAGCTCGATGCTTCCATTGTTACTAATGATAAGCACTCGGTCTTCAGATTCACCTAGAGGAACATTTCCAAAATCAAGTTCATCATCACTCAGTCCAATGTTTGTTCCAAGTATGGTAACTGATCCATTAACCACTCCTGTTAAGATATTCTCTCCTTGTATGTTTCCTAAAACAGAATTTTCAGGAATTAAAGGATAGACTCCTGCTTCAGAACCGGCAAGCAGGTCAAACGTGAATATCGTACCGCTGTTTCCCAAAAAGTTGCTGTTTCCTAATGAGAAAATAAATACCCTAATGGTATTTTCAGGCAATTGAGCAACTGATATTATATGGTCGAATTGTCTGTCAGGATTAAGCTGTCCGGATCCAGGAACGAAGCTTAACTGACCATCCAGCACAAAATCCATTTGTAGACCTGTGAATGCATCTGTGTTTTCCACATCAACGTGAACGGTTACCGTACCATTTGGATTCGTTTGTTCATTGCTGACGATCAAGACGTTGGAAGCATTGACACCATCCACCAAAACTAAACTCAGCATCAGCAAAACAATTAATACTTTCAGATATGCCAAGCTGTTTTTAAGGTATAACCTAACTGATCTCAATTTCAACCCAAATACTTTCATCTGTTAGCTTTTTCAAATTCATACGAAGGCGCTGTTGTATTACCTGAACAAGCTCAAAAAACATCTCAAATGCTGAAGATTCATCCAAGTTTAGTTAAAAAGAATATCCATTTGATCTTAGTAGCTATCAGATAAAACTATCATATGCGCCAGAATATTATGTTAGAACATGAGCAAAATAAATCACTCTGTCTTTTCAGGTTTATATTGGAATCTTCGTTCATTCAACCAGGCAACGATAGCAATGACAAAAATTATTGCTACGGTATAATAAACAAAGGTTGGTATAGGCACGGGATCACCAGCTGCATAGGAATGCAAACCAGAAAGGTAGTAATTGACTCCAAAGTAGGTCATAATCACAGAGCTGAATCCAACAAGGGTAAACAGGCTAAAGTTATAATCCGTTCTAAGACCCGGGATATAACTCATATGCACTATAAAAGTATAAACAAGAATGGTCACCAGCGACCATGTTTCTTTCGGGTCCCATCCCCAGTAGCGGCCCCATGACTCATTAGCCCACACGCCACCCAGGAAACTTCCGATTGTAAGCAGGTATAGTCCAATGATCAGGGTGCGTTCATTGATATAACTTAGTTCTTTAATCTTGACACGCAGGAGTAAATGGTTTTTATTCGATTTTAAAATCATCATGATCAAGCTGATGGCACCAAGCAAAGCCCCAAGGGCCAGAAAACCATAACTTGCTGTAATGATAGATACATGAATGGTAAGCCAGTACGATTTCAGCACAGGCACAAGGTTGGTAATCTCCGGATCAAGCCAACTCAGGTGAGCAACCATCAGAATAATGGAAGCCAGGATGGAGGTCGCTGCAATGGTCATTGGCGACTTTCTTGAAAAAATTAGCCCTGCGAGCACGGTAACCCATGAAATATAGATCATGGATTCATATCCATTACTCCACGGTGCGCGCCCTGCAATATACCAACGCATAGCCAAACCAACTGTTTGCAAAAGAAAGAACACAATTATGATGATATAAAACACCAGCATTGATTTCTTGATAAACCGGATTTCCTTGAAGATGTTAATAAAAACAAAGATTAACATAATCACACCTACAAGTCCAAAATAATTCCCAAGGCGGTCAAAAATCATTAAATCATTGTATAATATCTCCATATTAATTTTCGACTCAGATGGCATGATCTCTGATCCAAACTTACGTTGAAAATCCTTTATGCCTTGCAGCAACAATTCGGCCTCGCTCATATTTCCTGAAGACAAGGTCATAAAATAGTACGGCATGACCTCTGCAATAAATGCCGAATCATCAGGATTGATGCCCGACACATTTGATCCCGGAGTATACCATGTTTGGTATGGATCTGAAGGATCAGGCAATACACGAAGCAATTCGCCTGTATATACCAGGTAAGATATATTTACACGTTCATCAACAGCAATGACATCATTGTCAAACTTACTCCTTTCGGCAGGTTTGCGCTCATAGGCTTGCGATACCAGATCACGTAATTTGTATCCTCCCCCCTGCGAAAAATCAAGGAAATTGGTAAAGCTGGCATACCGCCCACTTATTCCAAGATAACGCTGCAGTTCAGGATGAGATACCCTGATCATTGGAACGGTTTGCCATCTTTCAGGTGAGGTAAGCATACCAAGCAAAACCTGGTCTGAGGTAAGCCCTTCCCAGCTACTTTTGCGGCTGATTTTTCGCAGCATTTCGCTCGAAAGTGTATTCACCGGCTTCAAACGGCCATCATAATCCTGAACGAGAATATGCCCAAACCTTTTGGCATGATCTGCATCAACCGGAACCATAGGACCTCCCATAGTAGATTGGTGGTCATGTTGGTGATCATGCTGATGTTCTTGTTGGGCAAAAGCAGGCAACACCATGAATGAAACGACCACAATACCTGCAATTTTCTTCTTACTCTGTCTGACTTGATTCGCTAAACGGCCTAATAGAGCAAAACGTGTTTTCCGGCTGATCAATGACAGCGCCATTCCAAGGGCTAGAAGAAAATACCCCAAATAGGTCACGAAAGTACCTGCAGCATCCTTATTTACTGATAGTATAGTACCTTTCTCGTCTTTATCATAGGATGATTGAAAGAATCGATAACCTCCGTAATTCAATACATTGTTCATGAAAATTCGGTAATCCTTCTCAAAGTCTTTTCGTTCGTCAATAACGGTAACCTCACTGGCATAGGATGATGGGCTGTTGGAGCCCGGATATCTTTCAAGGTCAAACTCTCTCAGGTGCAATGCAAAGGGAAGGTCTAAAATTTTAGCACCATACATCAACGTCATATCCACTCCATTCATGGTCAAAGTATTCTTTTGACCAAGATATCCATGTCCGCCACGCAAAATAACTTCCCGGGTTTCTCCACCTGAAGAAACCTCTACAACCAAAGCATTCATAAAATTCATATCACGACCTTCGTAGGTTCGGTAGTCTGTTTTGCCACTGTCGTACACCTCGCTCAGAACAATGCGCAGATCACCAATTCCATAGAGTTGACGCATATTGAAGGGACTCCATTGGTAAGCTGCAATGCTATCATTGGACCCACCCATCATTGACATGACCGTAATCATCTCTGGTGCACCGATCGAAGCCATTCCCTCAGAATAGGTCAAATTTATGATTGCACTATCGTAGGCTACGTCAAAACCAAATGTATGTCCCAGGAATTCTTTAAGATCTCCCTGTTTCAGGATCAGGTTATTTCTGCCACCCTCAGGCGTGGAAACAACCATTACCAGATACGGAACACCACCTGGCCCTCTTACAAGTACTTCTTGTGCGTTAGGAATATATTTTACTGACTGGAAACTAAATTGTTTTCCATCAATACTGATTTTATCGCTGTAGGCCCGTTGCGAAAGTGGTGAAAGTATAATTCGCTTATCACTATATTGGGTTTCACCATTTTTGGTCAGTTCAGCCATCACATAGGTATCATCAGAAAACATGGTGTTTTCTGTTTCACCTTCACGAATGTGCATAATTCCTTCGTATCCTACATACCTTGTAAGACCGGCTCCCAGGAGGATGACAATGAATGATATGTGAAAAGTAAAAACTACAAGTTTTTCCAATCTGTACATTTTATATTTTATTACATTGGCAACCAGGTTAATACCCAACATAATCTGAAGCCCTTCAAACCACCAGCTGTTATAAACAATTGCTTTAGAAGCAGGAGTACCAAAATCGTTTTCGATGAATGTAGCAACGCCGGATGATACGGCAAATGCAATAACCATCAACCCCATAAGCTCCATGGAGAATAATATATTGAAGACTTTTTTCATATGATCGATTTTTTTAAATGTTCAATAATAATCTGGCCAAAGATAGGTCAATTTGGCAAATCTTTATTAAACTAATCAAAGCTTAGCATAGCGATATATATAACCTGGGAAATGAAAAATTGACAAAGGATATCGGTGCAGATGCGATCTCATCTAACCTTTAAAATTAGATGCTCTTCAATTAATCTCTTATTTTTTAAGATATCACTATGGTGTAATGGGATAAGAATGCTTTGAAAAAAAGAAAGGTCTATTCAAACAGCATTATTCTTTGCTCTTGATCATCACGTCTATGGCACCTACGCCAAATTTCTGCATGGATGCAGTCCGTTGTTCAATTTGTTCAAAATCATCAAGTGCCTGAACTATCGCATTTTTAAGCACTCCATTACCAACACCATGTATATAGGTTATTTTTTCATAGTCGTTGCGCATTGCACTGTCAAGTGTCTTTTTAAAATAATCCATTTGAATATTGAACATGTCGCGGCTTGAGAGTCCTGCAATATTCTCCATGATTTCACCAATATGAAGATCAACAACTGCTATGCCGTCTGCTGTACGGTGTTTGTCTATCAGGGCTTTTTCCCTGATAATTTGCTTATGAGGTTGTTCTATTACACGTTCATGCATTAAGGCTTGTTGCAGGCTTCCACTAATTTTGAGTTGGGAAAGTGTATTCAAATTTAGCATAATGGCTTTGTCACCCAATATTGCAGACATGGAATAACTGCCTTCCTTGTAAAACCGGCTGGGTTTCACATCAAATGGTGCATACAAAGGCTGGTAGGCCAGATCTGATTGTTCAAAAACCAACATCCCCTGAACCATTCCGGTACACCAATCATTGAGGTCATCGCGTGAAATGGTATCAATCACAATTTTTGAATTTGGATCAATCTGCCCGTAATCAGCATTACTAAATCCATCTTTCAGACTGAGGGTGATGCTGTACAGCATGATTGCAGGAGTATGATTTACGAGCACTACATCAATTGGACCGGTTAAAATCCATTGTTGCTCATGTGGCAGGTATGCCAGATATATTCCTTCAACCTCAGGATTCTTGGCGAATCGCCGCAAAGCTGTTTTGCGTGATCTCTCTGCTTCCTCCAATTGTGCTTCCTGCTCCCGACGAACTGACTCGATTTGAACCTCAAGCTTTTCATTTACAACCCTTTCACCAACCAATACAATTTCGTTGATAAGTACCGGAATCTCGAAACCATCCTCAATAGCGATGAGCACCATCCTGCTGTCAATCATTCTGACAACAACACCTCCTCCCTTTTCATTCAAAAATTTAACCTTATCCCCTGGTTTGTACTTTATCATATGGATCATTTATTTTATTAAGAAAGGATGCAAAATTAATCAAAAACAGCACTTTGTATGACAGGCTTGATTAATTCATTTTTGGCCTGGTTACCGAAGTCCGTTTTAGCTTGACTTCATGAGAAATTGGTGCTATTTTTGTGGCAAATGCATTCAAACCGTTAAATTTTCAAACCAATGCAAAACAAATATTTCATTTTCCCTTTCTTGACGATGCTATTCCTGTTTTGGGGGTGTGATAACGAACAAGACACAAATCCTGAAGAAATAAGTGGGGCGTTTAGTATCAGAATCTCCCATACTGTTGACCACAATTCACTTATCACCAATAATATGATCTATACCAATGCCGCAGGCAACGAATATATGGTTACCGAAGTGCAGTGGTTTATTTCTAATCTTAAATTAGTAAAGGCGAATGGTGACATGGTAACGATCAATGACCAGGAAGGCATTTTCTATATTGACACCGATGTTCCGGAGAGCTTGTTGATTATGCCGGCAGATCAAATCCCGGTTGGTGAGTATAGTGGGATTGCATTTACTTTTGGATTTGATCAGGAAAACAATACTTCAAACCGATTCGTGAACCCTCCTGAATCCTTTATGTTTTGGCCGGTTTATCTTGGAGGAGGCTACCACTATCTTAAATTGAATGGTAAATGGATAAATCAAAAAGACCAACTGGCAAATTTTAATTTTCATTTAGGCATTGGCCAGCTTTACGATTCCACAGCAGCAAAATCAGAAATGGTTGATCTTTCCGAATGTTGTGCACCACTGCATTGCGAAGGGTATACACCTCCCAGCGACAATAAAATTCTGCCGGTAATTGAATTTATTCAAAATCATTTTGAGGTGATACTTGATAATACAAAATTCAGCATTACCGAAGAACGTCCAATAGTGCTTGAGCTGGAAATGAAAATTGAGAAATGGTTTGAGGCACCTCATGTTTACGACCATAACCAATGGGGGGGCAGCATCATGCAAAATCAACAAGCCATGCAACTGGGTTGCGAAAATGGTCATGATGTTTTTGAATTAAATATACTTGAGTAGTCCTGCAGGTCTTGACTAATAATTTGACAAGTAATTGATTATGATGGGAAATTTTTATGGGCTGGCTCCAGTTGTATTGATTTTTCTACTGTTTTTTTCTTTGGCCTCGTGCAAGCAGAATAAGGATGAAGATGAACCCAAACACGAAACCACCCCTTATATTATTGAGATTCCATTTGGTTTTCCCACAAAACTGAATATCCCAGAGGATAACCCTATGACCGAAGAGGGTGTTGAACTTGGTCGCTATCTATTTTATGATGGCCGTCTTAGTGGGCGTACACATCCGGATTCATTAATGAGTTGTGCTACATGTCATATCCAGGCCAACAGTTTTGAGGCAGGAATCGATCATCCTGTTTTTGAAGGAGGCTTTGTACATGGAATCACTGGTATTCCAACTCATAATGTGATGCTTCCTTTGATTAACCTGGTCTGGAATCATACCGGCTATGGCTGGAATGGCTTTGTATATAAAGACAATGATGATCCTAATTTGAGAAACCTCGAAGATTTTGTGCGCCTTGCTGTTGAAGCTGAAGATGAATTATTTAGCGACACCACAAAGGTTAAGAATTTGTTCCAAACCATCGAAGGTTACCCCGAACTTTTCTGGAAGGCATTCGGGAGCAGCGCTGTTACTTTCAGGGATATTGAAAGGGCAATTGCTCAATTTATTCGTACCATTATTTCAGCTGACTCCAAATTCGATAGGTTTTTGCGCGGCGAAGCCCAGCTTACCTCCAGTGAACTAAATGGTTTCGTGCTGTTCACTACCGAAGAGGGAGCTGATTGTTTTCACTGCCACGGAGGATCAGGAAATCCATTGTTCACTACTCATTTGTATTACAATAATGGCAAAGATTCAATTTTTGACGGGCTTTATGACAGGTATTCCGTAACAGGCAATCCAAGGCATCTGGGGGCATTTAAAGCTCCTACCCTTCGTAATATCGAGCTAACCGGACCATATATGCATGATGGCCGGTTTAAAACACTTGATGAAGTAATCGACTTTTATTCGCATCATGTACTCCTGACACCTGAAATTGACCCTTTGATGCATCATGTATTAAATGGAGGTGTACAATTAACACCAAACGAAAAAGCTGATTTAAAAGCTTTTATCCATAGCCTGCATGACGAAAGCTTTCTTACTGATCCGGCTTATGCACACCCGGGAAAGTTTCCTGATGAAAAATAAGGCCAATACATTTTCAATATTTAAAATAGCGGCATCCTAAGCTCTACATGACCTTCAAAAACTGGTAATTTGTAGCATCCATAAAATGAAGGATCGCTTTGGTTAAAGGCAAAAAAAACCTACTTTTACGGCACTTATGCAGATACTAAACTTCAAACCAAAGCCAAGTATAACTGTATTTCTCTCAATTTTTTTTGATGAGAAGGAACATTGGCTTGAGGTTGAAGATAAATTGCAAATACTCACTGACCTTGTTCGCCTAATAAGGCCATCAAACCCTAAAAAAGTTGACCGGATAGAACTCACAGAGCTTCTTTTTGTTCTAAAAAATCATGATGCCGTCAGGCAAAACCTATCCATCTTTCTAAAACAGATCTTTAGCAATAAACCCTTTAAGCAAATCCTGACAGATGCTGCCATTTTACAGGATGTGAATTTTTTTGTAGAAGTAAGAAAAAGGTTGTTTGCTAAAATATTACCCTTGCAACCCGCTAAACAACGTACCGCCTATATACTTAATCAGGTTTTTTACAAAAAAAATGATCCGATTTGGATCAGTAAAGTTCCAATTGAACAACTATACGAGCTTTATGATTTGCTTGGTTATGGAAAAATAAATCCTAATGTGAAACAGCATCATGTTTCATCTCAGCTCATCATTGCCATGACCATACTGATCCAAAGAAGCAACGGCAGGGCGATGGACACGGAAGTTATGAAAATGGTACCTGAGTTCGATAACCTGGAAAGCCCTTTCAGTGGATTTGAAAAAGAGTTACTTGAAATTGACAATGAAATAAAAAACTCTCCCAGTCACTACATCTCTCCTAACGAACTGTCATTCAAGCAACTTGGTATACTTCATCATCAATGTGAACAATTCATTGATAAAGCCTTTAGCAACAGCCGTAAATATGGCATCTCGCTCAGGGTAAACCAAAATATGCTGCGAATCAGGCAACAGCTTCAAAGATTAAAAATATTAATCCCTCTGTTAGCTGCAGAAAAGCCGGATGAGGTTAGAAAAAATGAAGTGGAACTGGCCCTAAAGCTTATCCAATACAACTGCTACCAAAATAATCTGCGATCGCTTGTCAGCGACAGCACACAATTGCTGTCATTTGAAATTACCCAACATACCGCCAAAACAGGAGAGCATTATATCACCGAAACAAGAAAAGCCTACTTCAATATGCTCAAAACTGCTCTTGGCGGCGGACTTATTGTAGGTATTTTGGTTATTACCAAGCTCTTACTTTCAAAATTCGAGGTGAGTGATTTTGGTAGTGCTTTCCTCTACAGCATGAACTATTCATTTGGTTTCATTGCCATTTATTTATTCGGCTTCACACTGGCAACAAAACAACCGGCCATGACGGCCTCTACCATAATCAATGCATTAAAAAAAGGTATGGAATCCAAAGCGAAATCAAACCAGAAACACACCGCTTTTGCACTCCTATTCGCCCGGTTGTTCCGATCACAGTTTATTGCTTTTGTTGGCAATGTCTTTATGGCTTTTCCAATAGCACTATTGGGTATTTGGATAATAGACCTTGTCGCAGGACATAACATTGCTGAAGCCAAATGGGAACAGATGATAATCAAAATTAGCCCAATCCATTCGCTAGCCCTGTTCCATGCTGCCATTGCAGGTTTTTACCTGTTTCTTTCAGGTCTTATTTCAGGTAGCACAGCCAACAAAGACAAGCACAATCAAATCTATTACCGCATACAGGAGCACCCACTGCTCAAATTAATGATTGGTCCTTTGCGGGCACAACAATTATCAAAATGGTACGAAAGAAAATGGGCAGGTATCGTGTCCAATTTCTGGTTTGGTGTCTTCATGGGCTCAACAGCCAGTGTAGGTATTTTTCTGGGATTGAATTTGGATATCAGACACATTACGTTTGCAAGTGGAGACCTGGCCCTTAGCTTATATGGCGGAAACTTTGGTGCAGGATTCTGGATGATTTTCTGGGCCGTAATCGGAGTTGGATTAATTGGCCTGGTCAATTTTCTGGTAAGCTTCAGCTTTTCCCTTGGGCTTGCATTTCGGTCACGACGAATACCCTTGTCAGAATTATCGCTAATTACAATTGCCATTTGGAAACTGGCATGGCAAAAACCTGTCATATTCTTTTTTCCGAAAGAAAACGCTTTCGATGAGGGTGAAGCTACCATTGTTTCATCTGACACATCCACAGCTAATAGCCAGATAAAAATATCAGAAACAAAAACAGAGAGTTGATGCAAAGCTACTTTTCAAGTAATTCAAAAAAAATAGGAATTCTCGGTGGAGGTCAATTGGGTAAAATGCTCACTGACGTAGCACGTAAATATGATCTATACACCAAAATACTTGACCCCACAGCTGAAGCACCTGCTGCCTTTTCTTGCAAGGAATTCGTCCAGGGAAACTTTAACAATTTTGATACCGTCATGAATTTTGGTGCTGACTGCGAGGTAATTACAATTGAAATTGAAGGTGTAAATACTGAAGCACTGCAAAATTTACAAAATATGGGAAAGAAAGTCTTTCCTCAGCCTGAAGTGATCGCATTAATACAAAATAAAGTGCATCAAAAAACATTTTATGACAACCACAATTTACCCACTGCTGATTGGTTTCCAGTTCAGAACAACAAAGAATTGTTATATAAATTAAAGCAATATAATTTTGATCTGCCATTCGTATGGAAAGCAGCAACAGGTGGTTACGATGGAAGAGGTGTTTTTGTGGTTAAATCAGAAGACGACCTTAAAAGCATTCCGGATGTTGAAGGACTTATTGAAAAACACATGTCCATTTCAACTGAAATAGCCATAGTAGTTGCACAAAACCAAAGAGGCGAAATCGTTATTTTTCCACCGGTGGAAATGGCATTCCATCCCATTGCCAATCAGGTGGAATATGTTTTTTGCCCTGCCAATCTGTCTTCACAAGTGATCAACAGCGCAAGTCAGATAGCTGCTAGGCTAGCTAGAGAACTAAGTATTGTCGGCCTGTTGGCTGTTGAGCTCTTTGTGAATGATAGTGGAGACATATTGATAAACGAATGCGCCCCACGTGTACACAACAGTGCACACCTTAGTATTGAATCGTGGGCAACATCACAATTTGACCAACACCTGAGAGCCATATTGGATTTTCCATTGGGAAGTGTTGAAATGCTTCGTCCGGCCGTTATGGTTAACCTTACCGGTGAGCCTGGTTATAGTGGACCGGTATTTTACCATGGAGCTGAAAAGGTCATGGCTATGCCAGAAGCATTCATACATTTATATGGCAAGGCCGAAACAAGACCACATCGAAAAATGGGGCACGTAACTTTAACTGCACCCTCCATCAAAGAAGCGAAAGAAAAAGCAATCATGGTAAAAAACACACTCAAAGTCATATCTTTGTGATCAAATCATGTGCGTAATATTCAAATCAGATGGCCTGCTTTAGTTAGCCATTTTTAAACCCTTAATCCACACATTATGAAAGAAGTCATGATTGTCATGGGCAGCAAGTCCGACCTTGAGGTTATGAACGAAGCCGCTTCAGCACTAACAGATTTTGGCATTGAGTATGGAATGGATATTGTTTCGGCTCATCGCACACCTGATAAAATGTTTGATTTTGCCAAGAATGCACATCTTAGAGGTTGTAAAATTATTATTGCAGGCGCCGGTGGAGCAGCACATTTACCAGGCATGATCGCCTCTTTAACGCCTTTGCCTGTTATTGGGGTGCCCGTAAAATCAACAAATAGCATGGATGGATGGGATTCGGTGCTTTCCATATTACAAATGCCTGCCGGTGTTCCCGTAGCCACGGTGGCTCTGAATGGCGCTCGAAATGCAGGCATATTAGCTGCACAGATCCTTGCCACCCAGCAGCCTGAACTGCTTGAGAAAGTAATCACCTTCAAACTTAAGCTGAAAGAAAAAGTAAAAAAGATGAGTGATGAAATGAAGCAACATTCAGATTAATTAAATAATAAGATCACCACACAACTGAGATTGATAATATTTCGAAAACTTATCCCGACTTTACAAAAGCTGAACCTACTTTGGTCTGAAATTATGCATAATCCCTGACTTAAATAGAGTATACTGCTGGCTGGGAAGATTTTTCAACATCATTCAGTTTGCAATGAGCATGCCGATATGTTTATACTAAAAGGCAGCTCAGTTCAGGTAATTGCCACTACAGTTTTTTTTATCTTTGGCCACACAAACAAAAAATTAATGCTGATGAAACTTCTTGATGGAAAAGTAACGCTCATAACGGGTGGAGCACGTGGAATTGGTAAAGCACTCGCAATTAGATTTGCTGAAGAGGGATCATTGATCGCAATCAGTGACCTACGTGATGATGAGCAAATGCAGACTACCGTTGACGAAATTGCTGCCTTGGGGGTAAAAGTAAAGGGATATGCTTCAAATGCAGCTTCATATGAAGATAGTGAGCTTCTGGCCGAGACTGTTTTAAAAGATTTCGGCCGTATTGATGTACTTATAAATAATGCCGGGATTACCAGGGACAATCTGTTGATGCGGATGAGCGAAGAAGATTGGGATGCCGTTCTGGCAGTTAACCTGAAATCAGTTTTCAACCTGACAAAAGCAGTGCAGCGAACCATGCTTAAACAAAAATCCGGATCCATTATCAATATGAGCTCTGTGGTCGGTGTAAATGGAAATGCTGGCCAATCCAACTATGCTGCATCAAAGGCCGGTATGATTGGTTTCACAAAATCGATTGCACAGGAGTTGGGCAGCCGTAGTGTGAGGTGCAATGCCATTGCGCCTGGATTTATCGAAACGGAGATGACACACAAATTGCCGGATGACATCCGCCAACAGTGGATCAGTACCATTCCACTGCGCCGAAGCGGTAAACCTGAAGATGTTGCCAACGCAGCTGTCTTTCTTGCCAGCGAGCTGTCGCAATATGTTACGGGGCAAGTCATCAGTGTTTGTGGTGGAATGAGTACATAATACCTTAAGTATTTAAACCCATTTTCCATCCTGCTAAAGGTCTTCTATGTCAGGGATATTCATACTGCCATAAGTATTTCTCTAACCGGTTTAACTCATACAAAAACCCATAAATTTGTCAAACTTTAGTTTTATAACTGACTCACCTGCATGGTTCATCATGCTTTGTCTGCTTGGAGGTATAATATACGCAGGCATATTATATTGGGCAAATCCTTCCAACAGGATGGGTAAATCAACCACAGCTGTAGTATTCATTCTAAGATTTGTGGTTGTAGCTTCTCTTCTGGCACTTTTGATGAGCCCTTACCTGCTTCGATTGAAAAAAGAGACAGAACCGCCTGTGATCCTGATTGCCCACGACAATTCAGCTTCCCTGATCTATAATCAGGATTCTGTATTTTATAAAACTTCTTACCTGGACAGACTTGATAGTTTAATCAAAGCTCTTGATAACCAATTCACAACTGTTGGTTATCTATTTGGGCAGCAAGTCACTGAAGGTACCACACCCAATTACAACGATCAGCAAACTGATATGTCCATGTTGTTAAACAAGTTGGAGCGCACCTGGCATAACAAAAACATAGGCGCAATGCTGTTGTTTTCTGATGGCTTATTCAATAAGGGCATCAATCCCATATTTGCATCTCGAGGTCTGAGGTTCCCGGTTATTACAATTCCTTTAGGTGACACCACACGCAGACCTGACCTTGCCATTCATGATCTGCGCTATAACAAAATCGTTTATCAGCAATCAGAATTTCCTGTCGAAGTTACGATATCAGCTCATCAGGCTATGGGTCATGAGGCCAGGCTCACCTTGTGGCATAACAACGAAATCATTAATGAACAGCAGATTGAAATCGTCTCTAATAGTTTTTCTAAATCTATTGTGTTCAATATCAGACCTGAAGGCACAGGTCAACAACGTTATAAGGCAGAAATAAGCAATCTGCCACAAGAGACAAACCTGACCAACAATAGCCAGGATTTCTATGTGGATATTATACAAGAAAAACAGCGCATTCTCTTTCTTGCAGCAGCACCTCACCCTGACATTGGTGCCATACAAGCAACACTCGAAGATCATTATGATATTGATCTAATATTTTCACGTCAGATTACAGAGGTTACCCAACCGTACAGCCTGGTTATACTTCATCAACTTCCTGCTAGCCTAAATGATCTCCGACAAATAGAAACACTGATGAGTTCTGACCCTGACCTGCCGGCTATATTTATAACCGGTAGCCAAACGAATTTGCAATACTTCAATCGCTTACAAACCGGTTTGAATATCCAGGTTTCCGGCAGGCCGCAAATAATAGATGCCTTCCCGACGGTAGGGAATAATTTTACACTCTTTACCATTGACCAGACATTTCGCGAACGTATTGGTCGTTTTCCTCCCGTTTCAGCTCATCTCGCAGAATATAATATGATCATTTCTGCCAATTTCCTACTCAATCAAAAAATCAGAGGCATTGAGACCGACGTGCCATTGATGGCAGTTTTAACCGATAGTCAAAGTCGTAAAACAGCATTTATCTCCGGTACAGGAATCTGGCGCTGGCGATTACATGATTTTTTACAAAATGGCAACCATGAGGCTTTCAACACACTGATCTCAAAACTAATTAACTATCTGGTTATTAGAGTCGATAACAAACCACTACAGGTTCACTCAGATCGTGAATTTCTTATCAATCAAGAAATTAAATTCACCGCTGAACTTTACAATCCCAGCCTGGAGCTTATCAATGAGAATGAACTAAGCATGATCATTGAAAATGAAGAAGATAAAAAGCAATATCTTTTTTCATTTCAGCCTGTCGAATCTACCTATGCCCTTAATGCAGGCCGACTGCCGGAAGGTTCATATACTTACCGGGCTGAAACCGAATTAGGGCGTGAAAAATTATCAGTAGGTGGTCATTTCAGGGTTTTGAAAGGTTCGCTCGAAGCTCAAAATACTGTGGCAAATCATGATTTGTTGTATGCACTTGCGAGGCAAACAAATGGGTATATGGTTTATCCCGAACAAATGCTATCTCTTACAGATAAGCTCATTCAGGATGAACGTATTGCACCTGTTACCAACTACAATAAGCGGTATGAACCCTTAATTGGTTATGGCTGGTTGTTTCTATTGCTTACATCGTTGCTGTTTGTGGAATGGCTTATCCGAAAGATGAATGGAGCTTATTAATAAATTCGACACCAAATAAATAGCAGTAAAACTTGGACACCTTACTTCTCATTATCATCATTTTCCTATCGTTTGACTTTATAATGCAACTGTTTTTAGCATTGCTCAACCGCACAAGGATGCAGTCAAAACCACCGGAGATAGTCAGTGATATTTATGATCAGGAACGATATGAAAAATCACAATTGTATCAGAAAAGATCATCTATAATAGGGCTGATACATTCAGGGCTTGGATTTATAATCGTGATTTCATTGCTGTGGTTCCATGGTTTTGCATGGTTTGATGGCTTTGCCGGCCAGGTTTCCAGCCATCCTATACTTAAAGGCCTGTTGTTTTTTGGTATGTTGGGGCTATTGTCTGACCTGCTTTCATTGCCATTTGATTTATATAAAATATTTGTGATCGAAGAGCAATTTGGTTTTAATAACACTACGATTGGGACTTTTTTTATTGATAAAATAAAAGCCTGGATGTTGGCTCTGGTTATTGGAGGGATTGCGTTGACATTGCTGATCGGAACTTGGGAAGCCCTGGGATTTTGGTTTTGGATACCTGCCTGGGCATTAATGAGCCTGATCATACTTGCTCTTTCAGGGTATGGCAGTCATTTTATTGCGAAAATGTTTAATAAAATTTCACCCCTGGAGGATGGTGAGTTGAAAGAAAGAATACAGGCATTTGCACTCAAAACAGGTTTTTCGTTGAAGGATATTTATGTCATGGATGGTTCGCGACGCAGCAACAAGGCCAATGCCTATTTCAGTGGGTTCGGCAAGCAAAAAAGAATAGTGCTGTTTGATACACTAATCGAGAAGCTTGCCATAGATGAAGTAATAGCTGTATTAGCTCATGAAACAGGTCATTATAAATGCGGCCATATTCGAAAACTACTATTTGTTTCCATTGTTCAAACGGGCATGATGTTATTGCTCCTTGGTTTGGCATTGGATGTCACGAGTTTGTCAGGCTCATTTGGCGTTGATTATCATTCATTTCATATTGGTTTGCTCGCCTTTGTTTTGCTTTATACCCCAATATCGTTCATAATGGGAGTTTTCAGCAATATGTTGAGTCGTCGTTTTGAATATGAAGCTGATGCTTTTACGGCTAAAGCCGGGTATGCCGAGGCTTTGATCAGTGGTTTGCGTAATCTAACCAAAGAAAACCTGAGCAACCTTACTCCCCATCCTTTATATGTTTTTTTCAAATATAGTCACCCGGATATGGCCAGGCGATTAAATCACATCTTGACTGTAAAGCAAAATTGATTTTTAGGCTGTGGATGACTCTATGCCACAGACCTGATTATTTGACAGTCCTTTTGAAAGATCTTTTGTTAAACAGCCTTAAGTATGGTTGCAACTCCTTATAAATCAATAAAAAACCAAGTGAATAATTCTTTTTACCTTTGCAAAAAAATAATGCTGATATTCAGCTGATTGCAAATCTAAATTACATAATATGAAAGTTGGAAACAAAAAAGTAGTAACCCTGACTTACGAACTAAGGCAAAATGATGCCAGCGGGCAGTTAATTCAAAAAGTGGAAAAAGACAGGCCGTTTGTATATTTATTTGGTGTAGGTGGACTTTTACCGAAGTTTGAAGAAAGCCTTAATGGCTTACAAACAGGAGATAATTTCAGTTTTGAACTCAATTCTGATGAGGCATATGGTCAACCTACCAAGGAAGCAATACTTGATCTGGATAAGAATATCTTTGTTGTGGATGGTAAAATTGAGGATGGTCTTCTTGAAATAGGTAACCAGATTACCATGCAGGACCAAAATGGGAATCCTCTGGATGGTATCGTGATGGAAGTATCCGATCAGTCTGTTAAGATGGATTTTAATCATCCGCTAGCCGGTCAGGATCTTCACTTTTCAGGTGAAATCATCGATGTGCGTGAAGCTACAACAGAGGAAATTGATCACGGCCACGTTCATGGCCCTCATGGACATCAGCACTGATCAGCGGTGCATTAAATTCGAAAACCTTGTTTTGGCCTATCCTTACAAGGTTTTTTTGTGCCCTAACAGAAAAACCGAAGGTTTTTTGTGTAAGTCAGGTTTATATTTTTTCCATTCTTCGATAGTGCGTGTAATGATCTTTTCGTTGATCAGACTAATATTGGTCGCAATACACAAATACATCCCAGGCTTACAAACACGGATCAAGGCCGCAAATAACTGGTTGTTTCGAAATGGTGTTTCGATAAATATCTGAGTCTGATGAAGCTGTATACTCAGTGATTGGATATGTTTTATGGCCTTTTCACGTGCAGCATTATGAATAGGCAGGTAACCATGAAAGGCAAATGACTGGCCATTTAAGCCTGAAGCCATTAGTGCCATAATTATCGAATTAGGGCCCGATAATGGAATTACGCGAATACCAGCTTCATGCGCCATTTCAACGATTACAGCACCCGGGTCGGCAATGCATGGTGTACCGGCTTCTGACATTAGCCCCACATCTTTACCATCATAAATTGGTTCGATGAAGGTTTGAATCTCCTTGATTGAAGCATGTTTATTAAGCTCAAAGAATTGTATTTTGTCGATTGGCTTTAATGTATTTATTTTGCTTAAAAGGCGACGGGCAGTTCTTACCTGCTCTACAATAAAATGGTCTATGGTACGCATACGTTCAATAGTACCAGCCGGCAATACCTGATCAGGATCAGTATCGCCCAGTAAAGATGGAATAAGGTATAGGGTTCCCGCACTCATGATGCAATCCAGGGTAATTTATTCAAATCAATATTTCCTCCTGTGAGTA
>CALAZZ010000283.1 GCA_937926515.1 uncultured Bacteroidales bacterium | reverse complement strand
CTGATTTAGATAACAATGAGGATGAAGCAGACGTTGATCCGCAGTCAGCTGACCTTGAACTTGTCAAAATGGCTTTGCCAGCCTATGTTGTGGCCGGCGAAACCATCACTTTTACCATTACTGCCACAAACTTAGGCCCAAACGACGCACTGGATGTAGTAGTTACTGATAATCTTTCAGCTGATCTTAGCTTTTTAGGTGCAATAGCTACTGCTGGTAGCTGGACTGCTCCAAATTGGACCATAGGTACGCTGGTGGTAGGCGCAACCGAAACCATCACAATTACTGCTACAGTAAACAGTGATGCTACTGAGGATGTCGCCAATCACGCAGTTGTTAACAGCTCGACTACCGACCTAAACCTATTAAATAATGAGGACGATACCATTACTCCCCTTGGCATTGAAGCCGACCTGGAAATAGTCAAACTGGCCACCCCAGCCACCTACATTCCTGGCGGGCAGGTTACCTGGACCATTACCGTTACCAACAACGGGCCCAGTGATGTGGTGAATGCATTGGTAAACGATCTCTTTAACAGTGCTTTAACTGATGTAAACTGGTCGGTTGCCACCAATGGTAGTGCTTCAGCCGTAAACATGAACGGAACAGGAAATATCGTTGATGAGCAGGTAAGCATAGCAGCTGGTCCCGGAAACAGTATAGTTTACACCGTGACCGGCACAATTGGTTGCGAGTTTACAGGTAACCTGACGAACACAGCAACAGTGACTGCACCTATTGGCGTTACAGAAACCGACACTAACAACAACAGCTCAAACAGCCAGCATAGCCAGGCAGGTGAGCCTCTGGCGGTCGAACTGTTTGAGTGTGATACTCCTTCTGATGATTATGTGGATTGGGCAATTCATCTGAATCCAGATACTGATTCACAAAACGCACGTGGAACATCGGTTGCAACTGACCATTTAGGCAATGTTTACACGGTTGGCTATTTTAATGGAGACATGGAAACCTCAAACCTTTGTCCTGGAATTTCAGGATTTGGTAACATCAACGGAGATATTTTTATTAAAAAGACAGATGTAAATGGAAATTGTATCTGGATTTTCAATATGGGTAATAGTGGCCGCGATCGCCCTTATGACATTGTCCTGGATGATGCAGCCAATCTGTATATAACAGGTGAATTTGCCGGTACAGTTGATTTTAATCCAAACCCTGACCAAACCAATTCGCTAAGTTCTTTTAACAACAGCATATCTGTTAATGATGTCTTTATATTAAAGCTTGATACAAACGGCAACTTTATCTGGGCAAGGAAAATCGGTGGAAACAATGATGATGCAGGTACTGGTATTGCATTGGACCAAAATGGAAATATTTTCGTAAGCGGTTTTTTTAATAATAGCCTAACCGAGTTCGATGGTACTCCATTGCCTGTAAGTGGTACAGTTAACCTTGCTAGCGCGGGCGGGGAAGATATTTTTATTGCAAAATTAAATCCGTCAGGTGATTTGTTGTGGATCAGTGGAATGGGAAATACCAATCAGGATGCAGCTACATCTATAACCACTGATAATAATGGTGATGTATTTGTTTCGGGTTACTTTAGTGCTACTGTAAACTTTAATCCTGCTGGCCCAGCATACAACCTTGTAAGTCTAGGTACCCGCGATGCATTCATACACAAAAGAGATACAGATGGTAATCACATCTGGACAAAAAGACTTGGCTCTGGCACTGGACCATCGCAAGGCAATGCATTGATTAATGACACCAATGGCGATATTTTAGTAACAGGTTCATACGTTGGATCACCTTCCATAGGGGACATTGGCGGAAATACAAGTTTGGGAGTTTCAACAGCAGGTAATGATGATGTCTTTGCGCTCAAACTTGATTCAGCAGGTAATTTAATTTGGTTTAAATCAATGGGTGGTGGAGGATTTGATGTTGGAAGAGATATTGCTGTAGACGCAAAGAGAAATCTGTACATTTCTGGTGAAATGGGAGTTGGGGTTAACACTGACTTTAATCCAGATCCCTTACAAAACTACTACCTGTCTACGAATGGAAATCTTGACATAGTCTATGTAAGTCTTGATTCAGATGGAATATTTCGATGGGCAAGAAATTATGGTGGTGTAAATAACGATTCAGGCCTTGGTCTGGATATGGATGTATATGGAAATCTTGTAGGAGTTGGATACTTCAATACTGGTACTGTTGTATTTAACCCTCCTCCCGGACAAGGTAATTTTGCCTTTTCGACAACAGGTTCAGGCCATGACGGATTTATCCAACACATCAACCAATGTCTGATGGGATTCTACGATCCCAATAGTGACGTAAGCTGCTACGGTGGTTCAGATGGAGCCGTATTCGTTACAGCTACTGGTGGCACGCCTCCATATACATATTTATGGAACACAGGAGCTACTACCCCATACATTCAGGATGTACCTGCAGGATCTTACAACGTAACGGTCACGGACGCCAATGGGTGTCAGGCTGTAATGAATGCAGAAGTTACTGAACCTGATGAAATCACTGCAACTTTTACTGATTTTGTACTCACATGCGAGGAAGAAACTACAACTGTGTTTGTGAATGCCTCAGGAGGCACCCCCCCCTATCAGTATAGCATGGATGATGAAAACTACCAGGAATCGATAGAGTTTCCCGATTTGGTATTTGGCACCTATACATTCTATATTAAAGATGCCAACGATTGTGTAGTTGATTTCCAATACACTATTCGAAGTGTGTGTATGGATATCACTAAAACACTGTTTTCAATTGATGGTGACGAAAATGCAGAGAAATACAATGCCGTTGGTCAGGTATTGGTTTATGAGATTGCAGTGGAGAATACCGGTAATATTCCGGTAACGGAAGTGATCGTAAGCGACCCGGATGCTGAAAACATTACTTATGTTTCAGGTGATACTGGAGATGATCAAATTCTTGATGTTGGCGAAATTTGGGTTTACACCGCCACCTACACCATTACACAATCTGATATGGACAGGGGCTACTTTACAAATACCGCATCCGTAATAGGGAAACGGCCCGGCCTTATCGATCCTGTTGATACCCCCACATTTGAAGATGATGAAACTGTTGAAGCAGACATTATTCCGGAAATCAGCATTCTGAAAACTGCTGATCCTGCAACATACACCACCGCTGGGGATGTAATTACATACACCATAACCGTTCAAAATACGGGCAATACAGCCATCAGTAATATTGATGTTAATGATTTCCAGGCTACAACTGGACCAGCATATATTTCTGGCGATGTTAACACCAATTCCATACTAGATGTAGGCGAAACCTGGGTTTACTCAGCCACCTATACCATCACCCAACCCGACGTGGACATTGGCGCCTACACCAATACGGCTACTGCTGATGGTACGTACAACGATGGCGAGGGTAATCCGCAGCCGGTTGATCAGGTAAGTGATGATGAGGTGGTAACGGCTAATCAGCAGCCAGACATCGCACTCGTGAAAACAGGTGCATACCAGGGTGATCCATCAGCAGCCGAAGTTGGCGATCTGATCCTGTATACCTTCACCGTGACCAACACGGGCAATGTAACCGTAAGCGGTCTTGTCATAGACGATGCCACCATCGGGGTAAGCGGCCTTGCCGTTGTGCCCGATGAGCTGGAACCTGCCGAGGTAGGCGTAGTCACATTCCTTTACAGCATCACACAAGCCGACATTGACAACGGAGAGGTTGTAAACCAGGCTTTGGCAACGGGTGAAGATCCGGACGGCGGCACCGTAACCGATACCTCTGGTACGGACGTTGACAACGACGATCCGACTGTTACCGACCTGCCCACAGACCCCTCCATCGCCCTTGTCAAGGAAGGCGACTACCAGGGTGATCCATCAGCAGCCGAAGTTGGCGATCTGATCCTGTATACCTTCA
>CALAZZ010000282.1 GCA_937926515.1 uncultured Bacteroidales bacterium | reverse complement strand
ATTTTTATTTATCTCTTGCCATTAGTTGTGATGATCTTTGCATCCATCAGGCATAGAAGTATAAATGCCAGTCGCAGAATTTCGTTTGGTCAGGCCTGCCTGTTGAATTTGATAACAGGGGTCCTCGCGCTCATCATAACTTCAATTACTATATACTTGGTTTACACATATATAAATCCATCTGCCCTTGAGGCGCGCATTTATATTGTCGAAGCAGAACTCCAAAACACATTAAGCACAGGAAATTCATCTCTTGACCAAAATAAGTTGCATGCGCTGATGAGTCCCTGCAACCTGGCTATCTATTATGGCTTTGTAAATCTGATACTGATATCCATATTTGCAATCATTATTGCTATTTTTGCGAAAAGAAATTCCATAAATCCAAAACACATTGAGTGGTTTGATTAACACCTTCACTAAAAACAAATAATTATGAAAACATTTCAATTCCCTTTCAAGGCTGGCTTGGTAGCCGGGCTTATCCTCATTGTATATAGTGCCATACTATATGCATTTGATGTAAACATCTTCCATTGGGCCTTTTCGATTGTGAACGGCCTCATCACATTTGCCATAATGATCATAGCTGCAGTGATTGGCACAAACAGGATGCGCGATATAGAAATGGGTAAGAAAATAAGCTATTTGCCTGCTTGGCTGGGCTGCATCATCGCTTTATTGGCGGCAATGTGGTTAAATGCTGTTTTCAATTATGTTCTCAACACATGGGTTGACCCGGATTATATGCCAAGGATGATAGATAAAATGATCTATTCACTGGAAGGTATGGGACTTGGTGATGCTGATATTGATAAAATTCTGGATCGAATCGAAGGGCAAATTAATCCTACAAAGAGTCTTATATCAAGCCTATGGATATCTCCTTTAGTATCTATTGTTTTAGGAGCGATCATCGCTGCCTTTATTAAAAAAGACAAAACCAATCAAGCCACAATATAAGTAATGGATATATCCGTTGTCATACCCCTGCTAAACGAGGAGGAATCGCTGAGTGAGCTTACCAAATGGTTGGTTCGTGTGTTGGATGATGGGCATTACAACTATGAAATTATCTTTGTTGATGATGGATCAACTGATGCTTCCTGGCAAGTCATTTCAGATCTGGCCAAAACAAACAGCTCGATTAAAGCTTTACGTTTCAGGCGAAATTTTGGCAAATCAGCAGCACTGAATGAGGGATTTAGACATGCCAATGGCAGTGTGGTCATCACCATGGATGCTGACTTACAAGACAGTCCCGACGAAATTCCTGCACTCTATAAGATGGTTATGGATGAGGGCTTTGACCTGGTGTCAGGCTGGAAGAAGAAAAGGCACGACCCGATCGGGAAAACCATCCCATCAAAATTCTTCAATTTTACCACCCGAAAGATCAGTGGTATTAAGCTACACGATTTCAATTGTGGACTAAAAGCCTACAAAAATGAAGTGATAAAGAGCATTGAGGTACACGGCGAAATGCATCGTTATATACCCGTAATTGCACGCTGGAGTGGATTTTCGAAGATTGGTGAAAAAATTGTCGAACATCACGAGCGAAAATATGGCAGGACAAAATATGGGCTCAGCCGGTTCATCAAAGGCTACCTCGACTTGCTGTCCATCACATTCATTTCCAAATTCGGCAAACGGCCGATGCACCTTTTCGGCACTTTAGGCACACTGATTTTTTTTGTGGGATTTGCTATTGCAGCCTATCTGGCCTATGCAAAATTCTTTATGGAAGGTTACAGAATGACCGAAAGGCCATTGTTTTATTTCGGGATTTTAGCCATGATCATCGGTACACAATTATTCATGACCGGCTTTTTGGCTGAACTCATCTCCCGAAATAATCAAGGCAATAAGGATGAATATGGTATCGCATCAAAAATTAACTTCAAAACTTAATAATAATTCAATGAAATTTCATCTGGTATCTGGAGGTTGCGGGTTTGTTGGCCGCAACATGGTAAAACGTATATTAGATACAACAAACGACAGCGTTTTTATGGTTGACGACCTTTCAATCGGACGTCATCCCAGCGAATGGCTTGGTGGTTATAAATCAGTCTGGTTAGATGATCTCGAAATAATCGGTGAACAGAAAAGGCTTTATTTCTGGAAAGGAGATTTTCGAAACCTTTTATTCTATATGCGCGAGAACCCGCGTTATCTTCAGGAGCGATACCATCTGGATTTCGAAAAATTTAGTGATGTATACCATTTTGCTGCTATCGTTGGTGGACGCATGAAAATCGAGGGTGATCCGATGGTGGTGGCACTGGACCTGTCCATTGATGCTGAGTTCTTTTACTGGGTCACCCAGCATAAACCCGCCAGGGTGCTTTATCCAAGTTCCAGCGCTGCCTATCCGATAAGTCTTCAAACCACCGATGAAGCGGTTGCACTGTCTGAAGGTGATATCGATTTCAATAAAAATCTGGGCACACCAGATATGACTTATGGTTGGAGTAAACTCACAGGGGAGTTCCTGGCCCATATTGCAGCTAAACATTATGGAGTGTCAGTGGTGTGTATCAGACCATTTTCTGGTTATGGCGAAGACCAGGAACTTTCTTATCCCGTGCCGGCTATAGCAGCACGTGCCGCAGGCCTCGAGGATCCTTTTGAAGTATGGGGTTCGGGCAAGCAGGGCCGTGACTTTGTACATATTGATGATGTGATCGATTTCATCCATTTGCTTATGGACCATGTCAATGACGGTTCGGCATACAATATTGGATCAGGTCGCCTGACTTCTTTCCTGGAACTTATTGAAGTATTTGCTGACATTGCAGGTTACAACCCTACTATTAAGCCTTTACTCGATAAACCGGTAGGAGTGCACTCACGCTATGCCAATATGACGCTTGTCAACGAAAAATTCGGTTGGAAACCAAAAATCTCACTTCGCGAAGGGATGGAGCGTGTTTACCGGAAGCAACTACAACGAATTAATGAGAATAAAGACCGAATGTAATTGAAAATAAGCCTGCTAACTTAAAACGGCTTTTTCTTTACGATACCCATTATCAGATTGGAATTATCAGCATTTAACATTAGTGATATCAAGACAGTATGCCAATTTCTAATGCTAAAAAAGTCTTGACTAAAATAAAATTGATTTTGAAAACAGCTGAATTATTCTTTATCTTCGCTCCATAATACAGAGAAATAGACAAACAACTAACAAAGGTTTTAATATGGAACAAACTACTATCCAGTCCATTGGTGCGATCACAAAAAAAGAAAACCTGGCATCGGTTGAAGATGACACCAAATGTAATGCATTGGTCCTGGAATCTCTTTTTCCTTTTCCCGGATATCACGGTACAACAGTTCCTGACCGTACCGATCCAAAATCTTTATTTCTTGTGACAAAACATCGCTATGGTGATGATAGCATTATCCGTGCGATCAAGCAGATCAAGACAAGCTTTCCACACCGCTTTGACGGGGCACCGGGGGGTATTACACTATTTAATGAGCCGGCATGGGTTATACGAATTAAAGACCTGCATTATAGCCATGTTGGTGAGCTTGTAAAAGCTTTTGAGCACCAAGGTATTGAATTCAGACATGAGGAAAAAGTATCCAAGTACAGCAGCCTGATCAAAATCACTAAATATTTCAGGCTTAAACCAGTTTCAGAAGGTATTTATAATGATGCTGACTGGAAGGAAATGTATTACTTACAGATGCCCTTAAAGCTTGATTGGGAGGTGTTCGAACAAATCTCAATGAGCATTAAGCATAATGTAGAGGATAACAATTATGATGCAGCTTTAACACATATGTACGACAGATACGGAGTGCTTGATTTTGTTAGAATATATGATGAGCAGAGCTGTCAGGGCAAGCTCCTTTTTATTTATGAAAAGTACCTCGAAGCAATCAAATACCTTTGACATAAATCAATCATTACAGGGTCTACAACAATTCAAGGCACCAGACCTCATATGCTTTAAGCATAAAAATTTAAATGTATTGTCAGAAAGTAATTTGAGTTCAGTTATATAATTCTAATCGAGGTTTTTCTTATATCAGTAACTTACTTTCAGGAACAATGATTTTCATATGAAAGCCAAAGTTTTCCATAAACAGACCAGATTAACAAAATAAACAGACTGCCATGTTTGAATTTATCCGACAAATCACCATTAAAACAATTGAACCGCTACAGCTGTCAGAACGTACCGTCCTGATCATTGCCGAAAGCATCAGTTTTATCAGCTTGTTTATTATCGCTGTTATCGCATTTTACCTCACATGGTTTATTTTAAAACGTACGGTTATTGCATTTGTCCATCGCACCGAGAATAAATATGATGATTTTCTGATCAAGAACAAGCTGATTTCCAGAGTATCCTATCTTGTCCCATCTTATATTATCAATCTCTTTGCGCCTTCGACACTTCCCTCCTTTCCAACTGCTTTCCATTTTGTGCAAAACACCATCGAAATCTACGTCATATTTGTGGTGGCGCTGATTGTTAACAGCCTGATCTCAACGGCCCATGATATCTACAATACCTTTAATATATCTAAGGACAAACCTCTGAAAGGACTGGTCCAGATTTTGAAAATCATCGTTTTCTTTGCTGCCGGGCTTATGATATTTGCCACCCTTGCCGGGCAATCACTGGGCTCGATGTTGATCGGCCTGGGTACCATATCCGCTGTACTCATGCTCATTTTCAAGGATCCCATACTGGGCTTTGTAGGAGGGTTGCAGCTTTCGCTCAATGACATGGTCCGCATAGGCGATTGGATATCCATGCCAAAATACGGTGCTGATGGAGATGTCATGGAGATCACACTCACCACGGTAAAGGTTCGAAACTGGGACCGTACAATCAGTACCATCCCAACCTATGCCTTGGTAACTGACTCCTTCCAGAACTGGCGTGGGATGCAGGAATCCGGTGGTCGACGCATTAAAAGGCATATCAGCATCGACATGGAAAGTGTGCGTTTTTGTACGCCTGAGATGTTGGAAAGATTTAAAAAGTTTCAGTTGATCGCAAACTATATCGAAGACAAGGAAAGCGATATCGCAGAATATAATAAAGCCAACAAAATTGATACCTCTACCCTGGTTAATGGACGAAGACAAACCAACCTGGGTGTTTTCAGGGCCTATATGAAAGCTTATTTGCGAAGCCATCCACGTGTGCATCAGGGCTTAACCCTGCTTGTAAGACAGCTCCAACCAACCGAAACCGGACTACCTGTAGAGCTATATGTGTTTAGCAACAGGCAGGCATGGGCCGAATACGAAGATTTGCAAAGTGATATTTTTGATCATGTGATCTCTGTATTGCCTCAGTTTGATTTGCGTATCTTCCAGGCACCGAATAATCATAGCATCGGAAAGCTCACCGAGGCCTTGCATGCTTTTGCGACAACATCACTTAAATAATCTTTGTTTCCAAGCATCGGGAATTCCGCATAAAAAGATAGATCTTCATTTTCTTAATTATACATGCCGCTAAAAATCAGATGCATCTGTCCATAATTGTTGTTTTAGTAACAATTTTAGCCTATATTCGTATGCTTACTATAATAAGTTGACCCAACCATGCAACTAAACAACAGATTAATCAAATGTGTTGGCTGCGTTTGTATGTTACTTGCACTTCAAGGTACATTGTATGCTCATGTCCCTGTTGCGGATGAAGTAAGCCAACTGCTCAGGCAAACACGCGAATTGATGGAAACCAATCCTGACTCAGCACTCAAGTTGAATAAAATTGCCTATGAAGCAGCTCAGCTATCAGAAATTGATTCATTGATTTTCAGAACAAATGCTGCTTTCGCTGAGATCTATTTCCAAACGGGCAACCACTATCTTGCAATTGATTACTTTATTCGATTATTACCATCACTCGAAACTGTTGCATTGGATGACCGTACACAACGCCAATGGCTCAATCTTTTTGTTATCTACGACAAACTGGCAAACAGTTATTTCGCACTGGGCATGTACGACTTTGCTGAACAATATTTCAGCCAAAATCTTGAACTGCTGGGCGAATCGCAAAAATCAGTACCAGGCTTGTTCGATGAATTTGACCAAATATCTGTCCTTTTCAACCTCGGTTCTATATCGATGGCCAGAGATGATCTTGATGCAAGCTTTAAGACCTATATGGAAGTGGATCAGATTAATAAGGTATTGAATGACAGCATCATCACTATGTACCTACTTAATAATCTTGGAATTTACCACAAACGTGTAGGTAACGACAGCCTATCCCATGAACATTTTCAGGAAGCCTTGGCATTGGCAATTGAAGTGCAAGATCACGAACTCATGGCCAAAATATATAATAACCTTGGAAACCATTATGCTAAGTTGCGTAACCCAGGTCAGGCAATAACATATTACCAGAATGCTATGGAGCATGGTAAACTGGCTGCTGACTGGAGTTCAGTGATGAAAGCGGCAAATGATCTTAGTTCCCTCTATGCTGACCGGCATAATTATGACGAAGCTTACAAGCTAAAGAATTACGCTGCTGAAATAAATGACAGCATTTTTCATGTGGACAAGATGGATGAATACACCCGATTGACTCTACAGTATGAGCTGGATAAAGAGCTTAGAATCTCTCAAATTGAACAACAGGCACTCTGGCAAAAACAACGCAGTCAGAAAATTCTTTTTGTACTATTGTCTATCGTCCTGTTTTTAATGGTTTTAGGAGCATCTTTGATTATTGTTAACTCAAGACGGCTGGTGAAGATAGGCAAGATCAGACAAGCTTATCTTCAACTTGAGGCTGAACAACACCGTAGTGAGAAAGTAAAAGTAAGTGAGGAACTTGAACAACGCAACAGACATTTGACAGAGCGAGCAATGGCTATGGTGCAAAAAAATGAATTTATTGCTCGTATTGCACAAGAACTATATTATTTAAGTAAAGAACTGCCTCATGAATCAAGCTCAAAACTCATCCGGCTGGTAAATGAAATGCAAAATGACAAGGATGAGCAATTCTGGAAGGAGTTTGAAACCCGTTTTGTGGATGTACATAGTGAATTTTACAAGGCCCTAAACGAAAAATTTCCTGACCTGACCCCAGGCGAGAAAAAGCTGGCTGCTTTCCTTCGACTTAATATGACCACAAAGGACATTGCTGCCATTACCACACAATCACCCGACAGCATTAAAGTAGCACGCTCCAGGCTTAGAAAAAAACTTGGACTGAATAGCAGTGACAATTTGATTGGTTTTCTTGAAAGCATAAATATTTCATTAATAGACTAATAAAAAGCGATAAACCATAAAATAATCAAGCAAATGCGAGATTCTTCTTTGAGTAGGATAACAAAACTAAACACCTACATTTTGAACTGGTACCGCATTTTTTTATTGGTTCTCATCGTACCATTCATATACTCGTGTACACCTAATAGTATTGAACCTGTTGAGGTAAGCTTTTTCAGAGACCTATCTGACAGCATGGCACAGGCTTCTCAATTTCGTCATGGAAATGAGAGCTCAATCATTTCACAAGGAAAGGTACTTTTTGATTCACTATGGTATTATGAACAACAAGGTGACGAGCTTAATATTTTACGAATCAAAATTGATTTAGCTGAAAATTTTCGTGCCGGCGGTAACTATGTCAAAGGCATAGAGTATTTACATCATGTTTTGAACCACAAACTTATCAAATCAGAACCCTTGCAATTATGCAAGGTCTACAATCGCTTGGCAGCCATCTATTTTGAGTTAAACCATCATTTCCCTGAAAACGGCAATCATCTGGTTTTGGCCCAAACTTTCAACGAAAAAGCTTTGGAATTGAGTGAGAAGTATAAATATTATGATATTCTGGCCAGCTCCTTGATAATAAAAGCTGCAATCAATATCCTGAATGGTGATTTTAATGATGCTGAAGCAAGTCTTTTAGATGCCAAAAGTCTTTCTACGCTAAACGACGAAGAACTTGATTTATCCTGGTATGCAAACATGGCTGAACTGTATTATCAGACAGGCAGGTATCCTGAAGGCCTTGAATTGGCTAGTAAGCTTCATGAAAAAACCTATGCTAATGGACATTTTATTGGGATCATGATGAGTTTGGTGCATTTGGAAAAGTTTCACCGTGCTTTAGGCAATCATACTGAGCAAAACAGAATCTCACTGAAATTAAAAGAACTCGGCAGTGAACAGATGGTAATCATTGACCAACTGATGTTAGGTGAACTTGCATCTTCATATGAATCCGAAAGAGCCACAACGCACATCCAGGAACTGCACCAGCAACAAACATATCTGATCCGGCGAAGTCAATTGCTTCTGCTCTCGATCATTGTGATAATTGTAATTACGATGACATTGATATACATTATGCGACAAAGAAACAAGATGATCAGAATGGAGAATCAGGCACTCACATCAAAACGTTTACTCGACCAGATTACTACTGAGAACCAGCAGATGCAAATCAAATTAAAAGAACAGGAAGCCAACAGGCTTCAAAGGGAATTGAAACGAAACAATGAAATGCTCGAGTCGAAAAACAAGCAACTCACTGAGAAAGCAATGGTCATGATGCAAAAAAACGAATTCATTGCTCAAATTGCTAAAGAACTCATGTATCTGAGTAAAGAACTTCCTGATGAACTACGCAATAAATTTGACCGGCTGATTGGAATTTTGCAAAGTGATGCAAACGAAAATTTATGGCAAGAATTTGAAGCAAGATTTGTAGATGTACATTCAGATTTTTATAAAGTGCTCAATAAAAAATTTCCCACTCTTAGCCCTTCAGAAAAAAAGTTGGCTGCATTTTTACGGCTGAATATGACCTCAAAGGAAATTGCTGCAATCACATCGCAATCGCCTGATAGCATTAAGGTTGCACGATCTCGACTAAGAAAAAAACTTGGCATACAGCCAAATGACAATCTAATTAGTTTTTTGGAAACTCTAGCGTGAATTATACCCCACTTTCTCACTGCAATACCAAAGTTTCTCAATTTACTATTCTCCTAATTAAATATTTGAACTCATATATTTATCAATCTACTTCTTATTGATTATCAGTTGAATATAACATGATCTTATAGTAAGTGCCAAAAATTTTACTGATTGTTTACCTTTTGTTACCCCTTAAATAAGCAATGTATTACTTAAATCATTTAGATTTGTCACTTGATTTACGTCCAGGGGGGACGGAAATTTTTTACACTTAGTGATTAATACAATGTCGGATTTTAATCCGGACATTATATATGTTATTAAGCAAATATGCTTAAGCATTATTGTCCGTGCAGTTAATATCCGCGTTAACATCTATTTATACGAAGATGGGGGATAATAATAAGAATGAAAAGAATCATGTAAGTGAAGAGCTTGCTGAACTCATTGAGCGTAAACTAGCCGAAAATATCGCATTGCTTAAACTGATTGAAAAAATCAGGACTGAGGATTTTACCGTGGATAAAGAAAACAAGAAAACAGCAATCCGGAAATGAAAAACAGAGCAAAACTTTCGACTGGCTAATTGAGAGTAGTCCTAAGCATTGCTATAACACAAGAACTAAAACTTAATTGAATCCATTGAATTATAAAACAAAGAGAATGATCTGAAGCCTAAACATTTCCAAAAATATGCTGCTATTTCTAAATAAAAATGATCAATGAAAACAACGTTACATATCATATTAAAGCTTTTTGTTTTATTCTTTTTATCAACGTTTTCAATAGCTGAAAAGCTTCAACATAACATATCCTGTATTCCTAGCAGCTTTCTTAAAGCTAAACCTGCGCAATTGTGCTTAACTAATTTGATAGTTTAACCTTAAAAAATACTATATCTTGAAATCATATCTACACCAGTTAGTACAACTTCTCCGATTTAGCCAAATTATGCACACGTTGCTAATCGTGGCTGGTATTATTCTGATTTTAAAAGGTACAGCGAACGGACAAAACTCTCCACCTGTTTGGCATCAGTCTGACCTTCAGCAAAATAATGGATCCAGCGGTAATGCCACCGTTAATGCACCTTCCAATTTAAGTGAAAATGACTTGATCATTGTTGTTTTGTCCGACAGGGATAACCCGACAATTACTCCTCCAGCAGGTTTTAGCTTGATAATATTGCGTACCGGGGGGAGTAGTAATTCACAGGTAGCAGCATACTGGAAAACTGCCACTGCCAGTGAACCCACTTCCTATTCGTTCGGTAGAAGTACAAACAGGGAATGGAGAGCTACTTCAGTAAGGGTTACAGGTCATGACCCGATTAACCCCATTGGAGGAAGTAACGGAAATCAAACCGGTGGTAATGAAGGAACATCTATCACCGTTACTGGATTTACCACTTCTGCGGATAATTCTATGATCGTTGCTACCTTGGCAACACACAACACCATTTCGTCGATCAATGTTCCAGCAGGCATGACGCAGAGCTGGGCTGTTGGAAGCCCACGACCCGGGAATGCCGGAGCTACCCAGGTTATTGCCAGCGTTGGACCTACAGGCAACAAAACATTCAGTTGGTCAACGAGCCGTAGAAGGTCAGCCATTCTGTTTGAAATAAATGCTGACCCAGTTAGTACCGACCTACAGATTGTGAAGACAGCTAGCCCGGGACCTCATTATTATGGGGAAACTGTTACTTTCACTTTAACCGCTACAAATTTGAGCAGTGAAAACGATGCCACAGGTGTTGAAGTTTATGATATGTTAGCCGAAGGTTTTGGTTATGTTTCACATAGCGCGAGCACCGGAGCATATAACCCTAATACAGGACTTTGGGATATCGGTAATCTTAATTCTTCAGCAAGTGCCACACTGGCAATTTCAGCTATAATTGCTTGTGATGAATCAGACTATACAAACGATGCTACGATATCAGGTAATGAGTCAGATCCTGTATCCGGGAATAATACCTCAAATATAATGCTCTCACCTACCACAGGTTCTTCACCATGTCCGGTTATTGCGAATGATGACCTGATAACTACCTTACAAGGTAGTTCAATTACATTTAATGTACTGGATAATGACAAGGGAGCACTAGATCCATCAACGCTTGCAATTAGTAATCCACCACAATGGGGCACTTTACAAATTGGAGTAGATGGCAATATAACGTATCTTCCAGGCGGTAACTTCACAGGTCTTGATCAGTTCACTTATGAAATATGTGATACTTCAGATCCAGTGCAATGTGATGAGGCAACAGTTTATATTACAATTGAACCTGACTTCACGGATCCTTGCCTTGAAGCAGTGCGCAGTAAAATTTTCTATCTGCCATTTCCAGAGAATACAAACCAACTCAGAAAAGCATTATGGAGCTCAGGAAGTGTTTCGGAAATTGGCAACATTGTGAGAAATGTTGTGAGTATTAAAATACCATACCCGAAAACCTTAATTATTTATGACCATTGGGAAGATGGTTATGAAGAGGATATAACTGTACCTACACAGTCAACCACAGAAATTTGGGGAGATGGTGACCTCACAAATGGTGTTGCTCCAGGTTATCCAGATGATATTATTCCCCCTGGCGGTTACATCATACTGGATCAAACATTTAGCTATAATCCTCGAAACCAAGCTCAAATCTACTATGATGGAAAAGATAAGATTTTTACTACGGCTGACGTTTCAATCTCAAAAGTAACAGGGGATGCAGCACGCTTTAATGTTCAAAATGTAAAAACTGATGTATTGGATGTCAACAGGTTTGGAACCTTATTCAAAGTGGGTTTTGGTGAAGATGTTAACCTACCGACAGGTATATCCTCCTTTAGGTATGTTTCATTGTTCATCAGGGCATCTGAGGATGGTACAATAGTAAATCTTGACTACAACGGAGATGATGTAGTTGACCTCACTTTGAGTCTAAATGAAGGTGAAGTATGGTTTTATGATGGTACAGCGTCCACACCTGGTTCAATTGACGATGATGTCAATCAAGCTAATGATATAAAGGCTGGCGCTACCATAACATCCAACCATCCGGTGGGTGTAGACATATTATTTGGTGGCATAGACAACTATGGAACCAGAAACCTTGCACTTTTACCAGGATCCTTTTATTCAGACTCTTATATAACCCCGGTTCATACAACACTAGGCACCGCACCGGTGGTTGCTTACTTCTACAATAGCTCGGCCAACCCGATTACAGTTAGCTGGACAAATGGAAATGCAAACAATGGTACAATTGTTCTTCCAGCAAACGGTATCAATTACCTTAGCTTGTCCCAGGCTGCTGGTTATCAATTTGAAAGTGATAATGGTGAGGCTTTTACTGCAGTAGTAGTCATTGATGCAGATGATGATGGGAGAGCCTATGACTGGGCTTATACCATGATCCCAACCGATCGATTAACAAATTACTCAACCATCGCTTGGGCTCCCGGTTCAAATGACTTTTCTGCCAATTATAATCCGATCTGGGTCACACCTTTGGATGCTACAACAATCTTTGTCAAATGGGATGGAGACCTTACAAGTACCGGGCCTAATATGAGCCCCTGCGGTGTACCGTATGATGTATCATACAATCTTACTTCACTAGAATCCATCAGGTTGTTTGATAATTTGGATAATGATCAATCAGGCACTGCCATATTTACTTGCGATGGAACCCCAATTTCAGCCGTATGGGGTCAGGATGCCAATGCAGGTAATCCAACCCCTGCTGGTGGAGGTATTTCATTGGATGTTGGCTACGCCATGCAACCACGATGCCTGGACTATCTAATTCTCGCTAATGATGACAGAGAAGTTACAGAGCCTGAAATACCTGTTGTAATAGCTGTTAGTAGTAATGATGCCGGGTTTTTATGCACATTGGATCCAACATTTATCACCACGGAAGGTCTTTTACAAGCAGCCAATGGTACGATTGTAATTAACGGAAATGGAACCATTACCTATACGCCTGATCCTGGTTTTACAGGTACTGATTATTTTGAGTACAGGATATGTGCTATTGAATACCCTATGGTTTGCGATGTAGCCCTGGTAACTATACTCGTACAATCTTGTGAAGACCAGGCTATATCAGCAGGGTCTAACCTGCTTAGAGGACGGGTGTATCTCGAACAATTGCCTGATGATGGAGCGTATAATGGTGAGGCTTTTGTTCCCGGAGTAAAAGTAGAACTTTATTCTGACTTGGATTGTGACGGAATTATAAATGGTTCTGATGTGCTTCTTGAATCCGTTATAACTGATGCTTCAGGTAGATTTGTATTTCCAACAGCAGGAGACAAGTATGCATTGGATGATTTCGATCCAACTGCTGGCGTTTATAATGGAAATGATGGAACAATAAACTGGAATTCAGCATGGTCGCGTAGCAACACAACAAATATTGTTTCATTAAACGATCCCATTCCAACTGACAACGACAATATTGCACTTCGCCTTACAGGGCCAAATTCAAGCGCAAGCCGAAGTATGAATTTTATAGATGCTACCGGAGCAGCATTGAAGTTTAGTTATCGCAGGCAGGATCTTGATGGTCCGGAAGTGCTATCCGTAAGCATTAACGGAAATACCATATTTTCTATTGATACTTTAGGATCAGGGACAGATTTATTTTACACAGACATAGTGCTCCCTGTGGATCCATCATTTATCAATGCCAATGGATCCAACACGCTTAGTTTTGTAACCAATGGTTCAACAGCCAACAACGATTTCTTCTGGATCGACAATGTGGAGCTTATCTACTTTCCTACTTGTTATATAGTACAGGTTGATCCATCCAATACTAATGGTAAATATGTTGCCGCGCTCTTAGATCAGGGTTCAGTAGGCTTTGACAACCTTGGCTATTGTGGACCAAATATATTCCTGGGTGTAAATGCTGATATTGAAGCAATTGATGACTATCGAACGGTTATATCTGATACTCCCTTAGTAATTGACGTGCTAACAAACGACTTAGGAGTACCCGATCCAACATCAATAACAAATTCGGGCCTTGACCAACCAAGCAATGGAAACATTGTAATCAATCCGGATGGAACGATCACATATACTCCCAATCCCGGTTACGAAGGGCCTGATCAGTTTGAATACCAAGTTTGTAGTCTGGATGACCCGAGCGTTTGTGATATTGCAACAGTATTTCTTAACATTACTTGTATTGATATCCCAGGTAAGAATGTGATCAATGGTATTGTTTATGCCGACATTGATCTCAATGGAGAATTGGATTTGGGCGAACCAGTAATTGAGGGTATAGTTGTGGAGTTATACGATGGCGATGACAATCTTCTTGAAGCCATTCCAACACTAGCGGATGGTAGTTATCAGTTTGAGCTTGATTGCGAGACGCAGAACTTCTATGTCCTTGATCAGTTTAATACAGCTGGAAGTGCAAGTGGAAACAATGGAACGGTCAACTGGTTAACTAACTGGCAAGAGATTGGTGAGAACGATGGATTTGATGATGGTGACATTCAGATTCTTGGAGGAGAATTACGTATTCAGGATAATGACAATGGTGGTGAAGGAGCCTTAAGAAGTGCAAATTTAACTGGTGCAATCACTGCCACATTTTCATATTCATTCCGGGAGAACTCACTTGATAATATCGATGACTTTGTCACAGTGGCTGTTTCGACCGATGGGAATAACTGGACAGTTTTAGCAACATACCATGGCGGAGATGGAAATCAATCCGGAACAGCATCCCACGATATCAGCAGTCACATCTCTTCCAACACCCGTATCAGATTTTTGGGGTCGCCAGATTTAGGAGGAAGTGACCAGGTATACTTTGACAATGTACGAATTGATTATTCAGTTTATTCTTCTACAATTTCTAACTACTCAGTCCAGTTGGAAACGCCATTGCCGGTAGGGTATCAACAAACTTCCAGTCCTACGACCTATTCAATGTCTTTTACCGGCTGTGGGAATGGTGATTGCTCAAACAATTTCGGCTTGTCAGCTACCGACCTTGCCATCACTAAAACTGTTGATGAGGAAGAACCTTACATTGGCGAAAATGTTGTATTTACCCTTGAGGTAACAAACTTTGGACCTACCAACGCTACAGGCGTGGTTGTTAATGATTTACTACCCGATGGTTATGAGTTTATAAGCGCGAGTCCTCCGGCAAACTATAATGAAATTAATGGGAATTGGACTATCGGTAACCTTGCATTGGATGCTACTGTCACCCTGGAAATTACTGCTAAGGTTCTTGCCAGTGGGAATTATGAGAACACTGCAACTGTAAGTGGAAATGAAGGTGATCCAGAAGTGGGTAATAATGAAAGTAGTGCAACAACAGAACCAAATGAATCAAGCGACCTGATGGTTACGAAAACAGTAAATGATCAAACGCCAAACATCAACGAGCAAATAGATTTTTGTATTGTTATTACAAACAATGGTCCATCATCAGCATCCGGTATTATAGTGAATGATGATCTGCCCAATGGCTACACCTACGATAATTACACAATCACTCAAGGTGTTTTCGATGAATCCGAACTTGAATGGGAGGTGGGTGCTCTCTTAGTCGGCGCTTCAGCTACACTGACTATAACGGTTACTGTGCTTGAGCCAGGTGTTGGCATATCGTATTTAAACACTGCTAGCATTATAGCCAGCGATCAGTTCGATCCTGATTTAGATAACAATGAGGATGAAGCAGACGTTGATCCGCAGTCAGCTGACCT
>CALAZZ010000281.1 GCA_937926515.1 uncultured Bacteroidales bacterium | reverse complement strand
TTTCCATTGATGGAAATTATTTTTTAGTTACATTCAAGCTCACACTATAATTCGTTAATAAAGTGTTAATTCTCAAAGATTGCTTTTAAAACAGCTTGCTTTTTTGGATTTATCTGCCTTATTTTTGCCAGATTATTTAGAAATATTCTAAATAACGATAAAAGAATGCTTTATTGAAATCATGGAATTAACTAAACCTGAATTGACCAAACATTACTTACAATAAACTAACGTATATAGTATATCAAAGTATTCATGGCACTTATACGTAGACTTCTTGCACGTACACGCTTTAAACATACTATAATAAATGACAAATTATCAAATTGTTTTCCCTCAGAAAAGAAGTTATATTGCCTATCTGGGACAGCATTATCCTTTGACGATTAATCTACTTGCTGGATTGTAATTATTATTTTGGCCGGATCAATGAAGGGTCCTTCATACATAATCAGAAATTCAAAAAAATAATGAAAACACTTGACAAACACACAGAAAAACAACACATTAGCAAACTAATACCAATTAATTCTCTAAAAATATTTTCGATCTCTATGATGATGATCTCATTTTTGGCAATCACACCAAATCTCATTGCAGAAGATTGTTGTCCAGAGTTCTCTCTTAAAGATGCTGTTGATATTTGCCCACCTGAAGGTGCATGTCCTCATGATGATGTAGTCCCTCCTGATCCAAATCATGGTAGACAAATGGCTGCATGTAAACTTAGTGATCATGTATATACGGTTTATCCGAATAACCCCGCCTACACCTATACATGGTCCGTAAGTGGTGGTGTTCCGCAAGGTACTAGTGGAAACCCCATGACCATTAATTGGGGAAGTGGGTCCAGCGGCGTGATTCAAGTGTATATCTCCGGACAAGGCTGCAATGATACTATTACACAAACATTATGTTTGATAGATGGCCCAAGTGCTAATTTTATGGCTGATGCCGATACCGTTTGTGTAAACACTTTGGTAAATTTTACAAATCTATCTATTGGCGGAAGCGATTTTCTTTGGGATTTTGGCAACGGGAATTTTTCTACTTCCTTCCATGCAAACCATTCCTATTCATTGCCAGGGACATATAATGTAACGCTTAAAGCAATTGATACAGGTATGGGACAACCTGGCGAGGTTAATATGCCTTGTGGATGCACTGATACCATCTCTAAAACTATTGTGGTGCTTCCTGGTGAGGGACCTTCGATAGATACTGACTGTTGCTATGGAACGGTTTGCGCAGGGGATACCAGCAGTTTTTCAACATCAGCGGTATGCTCAACATATAACTGGTCAGTAACCGGTGGAACCATCATTTCAGGAGCTAATACAAACTCTATTCAAGTGGTGTGGAATACAACATATAGTGGCCCAACTACAGTATCCTTGGAGTTGCCTTCCTGCAGTTCTGCTCCTTGCCCGGGAGTGACCACACTTAATGTACCCGTGCTTTATCCGAATCTTCCTATTAATGGTCCCTCTACACTATGCATTGGGGGAAATGGCACCTTTTCCCTTCCTGTGTTGCCAGGAACGTATTACACATGGACAGTTACCGGTGGTGGATACACCTTTAACCAGCAAGACCGAAATACCGCAAACGTAAATATCACCTTTTTCCATTCAGGCACTTATACTGTAAGCTGTGATTACAACAATCCACTAGCTGGATGCAGTGGTAGCTCCACTTTCACTGTCGATGTTAAGCCGAGTTTTACACTTTCAGGAATAGAAAAAGTTTGTGAAGGCGAAACCGAAACTTATTATACACCTGGGAATGCAAGTTGGTCTGTTACCCCAGGAGGTGCAACGGTACCCCCTGGCAATGCTAATTCAAAGAGTATAACCTGGAATACACCAGGACTATACACCATTACAGCTTCGGCTGTAAATACGAATAGCTTTTGTAATTCAACCGCTGTGAAAGTGGTAGAGGTAGTTGCAAAGCCTGTACTTGGTAATATTAATGGACCAACATTAGCATGCCCAAATAAGAATCTCGCCTATAGCATTTCCTCTAATATTAGTGGTAGTTCGTTCAATTGGAATACTAATAATGGATCAATAATTTCTGAAATGGGTGCTGACAATGATTCAGTGATAATTCAATTTTCAGGCAGTGGTCCATGGCAATTAGATGTATATCAAAGTATGGTTATAAACCCAGGTGATACGTGTAATTCACTTGTACAGACCTTAACTGTAAATCCTTACCCGGTACCTTCAATAAGTGGTACAGGGATTGTTTGTGCTGATGATACAGAGACTTACACAGTGAGTGGACCGGTGCCACCCGGTGGGTTTAATTGGTCTGTTACTCCCTCAAATCGTGGAACAATTCAAAATGGCCAAGGAACAAATGCGGTAACAATATTATGGCATGGCCCGGCAACAACCGCCAACCTTTCCGTTTCCAGCTGTGCAGGAAGCCACAACATACCGGTAATAATCAATGCTCCACCACCGGCCCAGGTAAGTTACAACGTCTTACCCATGTTCTGTCTTGGTGATACGCAAACACTTGTGCTTTCAACACCTTCAGGTCCATATACCTATCAGTGGTTTCAGGTAGGTAACCCAAGTTCCATTGGCTCAGGATCCAGTCTTTCAATAAATGTTTCATCATTCACAAGCACCGGTACATACCAATATTATGTTGAAGTTACAGAGAATGGATGCACTATAAAGTCAAATATGGTCAATGTTATTATCAAAGATTGTAATGGCGGAGGTGGCGGCGGCTCATGCGATGTCATCGCCTGGTTTTGGCCTTATCCACTATGTGATCAAATAACTTTGATCGATCAATCAATTGTAGGCACAGGAAGCGTGATTACAAACTATCAATGGACTGTAAGTGGCCCTGGCAGTGGTACATTTACTCCAAACGCGAATGTACCAAACCCCATACTCACAGTTACTGCTTCAGGTTCATATTTAATAGAATTAACAATTACATCCGCATCAGGTTGCGAGTCGGTTTATTCAGAAACAGTTAATATTTTATTACCTGAGGCCGACTTCACACTTACAAGTCCGGTTTGTGCACTAGAACCTGCTAACTTAAGTGCCATTCCAAATAACCCAAACTTCAGTTATGAATGGAATTTTGGAGATGGATCAACCTCATATACCCCAGTGACTCAACATGCCTACTCTCTTGCAAGTCCCCCGCCCTATAATGTGATCTTAACAATAGCAGATGAAATGGGATGCATAGCCACAAAAATGGACACCATAATTGTAAACCCATTGCCAGAGTGTACGATTACTGTGACCGATACCATTTTCTGCCCGGGTGATTTTGTGACTTTAAGTGCATGCACCAGTATGGCTGCATATCAATGGTATAGAAATGAAGTGGCCATATCAGGTGCAACAAGTCCGACATATGATGCCTATACCCATGGAGAATACATGGTCGAAGTTACGAATGTCAATGGATGTACTGTATTATCAAACAGTATTGATCTTTACCTGCATAAAATGCCTGTGGCTAACATCTCAGGTAATAGTTCATTTTGTGCGCTTGCATCAAGCAATTATGTATTTACCTTGTCCACTGGCTATGCACCAGACTATTCTTATAATTGGTCTAGCAATGCCCCTGGTGTGACTTTTACACCTAATAATGGTACAAATGCTTTCATGACTAACGTATCACTTTCGCTACCTTCAAACCTTCCTATAGTGTATAATTTTGTGGTTGAGGTAACCGATACAACAACAGGATGCATGGCCTATGATACACTTTGCGTGACGTTTTTTGAACAACCTCAGGTTTCCATACCATTTCAATCTGGTTGTGAAGGAGAGCCATATACACTTATACCTACTCCTGTTGATACTGCAACATATGATTATTTGTGGAGCAATGGCTCATCCACACCGGTGCTTACCGTTTCAACAACCGGTTTTTATACCTTGACCGTTACAGATAAACTATCTGGTTGCTCAACTATGCAAAGTGCAGCTTTAATATTTCCAAAACCTGATTTATCTCTTTTCCCTACAGGATGCGCAACCATTGCATGCAATGAAGACCTTGAGTTGTATATACCACTTCCTTTGAATGCAACTGCCTGGCCCAATACGATTAATGATGCCTATCCTGTTATCCAATGGTTAGATGAGAATAATACCCCTCTTGGAACAGGTGAAACCTTTACCTTCTCAAGTGATAGTACCGGATCGCATCAGATATTTGTGACGGTTGGTACACCCTTTGGCTGCACTGATACGATTGGAAAATACTGTGTGAATGTTGTTTGTTGCCAAGTCAATATCTCCTCTATTACTCAAACAAATGCTTCATGTCTTGAAACTTGTGATGGTAGTGTAACCATCGAATTGGATACATTATCATCAGGCGGTCCATTTACGATTTCACAATTGTCTCCTTCGGGACCCAGTTGGAACATTATTCCTGGAGTTCCTTTAACAATTTCAGATTTATGCCCCGGACAATATGCCTTTGAAATCAACTCTTCTACTGGGGAATGCCTTGAAATAATTGAACTCGGGATTGGTTATGATAATGAAGTATGCTGCTTCGCTCAAACTAGTGTGGAATACCAACAAATATCAGCTGACACAACACTTTCAAATAGTACGGTTTGGAGTGGCAAAATTTATGTGCATGATAATGTAACTGTAACTGTCACAAATAATGCCCAGCTTGATGTCACTAATGTGGATGTTGTTTTTGGTGAATGTGCCGGCATAGTCTTCACTAATGGTGCTTCTTTAAGAGCAAACAATTCAGTTTTTCGTCCATGCAATATGCATAAAACCTGGAAAGGTATAAGTTTCCTAACACCGGTTATTGCCGATACCACGATTAATGTAATTAATGAAAGCACATTCAAAAATGCTGAAGTAGCACTGTATTTCCTAAATGGATCAGATGCATTGATCTCAAATAATTTGTTTTCGAATTGTAACTATGGTATACGCGTTGAAGCTAATAATCAATTTAACCACCCTATTAGTGGTAACCGGTTTGTGATTGAAGACTTTTTCCCTGACTATAATATCTCTTGCCGCTATTCATTTGTAAATAACCTCAGCGCTTATGGAATTTATGCAAACTCCACACGTTTTCTCAAACAAGTTTCTCAAAACGAGTTTGTCAATGGAAGGGAAAACTATGAATTTCCCCGAACCTATGGAATTTTGCAAGTATCAGGAGGTGGGTCGTTCACGAAAAATTCATTCACTGACTTTTACAGTGCCATCATGCTTCAATCTCAAAGATTTTACTCAAACATCCAAAACAACAGTGTAGAAATCAATGTCGAAACATGGGGGTTCCCTTCTATTTACGTTCTGAGTAATAATGCTGCATTAATTGAGATTAATAATAATCAAGTAACTAATAATTTCAATCAATTCTGGAGCTATGCAGCAATATATGTAGGAAGGTCATCACGAGTAAGTATTGTTAACAACAGCATTTACGGATACATATACGGGATACTTGCCAATGTTGTATCAAACCTTCAGATAAGCAATAACTCAATCCTAAATAGCCGATCCGTCGGTATTTATTTACTTGAAGATAAATTAAGCACCTCCTATATCACTTGTAATACCGTAAACATGTATAGCTTGAGCTCATCCATTGGGTTGTTTGGTAACCGACTAACTGCTAACACTCAGGTTCTTAATAATTGTTTCAGTGATACCTATATTGGCATGCATTTTACAGGAATAGGCTTGCAACCATTGCCATTCATACGCAATAATTATTTGTACAACTATTTACAAGCTGGTATAAATGTGCAGGGCTTATCTGGTAATATTGGTACACTGAACAGCCCCGGCATGAATACATTATGGAGTAACCAAAATACGGCTATTGACATCAGTAGCAATACCAATATTACGGTTGCAGATAATTTCGGCATGTTTAATATTTCATGGCCACAGGTTCAGATCGTGAGTAATAATCCTTATCACTCAACAGCTTCATGTGGGAACCAAATTTTTAATATGCCTTCTCAAGGAAATCTGAACATTGATTATACCTGCGACCATTTGCATAAAATTATTGAACCGCTCACTTTAAATGACGCCGGACAATTTGATCTGCTGTCAAATTACATGGAACTAATTAAAGATTCTGATACACAATTGAGAGATATTGAATTAATTATGAGTTCCTATAAACTTGCTGATAATGAATTATTAGCTTCACTGATGTTCTTAGCGGATTTAACAGCTAATGAAAAACTTTTATTGAATTATGGACAAAGTCTTCGTTTAGGAGATTATGAAAATGCACGATCAATTATTAACGCATTTGTCCCTGTTAACGAGGATGACCATGCATTTAAGTATCTTTCAGAAGTTCAACTTCACGCCTTGAGCTCAGGATGGGATAACCTTATTAACCATGTGCCTGAACTTGATAGAATTGACCAGATGAATTCAATTCATTCAAACTTCTCTGTCTTTTTATTAAATAGCATTGATAGTTACAGGGATTATAAAGTTGATAGACCTGAAACAGAAAGTATTGAGATAAATGATCAGGTTAAAAATCTTGAAGATGACTCCGGATTTCTTAGCCTACATCCTAACCCAGCATCAAACAATATTTTTGTCCAACTCATCAATAATAATGAAGATCAAAGCTATATTGAAATTCTGAATGCTAGTGGAAAAATTGTCACACAATACAATGTTGAATTTGTTACAGGAGGCATTGAGTTAAATATTAAGGATTTGGCGCAAGGATTTTATTTCATTATACTGACAAACCAACATACAGGTTATTTGCAAAGAGGGAAATTTATAAAAATAAATCCTTAAAGTATTGTGAAGTGATATTAAAACCATCACATTATATATAAGGGCTGTATGAGCTGTGATTTTCTTATTATATATCAATCCCTTAATAATAAAAATAAGTAGAACAATCAATTGATGAATAAACAAATTCGCTTACTTTCACCTTAAAATCAGCACTTAAGAAGGTAAATGTGAATTTATGAGTATTTCACGACAGACAAGTGATGAAACCTAAAATATATTTAATTTCTTTGTTAATACCTGGACTTGTTTTATCATTCTTAATTAGAGGTGAGGCAATACAAAATCAAAATGGAATGCAATGGACCAAACCTATAATTGTTAGTGAAAAAAGTTCTTTACAGGAGAAAACAATTATTCAACATAAGTTAAGCGAACTTGACTTTGGTGATGCCCCCGAGGACCCTGCCAGTGGATACAACTATCCC
>CALAZZ010000280.1 GCA_937926515.1 uncultured Bacteroidales bacterium | reverse complement strand
AGGAAAAGTATACCTGTTATTAAATATTTCTTTTTCATAGTTAATTTTTTTTTAATATCGAAATGAGTGTATTTGATTCGCTTCTCTCACTGCATTACAATCATGCTTGATCGCATGCAGTCAAATCTAATGAATTTATTCTTCCCCAGCCAAAATATATGTTTCGAAGTGTGGTAATAAACAGCATGTTTTGATCCATAATGAAATCGCCTCAACATGTGACTCAATCCGATGGATATGCAAATTAATGTAAAAAATGAACCTTGAAAAAAGTTTTTAGGGGGGGGTGTAATGCAGTACATTATATTATACATCCATACAAACTTGATTGCAAACACTGATTCTGGTGATGGTAAACACAATATTGGCAAGTGGTTCATGACATCAAGTAGCTTACTACCTATTAATACCAACTTAAGGTAAAACCTAACCACTTAAAATGGAATTTTGCTTGATCATTATCCAGATGGTTCGGCCACGTCAGGATTGTAAATGAACGATTTACCAATTTTAGTCACTCTCTGATTATTTTTATGCAGCAAATAGTGAAAATATTTATTATGGTTAAACCTCTAGAATAGCAACAAAAAACCGTACAGTCCGGAAACTGTACGGTAGGATGGTAAAATTATAATATGGATTCTACATCTTAGCAAAATGCTTGTAAAATGCAGCTATGGTTTCGATACCCTTGTAGAAATTCTCAAGTGGATAGTTTTCATTAGGCGAGTGGATGGCATCCGATTCGAGCCCAAAACCCATCAGCACTGATTTTAAGCCTAATATGTCCTCAAAGGTGGATATAATCGGGATACTGCCTCCACTGCGCATTGGAATGGGCTGTTTGCCGTAAGTTTCCATATAGGCTTTCTCAGCTGCTTTGTAAGCTGGCAGGTCTATAGGACACACATAGGCTTGTCCGCCATGCAATACGCTTACCTTCACCTTCACTGATTTTGGTGCTATTTTCTCAAAGTGTTCTTTGAACATTATCGCAATCTTTTCGTGATTTTGATTGGGGACAAGGCGGCTTGAAATTTTAGCATACGCTTTGGAGGGCAGCACAGTTTTTGCTCCTTCGCCGGTATAACCTCCCCATATTCCACAAACATCAAAAGTAGGTCTGATACCGGTATGTTCGATTGGGGTATAAGCTTTTTCTCCCCTAAGTTCTGCCACGTCAATGGCTTTCTTATAGGCATCAATACTGAATGGCGCTTTGTTGAGCAAAGCACGTTCCTCGGTTGAGGCTTCCAAAACATCATCATAAAATCCGGGTATGGTAATGCGGTTGTCCTCGTCCACCATGCCTGCGATCAACTCTGCCAGGGTATTGATGGGGTTTGCAACTGCACCGCCAAAGAGGCCGGAATGCAAGTCCCTGTTAGGCCCGGTTACCTCCACCTGCCAATAAGCCAGCCCGCGCAACCCGGTTGTGATTGAGGGTACATCAGGACCTATCATGCTGGTGTCCGATACCAGGATTACATCTGCTTTGAGCATGTCTTTGTGCTCAGCACACCATTTGCCCAGATTTGGGGAGCCTATCTCTTCTTCGCCTTCGATCATGAACTTGACGTTACAAGGCAAACTGTTTGTCTTTACAAGTGCTTCAAATGCTTTAGCATGCATAAATCCTTGCCCTTTGTCGTCATCGGCACCACGTGCCCAGATTTTACCATCTCTGATCTCCGGCTCAAAGGGTGGACTTTGCCACAGCTCAAGAGGATCAACCGGCATCACATCATAGTGTGCATAAACCAGTACTGTAGGTAAAGACGGATCGATTGTTTTCTCTCCGTAAACAACTGGATTCCCATCGGTTGACATAACATCGGCCTTGTCGGCACCGGCATCAAGTAGACTTTTTTTCCAATATTCGGCCGCTTTCTGCATATCCGGTTTATGATCCGACATGGAACTGATGGATGGGATCCTGATCAGTCCGAATAATTCATCCAGAAATCGTTGCTTGTTCTCTTCAATGTAATTTTTGATCATTGTCATTTGCTTCAAAATTAGTAATACAATAAATTGAGGTTAAAATTACGGTTTTTATCCCATCCTGCTGCTCTTATTATAGTTTTTTAACCGTTTTCATAAGCCATTTGAAAGCCCTAACTTTGCCCCCCATATAAATTGGTATCAAATGAGTCGTATAAAGATTGCAATCAATGGTTTTGGCCGTATTGGCCGCATTACTTTCAGAAAACTGGTTCATCATCCTGCCATCGAAGTGGTAGCAGTAAATGACCTTGCTGATGCTGCAAATCTGGCACACCTGGTCAAATACGATTCCGTTCAGGGTGCGTATTCAGGTGATGTGAGGCATGATGAAGATCATATCTATATTAACGGAAGTAAGGTGCTGGTTCTATCTGAACCTGATCCTTCCAAACTGCCCTGGAAAAAGTTAGGTATTGACATTGTGCTGGAATCAACAGGTGCATTCACTGACCCGCGTCGCGCTATCCTGCATGTGAATGAATCGGGGGCTAAAAAAGTCATCATTTCTGCCCCCGCAAAGGATGACCATGAAAACGTTAAGTATGTTGTTTTAGGTGTTAATGATCATATCATCGACCGGAGTGATGTCATCATATCCAATGCATCCTGCACCACAAACAATGTAGCACCATTGATCATGATATTGAATGAATTGTGGGGTGTTGAGAAGGGTTTTATCACAACTGTTCATTCCTATACCAAGGACCAGAACCTGGTAGATGGCCCGCATAAAGATTGGCGCCGTGGCAGGGCAGCTGCATATTCTATTGTGCCCACAACCACAGGTGCAGCAAAAGCTGCAACAAAGATTTTTCCTCATCTGGAAAGAAACCTTGGTGGCGCAGGCATCCGGGTGCCGGTGCCTAACGGATCACTTACCGACCTCACTTGTACATTGGCCAGATCAACCAGTGTGAATCAGATCAATCAAGCATTTAAGGAAGCTGCACGCTCCAGGTTAAAGGGCATTTTACAATACACAGAGGACCCTATCGTTTCAGCTGATGTGATCGGTAACACACACTCAACCATTTTTGACTCACGACTCACAGCTGTGCTGGGCGATAAGAATAAATTGATCAAGGTCGTAGCATGGTATGACAATGAGATGGGCTATGCAAGCCGTTTGGTTGAATTGATTGAAAAATTTGCCTGATCAGCGTGACCACTGAATCTGAATACCTGATCATTGGGCAAGGTCTTGCCGGAAGTTGTTTGGCTCATGAATTGCAACAGGCAGGCAAATCAGTTGCCATCATTGATAAAGGAGACAAGGAAGGTGCATCTTGGATTGGAGCAGGTATAATGAACCCTTTGGTGCTCAGATACATCACACAAGGTTGGAAAGCTGAAATTCTGCTTCCTTACGCACGAAACTTTTATTCTGAACTGGAAAAGGAATTGAATATTACGCTCATTTATGATTTACCTATTGCCAGGATTTTGACTGAGAATGAGCACAAAAATTGGAAAGCTAAAGTCCTCAAACCGGAAATCGGGCAGTGGACCAACGGAGCGCTTCATTTCCCCTTTCATCCTGATCATATAATAAATGATTTTGGCGTTGTCATTATAAATGATACGGCACGTGTTGACATGGCCACATTGGTCTCCTCGTTAAGGGAAGTTTTTATCCAACATAAGATTTATCATGAGCAAACATTCGATTATGAGGATCTTCATAAGTATGATGAAGGATTTAAATACAAAGGTATTAATGCCAGATATGTCATATTTTGTGAAGGGTATCAGTCGGTCACGAATCCTTATTTTAGGTGGATTCCATACAGACCGGTAAAGGGTGAGTTGCTCAAGCTGTACATTCCAAACTTGGAAGATAATTTTATTATCAATCGTCATGTGTTTATTCTCCCTCTGGGAAATCGTTATTTTAAGCTTGGATCCGGTTATGATTGGAATGACCTTTCAAACAAACCAACACCGCAAGCCCGGGATACGCTCTTAAAAAAAGCAAAAGAAATCCTCAGAATACCCTTCGATCTGGTTGATCATACAGCTGGAATAAGACCTTCGGTTGCGGATCGCAGGCCTGTGGTAGGTGCCCACCCCAAGTATCGAAATATGTTTATTCTGAATGGCTTGGGAGCAAAGGGAGCCATGCTGGCACCATATATGGCCCGGCAGCTTGTTGATCTGATGGTTCGAGACAAACCTGTCATCAGGGAAGTTGATCCCGCTAGATTTTTCAGCCCCTAGGAGGTGAATTCCTTAAATAATTTAATTTCCATTGTTTTACCATCAAAAACGGCATAGGAAAAGTTGGTGACCCAATCACCAAGGATGATCAGTCTGGTTTTTGAATTTATTGCATGGTCGATTGGGACGTGCCTGTGGCCAAAAACAAAAAAATCAATGGTGTTGTTCTTCTTCAGCATGTCGATGCTGTATTTATAGATCATTTCCTTTTCTATATTAACTTCAAAACTGGCATCCTTATCCCTTGCCATATTCGCAATGCGACTTCTTTTCGAAAAAAACAATCCTGTGCGTGTACCAAGGTCAGGATGTAACCATTTAAAGAGGAATTGATTAAGACGCATTTCGAAAACCTTCTTTAGTATTTTATAACCCCTGTCACCAGGTCCCAATCCATCACCATGAGCTAGGTAAAAAACCTTATTATTGAATGTGCGGATGATAGGTTTGCGATACAACTCAATGCCAACTTCCTTGTTCAGATAGTCGAACGCCCACACATCATGATTGCCCCTGAAAACATGAACAGGGATGCCTGCATCAGTAAATTCTGCCAACTTACCAAGCAAGCGGACATATCCTTTAGGAACAACGGTATGATACTCAAACCAGAAATCAAAAATATCGCCCATGAGGTAGAGCTCTGCTGTACTGGGTTTGATTTGATCGAGCCATTTAACAAGCATCTTTTCCCGTTCCAGGCTGCTGTCGTGATCCGGCACTCCAAGGTGAAAATCTGAAGCAAAATAGATGTTTTTTTCAAACATTTTCAAGATGCTTTGCAACTGTTTTAAGGAAGAATAAGTTAATAGAGTTTTTCTTTAAGTAATTCTTTGATAATCATAGTCATTTTTGGCTGAGCTGTGGCTGCCGCATCAATAACCTCTTCGTGTGATATTTCAACAATCTTACCTTTTACTCCCAGATCAGAAATGACTGAAACAGCAAAGACAGGTAATTTCATATGACGGGCTACAATCACTTCCGGTACGGTTGACATACCAACTGCATCACCACCTATGGTCTTAATATAGTAATATTCAGCAGGTGTTTCAAAAGTGGGACCACTCACGCCTACATAAACCCCTTCGTGACAATTGATATTGCACCTGCGTGCCACATGTCGTGCCTTGCGAATGATTTCCATGCTGTAGGGCTCACTCATATCCGGGAAACGCGGGCCTAGCTCATCAATATTCTTGCCAATTAATGGGTTAGGCATCAGATTAATGTGATCGGTAATAAACATCAGATCACCTATTTGAAATTCGGGACGCAGGCCCCCACTGGCATTTGACACGATGAGTAAATTTATGCCTAATGATTTCATCACCCTTACCGGAAAAGTGACGGCATCCATGCTGTATCCCTCATAAAAATGGAACCTGCCCTGCATGGCAACTACCTTTTTACCATTTATATGACCAAAAATCAAGCGGCCCTGATGTCCTTGTACAGTCGAAACGGGGAAATTTGGAATCTCTTTGTAGGGCAGATCGATCTTATCGTTCATTTCATCCACCAAGCCTCCAAGTCCTGTTCCTAAAATAATACCAATCTCGGGTTGAAGATTAACTTTTGCCTTTATAAACCTAACGGTTTCCTTGATTTTCTCTAACATATGCTAATACTTGTTTGTCAAAACTACTTTTCTCCTTTTCATGAAATTGTACTTTTACTGGTACATAAAATACAGGCAGGTGTTCCAGATGGCAAAAATAGGGAGAATCGACCAACCGCATGGCATCTTTTTCTGTGGTAACCATTATCTTGCTTTTGCCCAATATGTTATGAAACTCTTCAATGATGCCAAGGATGTCCTTTTCGGTATATTCATGATGATCCTTAAAACCAACAGTGACGAGTGACTGACACATTTGTTGGAGATGTTCCTGTAAGGGGTAGGGATTGGCGATTCCACTGAACATGATTATATTGTTGACTTGCCTGGGGAAATTAATTTTGTTGGACTTGCTTAATGGGATGAATCGTCCATATTCCAAGTAAGAAAAACAGAGTTTTTGGTGAGCAGCCGGTTTGATCGATTCTTTAAGATTACGGTGTATAAAGGGAGAAAATACTTTTGGTGTTTTGGTAACCACGATAATATCTGCACGTTTCGCTGCCATGATCGAATCACGAAGATTGCCAGCAGGGAACAGGAAATCCCTTGAATACAGGTTGTGGTAATCGGTTAATAGGATATTCAATCCCGCCCTGATCTTGCGGTGCTGAAAAGCGTCATCCAAAAGAATAACGTTCGGACCGGGATCCAGTCTAAGAAGTTTATTCACTCCCGAAACCCTATTCTCATCCACAGCGATATAAATATCATCATACTTATTCAAAAACTGCATAGGTTCATCACCAAATTCTCGATATTGGGCATTTTCGTCAGCCAATTTAAATCCTTTACTCTTGCGTTTGTAGCCACGGCTCAGGATAGCAATTTTGTAATCTGATTTGAGTAATTCGGTAAGATATTCAATATGTGGTGTTTTTCCTGTACCACCGAAAGAGAGATTGCCAACACAAATGATAGGCAAATCAAATGATTTGGATCTGATGATACCTAAATCATATAACTTGTGGCGAATGAACAATACCAACTGGTAGATCAGTGCCAATGGCAAAAAGAGTAGCTTTTTCCAGACCATATGAGTAGCTGCCTCTCGATCAAAAATTTATTAGTAAACTCGCTTAATGCATATCTGTTCCCATTTCTTATTTTGCGCAATGCTTCAAACGATCATACACAAAATTAATTGACTCTGTTTACGGTAATTTAAGGAAATGGTTACCTTTACAATCGAAATAATCTTTATAAAATATTTATTGTGAATAGTTTAGTGCTAATTGTGATAACACATTGTTCATGAGTTAATGGGATCGTCACATGAGTCCTGAGCTTATTCTGGTTTTCTATCTAAAAAAAAATATTTTTGCTGATTTAAGATCAGGTAACCAAACAACCGAAACACGTAAATGCTATGAAAAAGACCATTTCAGAAATACTTCAGATCTTGCATGAATTTGCACCGCTCAGCTTGCAGGAATCCTATGATAATTCCGGGCTGCTGATTGGCGAATATGACAGATCGGTTGAGCGTGTGCTTATATCGGTTGATGTGACAGAAGAAGTAGTAGATGAGGCTGTTCAGAAGCATTGCGAACTGATCATATCGCACCATCCGCTTATTTTTAAAGGATTGAAAAAGATAATTCCAGATGGCCATGTTGAACGTACTGTAATTAAAGCTATTAAAAACAATATAGCCATTGCTGCCGCACATACCAACCTGGATAATGTGCAGGGAGGAGTTAATGCAAAGTTAGCTCATCACCTGAGCCTTGAAGGTCTTAGTATACTCAGAACTACCAATAATCTACTAAATAAACTGGTTACTTTTTGTCCTACGGCTCATGCTGATAAGGTTCGTCATACCATGTTTGAAGCAGGTGCGGGACACATTGGAGGTTACGATAGTTGCAGTTATAATCTGGAAGGATTTGGTACATTTCGTGGTGGTGATGATGCCAAACCATTTGTGGGCAAAAAGAATCAATTGCATCAAGAACCTGAGCAGCGCATCGAAATGATCGTTCCTGTGTACAAAAGAGACCAAGTCATACAGGCAATGATCAATGCACATCCTTATGAAGAGGTGGCTTATGATGTGTATCCGCTGGACAATACTTATGAAGGGGCTGGTGCCGGTATGATTGGCAACCTCAATAGACCTATGGACCAAAGTGCTTTTCTGGAGTATGTACGTGATCGCCTGCATTGTAAAATATTGCGACATTCCGAGTTGTTGACAAATCGTGTTAGCCGTGTTGCTATCTGTGGTGGATCGGGGTCATTCCTGATCCCGGATGCCAAAAGTACAGGTGCTGATGTATTTATTACAGCAGATCTTAAGTATCATGATTATTTTGAAGCCGATCGTAAAATTCTTTTGATCGATGCTGGTCATTTTGAAACAGAGCAATTTACAAAAGAATTAATAGCTGACATCATTCAGAAAAAAATTCCTAACTTTGCGCCCCTGATTTCAGAAGTGAATACCAATGCGGTACACTACTATTTTTAGATTAATATTTACAATTGAAATATGGCAAAGCAAAAAAATCCGGAGAAAACAGATGTTATTGAAAATAAACAGGTTGAAGAACCTGTAGAAGTAAGTATCGAGCAAAAACTCGTCGCATTATATACCCTTCAGCAAAATGATTCGCAGGTTGACAGAATCAGAATTGTTCGTGGTGAACTTCCACTCGAGGTGCAGGATTTGGAAGATGAGATAGCCGGGCTTGAAACCAGGATAGAGAAATATGAAAATGAGACACAGACACTCAACCAGGCCATTTCTGAGAAACACCTTGCCATTAAGGAAAGCAACGTCCTGATCAAGCGTTATGAAGAACAGCAAATGAATGTGCGCAACAACAGAGAGTACGACTCATTGTCGAAGGAGATTGAATTTCAGAACCTTGAGATTCAACTTTCAGAAAAACGTATTCGTGAGTTCACTTCCAAATTAGAAGAGATTAGCGAAGAGATTGGTAAAGCCAAGGAAAAGCTGGATGAAAGACGTGCAGACCTGGATGTAAAAAGGTCTGAACTTCAATCAATTGTTGAAGAAACAGAAAAAGAAGAAGAAGAATTGTTGCTCCGATCAAAACAAAACGAGGAAATGATAGAAGACCGGCTGCTGGTGGCATATAAGCGGATACGAAAAAATGCCCGCAATGGCCTTGCAGTAGTTCAAATTGAAAGGGATGCATGTGGAGGTTGCTTTAACAAAATTCCACCGCAGCATCAGTTGGATATCCGCATGCACAAAAAGATCATCGTTTGTGAATATTGTGGCCGCATATTAGTGGATCATGAAATAGCAGAGAAATACAATCAAGGTTAATACTTCCGAAAGAATAAAAAATGAATAATTGAGGGTTTGCATAAAAAGCAGCCCTTTTTTTTTTGGTTTAGTTGAAACATCCCGACAATATGTTAAAAATATTTACTGTCTGACTTCAGCATCTTTAATCTTTTCTAAGTGATGTGTATCCCATGCATTTCGTATTTTTACCTTCACCATGAAAGCTGATATTTTATTTGCCTTTTTGTTTTTGAATTTCCTGAATAGCCTGTCAGCACAGGAACTAGAGTTCAATCAAAATTGTCGCGAAGCCTATTTACACGTCATAGCCCTGCGTTTTGACGAAGGACGAGATTTGTTGGAAATAGAATTGGATGCCAATCCTGACAACCGCATTCCATTGGTATTAGAAAACTATATTGATTTTCTCACTGTTTTTATTTCTGAGGACATGGCAATTTTTGATCAACTCAAACAAAATAAAACAGAGCGTCTCAGACTGATCGGCCTTGCACAAGATACTTCTCCATATAAAAACTGGGCATTGGCAATGATTAACATGCAATGGGCATTTGCCCGCTTGAAATTCGGCGAGCAATTCGCAGCTGCATTGGAAATAAGAAGGGCCTTTCTATTGCTCGAGGAAAACAACAAAAAGTTTCCTTATTTTATGCAAAACAAAATTGGCCTTGGCTTGCTGCAGACACTAATTGGTAGCATACCACCGCAATACCAGTGGGTTGCTCGCCTGGCTTCCATGCATGGCACAGTGCATGAGGGCAGGAATAACCTGTTGGATGTTATTGAAAGGTCAGACCTCGATCCTTATACAGCCCACCTTAAATATGAAAGCCTGTTCTTTTTGTCTTTTATTGAGATGAACCTCATGGCCGATAAATCGGACTTTGATTTTTTGATCCGATCTATAGGTGACAAGGACACATCTAATCTGTTGATGTCCTATATCAAGGCCAATCTTTTGAAGAAAAATGCAAAAAATGATCTAGCTATACAAATACTGAAACGGAGGCCAAAATCCACGAACTTCTACCCCTTCCATTATCTTGATTACCTGCTTGCAGAAGCGTATCTGAGCAAGCTTCAAACTGAATTATCAAGCCATTATTATCAGCTTTTTCTTGATCATTTCAATGGAATAAATTACAAACAGGATGCGCTTCGAAAATTGGCCTGGATCAAATTATTGGATGATGACATGACTGGCTATGTTGAATATATGGACATGGTTAAGTCCATTGACGGCGGACTAGTGGATGCAGATAAACAAGCTTTGCGCGAAGCAAATCAAGGTATACCACCGCAAGTTGATTTATTGAAGGCTCGTTTATTATTTGATGGCGGTTATCATGAAAAGGCACTGGATCATTTAATTCATGCCCAATCCGTGTTAACTGCAAATGATTATTTGGAATATCATTATCGCCTTGGACGCATTTACCACGAGATGAAATTTTATGATGACGCTACCCTGCATTACAACAAAACAATCAATCTTGGCGCTGCCAATCCGGCCTATTATGCTGCTAACGCCGCACTTAAGCTGGGAGAAATTTTTGAAAAGCAAGGTAATATTGAACAGGCTGAGGCATGTTTCAACAAATGTCTGGGGATGAAGCCTGAAGAATACCGCAGCAGTATTCAACAAAAAGCACGTGCAGGCATCAGCAGGCTGGCAACATACAAAAAAAAGCGCTGATGATAAAGACTACCATCAGCGCGAATCATTATGAGATATTGAATGTTTAAAATCTCATCCTTAATGTAAGTACAAAATTATCTATACTCATTTCTTGTTTGGTAACATTAGTGGTATAGTTGGGTGATGAGTAAAGATAATAATCCTGGTTCATCATGCCACGTACCCAGGCAAAATCAAGCCCGAAATCACGTTCTGAATATCCAAGCCCGAAAGAATAATTTGTTCGTGTGCCATCATTGATGTCATTTGCGTAAGGGCTTCCATAAATGGCATAGCCACCCCTGAAATTGAAGTTGGAATAACGCCACTCGGTACCAAATCGAAGATTGCTTGCGGAAGCATAAACTTCCCTGATGGCATCATTCTCAGTATTGAAATTATAATCCAAACTTCTCAGTCGCATATTAGTGTAATCAACGAACTCATAATCAGCACTTATCGAGCCAAAGTTTCCAAATATGAGCGAAATACTGCCAATTGCACGCATGGGTGTGGTTATGGTGTATTCGAATTCACCTGTTGGGGACTCCTTGATATTGTAATCAGGTCCAAGTTGTGCTTCTGTAGTGGTGTACCATGTGTCATTTAATCCATAAAAGTAAGTCGGTGTGTGCAGTGCAACCCCTAGCCTGAGCCAGTCAACAGGCCATGCAATCACACCTAGCTTAAGATTAACACCCCAACCTTTTGTTTCAACCCTTTCTTTGAAGTTCCAGTAATTGAATCCAGGAATGGTATCAGCTACATCCGATTCTGAATAAGTCGATTCTCTGAAATATCTGGTATATGGAAGGCCCAGTGTCGCTCCAAAGTATACCACATCGTTCAGATTGGCTCCTCCTGCGAACAACCATTCGTTCATCGAGCCCCAGGTGGTGGTGTTTTCTTCCTGCCGGATGCCTCCAGGTGGAACCGGACTGTCGTAGTATAGGTATCCGTCAATAGTAACTGTATCCAGCAAATAGACATACCATGCGGGATAAAGATCAAATGGGGCAACGGATTCGATATCTGCAGGATCAATATTCCAAACATCATCGAGCCATACATCTATCCTTGAGTGTTGCTGGTTATCTCCACGAATAAAACTCCGGTTGCCAAAATTATTCACCCTGTTCATACCCATTGCAAATTGGTAATATTTCCAGGGTGTTTGTGTGGCACCTTCAGCCACAGGATAGGTAAATACCATACCCAGGTTACTAAGCCCGAGGTTACCCCTTGAGTTGTCACCAAACATACCATTGTATGTTGATTCAGTTTTACGATTGAATACATCCGGCGTTAAAGAAAATTCTGAACTACGGTATAGCCCTAATCCTGCTGGATTTGTACTCAAGGTCGAAAAATCAGCCCCCAACGCACCGAATGCATTGCCCATGGACATACTGCGGGCGGTACCCTGGTAATAGAATTGAGACAGTCGTAATGCATCTGTTTCATTCTGTGATTGCATGTTGAGTACGGCTATCATCAGGATTGCAAATATTTTTATCTTTTTCATCGATTTAAGGTTTTATTTAATTTTTGGTAAAAAGAAACCCACATGCTTCTATGCTTTACACATTGTGTTGATTGTAACATGTGGGTTAATTTTATTGTTTTGATCATGCCGGTTGAACGTTTTATGATTATGCCAGGAGATCAAAACCCCAATTTATCTTCGTCCGCCTCGGCTACTGCTGGAGGAACTGCTTCCACGGCTACTTCCACCAGATGAAGTTCCTGAGGATGAACTGCGTGAAGGTGAACTTACAGAAGGGCTTGAGCTGGGCGGTGTGCTGCGTGTAGGTGAGCTTATCGTCCTTGCCGGAGCCTGTGAGGGCCTGGTTGGTGTTGAGGATGGCCTCACATTTGTACGGGTTTGCGTTGGCTGGCTTCGAACTGCCGGGCTGGATGATCGCTCCCTTGTTGCAGGTACACTTTGCCTGATATTGGTGGATCTATCTGTTTGCCTGCTTTGTTCAACACTTTGCGGCCTTACGTATTCGCTGCTAGATTTTGGTTGCCTCACATTGGGGGCAGTATAGTTTTGTGGTCTTTGATAACGCTGCTCACGTGCCTGCTGGGTTGAGGTGCCTGCAGGCCTGTCATACCTTTCCCTGTATTCATTGATCCTTTCAGAGGCTGTTGGCCTGGTCTGTGCCTGTCGGCTTTCAGTCTGCCCCCTGTTTTCAGGGCGTTCGATACGTTCCCTGGTGCTTGGCTGAGTTCGTACAGCGCGTTCACTTCCAGAAACTGGCTCACGACCCTGCTCAACTCGTGCACCCATTGTAGTACCTCGTGCTGAAGCAGCATTGTTCTGTGAACTGACTCCATTAGCACTTCGCACACCCCTTGCTGTTTGCTCTACAGTTGATGAACGCTCTCCCCTGGGCAGATCGCCGGATGGTACAGTGGTGCCTCCACCATAACCTCCACGATGTCCGTAATAGGTATTTCGGCTATAACCGGGTCTGTATGCATCACCATAGTAACCGTCATAATATCCATGTTTATAACCGTACCAGTATCCGGTGTTATATCCACTCCAATAGCTTCCATATCCCCATCCCCAGCCATGACCATACCAACCGTAGTAGTTACCCCATGGCCTGTAAAAATAAGGGTCGTAGCCCCAGAATGGATCGTAATACCTGTAGCGATACCTTGGCCAGCTGTAGTATGGCCAACCATATCCGTAACTCATAGACCAGCCCCAGCTATTTGGATAACCAAACCCAAGGTGGATACTTGTTTGGCTGCAATCATAACAGCCGGTATTATATCCATCGTAGTAGCTAAAATTGGTGTTACCTCCATGGAATCTCCTGATTCGGCTGGCATATTCAGAATCGTAATATGTTTCTGTAGTGGTATAGGTGGTACCATCAGGTTCGGTAACGGTTTCGGTTTTTGAATAATTTGGCGCAGCAGTTTGATAGGCTTGGGAAGAAACTCCCTCTTCGTAATACGATTGATAGTCATATTCTGAGTTGTTACTAACTGCTGTCGCTGTATAAGTTTGTACGGGCGCTGTAGCCAATTCATTCTGGCCGCCATCATTATTGCCTTTTCTGGAGTAATAGACGTCATCATAAACTACACTGCTGGTTGAGCAGGCTGTAGCTAACATCATCATTACGATGGCTATGGCATTCATGGTTTTCATTTTGTTACCCTCCTTGTTATTTATATTAAAACCCCGCATGGATTTTTTTTAATTTTGCGTTTTCGTGATTAAAAAAATACAAATACTATACCAAAATAATAGAATGGCAAAAGAATTGATTACCCGCGAAGAAAATTATTCCCAATGGTACAATGATATTGTAACCAAGGCTGGTTTGGCTGAAAGTTCAGCTGTAAGGGGATGTATGGTTATAAAACCTTATGGTTACGCCATTTGGGAGCGTATGCAGGCAGCACTGGATAAGATGTTTAAAGACACAGGCCATGAGAATGCTTATTTTCCGCTTTTTATCCCAAAATCATTTTTTAGCAAGGAAGCGGATCATGTTGAAGGCTTTGCTAAAGAATGTGCCGTTGTAACACATTATCGCTTAAAGAACGATCCAAACGGAAAAGGTGTAGTAGTTGATCCGGAAGCTAAGCTTGAAGAAGAACTGATCATCAGGCCTACTTCAGAAACAATAATTTGGGATACCTACAAGGATTGGATACAATCTTACAGAGACTTGCCTTTACTGATCAACCAATGGGCGAATGTGGTACGTTGGGAAATGCGTACGCGATTGTTTTTACGTACTGCTGAATTTTTATGGCAGGAGGGGCACACAGCCCATGCTACCAAGCAGGAAGCCGTGGAAGAGGCAGAGCTGATGCTTAGGATTTATACTGACTTTGCTGAAAAATGGCTTGCGCTTCCTGTGCTTCGTGGGGTTAAATCGCCTAATGAAAGATTTGCAGGTGCAATAGAAACATATTGCATCGAAGCGCTGATGCAAGATGGCAAGGCATTGCAGGCCGGAACTTCACATTTCCTGGGTCAAAATTTTGCTAAAGCTTTTGATGTGAAGTTTTTAAACCGTGAAAATCAACAAGAATATGTCTGGGCAACTTCATGGGGTGTTTCTACACGCCTAATGGGTGCACTTGTAATGGCACATTCAGATGACCTTGGGCTGGTAATTCCACCAAAGCTAGCACCCATCCAGGTGGTGATCGTTCCAATCTATAAAAATGATGAGCAGTATAATGCTATAGCTGAAAAGGCTTATGAGATCAAATCTCAGCTTGAGGCACGTAATATCAGGGTTAGATTTGACAATCGCGACACACATAAGCCTGGTTTTAAATTTGCCGAATGGGAGTTCAAAGGAGTACCCGTTAGGCTGGCTATAGGGCCTCGTGACCTTGAAAATCAAACTGTTGAAGTGGCTCGTAGAGATACTCTTGAAAAAGAGGTGCTCCAGTTGAGAAACCTGGATTTCAAAATACAAAACCTACTAGATCAGGTGCAGCAGAATCTTTATCAGAAGGCTTTGGATTACAGGACTATGAATACCTTTAAAGTAGATACTTGGGACGAATTTTTATTGCAAATCGAAAAAGGCGGATTTATTCTGGCACATTGGGATGGCACTGCTGAAACAGAGCAAAAAATAAAAGACGAAACCAAAGCTACAATCAGGGTGATACCCATTGAGGAGGAACCTAAACCAGGCAAGTGTGTCTATTCAGGGAACCCTTCAAGACAAAGGGTGTATTTTGCAAGGGCATATTAACTTGTCGTTAATCCAACTGAATGAGCCTTCCGCTGCCGTTTCTGTTAAGGCTAATGGAAGGTGGATTTCCTCCATAATATACATTTCCTGTGGCGGAAATGGTAACACCCAGATGACTTATGGCATAAACATAGGTGTCATTGGTACTGCGGTTCTCCATATAAGTGAAATCCGTGATCAGGTCTTCAGCATGTATACGCCCAAAACTAGCCTGATACAGATAGTTTATGTTTGAGAATCCACTGGCAATCAGCTCAGCAGTACCGTAATGAAAAGCCAGGAACGAATTATTAGTGTTTAGCAATAAGTCAATATTTCCACTGCCTTCATGAATGTCAATCCTGAAATTATTCACCCTAATCGTATCTTGAAAAATCACATTACCGATTGAACGGTATTCCATATGTCTGATTTCGGAATAATATACCTTAGCCTCAATGGGCTTTTCATAACTGCGCACCCAGTTGCATTGGTTGTCACTCGAAATGGTGATTCGTTCAAGCGTATCAACAATGCTTGGTGTATTGGTGATGGTATCACCAGGGATGATCAATACATATTGTTCAATTTCAGTCCGGATTTTCCCCAACAAATTCTTACCCGCGGTTATTTCTATTCTGTGCTCGGATGGGTCAGAGGTCTCAATAAATGTAACGTCAATATTATGGGTTAGCAATACGGCATTAAAATAGTCGAGATCACGTATTTCGGTGGTTATCGGACCGGTGGATTTGATACATCCTAGAGGATCTTTTGTGCATGAATAGCTCAATAAAATCATTAAAAGAACCAGCATATAGGTCAATTGTGAGAACCGTATGTTTATGAATCGGTGCATACCTGTGATTTATTTCGACTTATTTCTTGCTTTTTTTATGTTCAATATCAAAACGGTAGCCCAGACCAAAACCAATATAATCTGCCTTACCAAAATGTGCTGTTAGTGTTATTGACCCGAAGAGCTTTTCGTAAAGATAATGCTTCAATCCAATTTTTTGATAGATAGCTCCACTGCTTTGTTCTGCACCGGACAGATGTCCACCGAGTTGAAACATAAAGGATGTTTTCATCATGACCATTTCATATATGGCAGTTAAACCAGGCTTTAGAATAGTCAAATTACTACTGTATTCCGCACCTTTTTGCTCAAGAATTCTGGGGTGTGAAAAATCATAAGTTGCATCGAGACCAATACCTATCTTGGTTTTGAAAGAAACAGGCTTTAAAACATTCAGTGATAAATGATAAACCATGAATCGTTCCTCAAGTTGTTCGGTCATGTCCTTGGTTCCAAAAGCAATAGTAGGTTCAATAGAGATGATATTTTTCTCTTCACCAAATTCAAAAATATACAATTCCGGCAACAACATGCGGTCAAGATAATGGTTTGGTTTCCTCAGATAGGTTGAAAATCCAACCGAAACTGTCGGTATATTGATGCCATAGTTTGGTGTTTTCATTGATCCATTGGAAAAATGCGTTAATCCCAGGGTTGCTGTAATTGTGGCGTATTCACTAATTCGGTAACGGTAATCGAAGTTTAAACTTATCGCTACATTTAGGGTAGATCCTATAGCAAAGTTCCTGAAATTTTCACGTGCTTCAAATTTATTTGATAAATAGGCAAGACCCACACCGGTGCGGAAATAGAGATTCTGAGTGGGTTCAATATTAAGTGGGAAATTGATAAAAGGAAACAAGGCAAATGATGCTCCAATCTCCGGTATATTGCCCATTGGTGAGTACCATGCTGCCAGGCCGACTAATGGATAATCATATAGAATTTCCCATCTTTGACTTCCAAAGGTCGATCGTTGTAAAATCAATTCAAATCCCGGAAAATGGCTGTTGAATGTTTCCATTTCGAAGTGGTGTTGAGCAAAAAAACCATAATGAACCTTTGTTTCAAGTTGAAAATTATATTGTGTCATCGGCCTTCCTGGTTGTGCAACCAATTGTGCTCCTGAACAGAATAATAATATCAACAATAAGATTCTTCTGAAATGTATCAACATGTTGGCAAGATCTCGAAAACTGGCAAAATTAAATTATTTACAGAAATGGGATTCCCGGGTCCAAAGTAACTAAAAATAACCTTAGATAAACGGTCGTTACAAGGATTTATTTTCTTTACCAGCAATGAATATGTAGGATGTACTCATTATCATTCGAGTTTTATTTCGAACCGATAATTTTATCTGATTTTAGGCTGAAGTACTCATTAACTTCTGTTCAAACACTTTAACACTATTTAACAGGGGTTGGGCGCGGCCTTTTCTATCTTTGCGCAACATTTCAAAATTCTGGGAAAAATGATCGTTACTGATATCCAAGAGCTGAATGAAAAAATACAGCGAGAAAGCCAGTTTATCGACGCGGTAAATATGGAGATGAAAAAAGTTATTGTTGGTCAGAAAGCCATGTCTGAGCGTTTGTTAATAGGCCTTTTGGCGAATGGGCACATCTTACTGGAAGGTGTCCCCGGATTGGCAAAAACATTGGCAATTAAGTCACTAGCCCAAGTGATTAAAGCGGACTTCAGCCGCATCCAGTTCACCCCTGACCTTTTACCTGCCGACTTAATCGGAACATTGATTTATAGCCAGAAAAATGAGGAGTTCATAGTCCGAAAAGGACCTATTTTTGCAAACTTCATCCTGGCTGATGAGATCAACCGAAGTCCGGCCAAAGTGCAAAGCGCATTACTCGAAGCCATGCAGGAAAAGCAAGTAACCATTGGTGACCAAACATTTAAGCTTCCTGATCCATTTCTTGTGTTGGCAACACAAAATCCAATTGAGCAGGAAGGTACATATCCTTTGCCTGAAGCGCAAGTGGATCGGTTTATGTTGAAAGTAGTGATTACCTATCCCAACAAAGAAGATGAAAAGGTGATCCTCAGGCAAAATATTGCTAATGAAATTGCAACCACATCAAGTATTATTTCAAAGAAAGAGATTATTAAAGCCAGGGAGGTCGTACGGGAAGTGTACCTGGACGAAAAAATTGAGAACTATATCACTGATATTGTTTTTTCCTCCAGGTTTCCTTCAGATTATAAACTGAGTAAGTTTAGTAATATGATTGCGTTTGGAGGATCACCACGTGCAAGTATCAATCTTGCTCTTGCTGCAAAAGCCTTTGCTTTTATCAAGAGAAGAGGGTATGTCATTCCCGAAGATATTAGGGCGGTAGCTCACGATGTGCTTCGTCATCGCATAGGGCTAACATACGAAGCAGAAGCAGAAAATATTACCACCGAAGAAATCATAAACGAAATTTTGAATACGATTGAGGTGCCATGAAATCCTCCTAATCCATCATAAATCTTGATTGTCAAGTGGAAACAACAGATATTTTCAAGAAAGTAAGAAAAATTGAAATCAAGACGAAGGGCTTGTCAAACCAGATCTTCTCTGGTCAATATCATAGTGCATTTAAAGGGAGAGGTATGGCTTTCAGTGAGGTTCGTGAGTACCAGTTCGGTGACGATATCAGAAGTATTGACTGGAATGTAACAGCACGCTTTAACCACCCTTACGTGAAGGTGTTTGAGGAAGAGCGTGAGCTGACTGTTATGTTACTTATAGATGTGTCCGGCTCCAATGAGTTTGGTACGCAACAACAATTAAAGAAAATGCTTTCAGCGGAATTGGCTGCAGTACTTGCATTTTCAGCAATTCAAAATAATGATAAGGTTGGTGTGATCTTTTTCAGTAATCAAGTTGAAAAATTTATCCCACCTAAAAAAGGTACTAGTCATATTTTAAGAATTATACGCGAAGTGATCAGTTTTGTGCCTCGCCATCGAAGTACCAATATCAGTGAATCCCTGCGCTTTTTAACTTCTGCCATAAAGAAAAGATCAACGGCCTTCCTGATTTCTGACTTTATTAGTGAAGATTTTATGCAACCATTAAGGATCGCTGCACGCAAGCATGATCTGGTTGCGCTGCGGATCACTGATAAGCGAGAAAACGAGCTGCCTTCAATGGGATTGGTTAAGTTTCGTGATGCCGAAACGGGGACAGAGCAGTGGATAGATACCTCAAACAGTGTAGTCAGGGACTTTTATCGTCAATGGATTAAAAACAAAACAGAAGAATTGGATGAAATTTTCTCGAAGAATGGCATTGATCAGGCATTGATATATACTGGTGAAGATTATGTGAAACCATTATTGAAAATGTTCAAGAAACGGGAATCGAGGTTATGAGTCCAAAGAGTATTTTATTAGGTTTTTTGGTATGGCTAACCCTGATGCCGAGTTATTCTTCTGCTCAAACAGTGGAGGCTGTAAGCAGGTTAACCGCCGATACAATGCTCATAGGTGAGCAAGTTGTTTACGAGTTAAACCTGAAGATACCAGCTGATTTTAGTTTTGAATGGCCCAGTTGGGGTGATACCTTGGTTGCCAATATTGAAATTGTTAATATTGGTGAACCGGTACAAAATAGCCCAGACTCTGAAAATAACTTGTGGATACGGCAAGATATTATAATTACTTCTTTCGATACAGGTTTTTATTATTTGCCTGGTGTTGAACTCAGGTTCTCTCCTCCCACAGATTCCATCTTCTTTGTGGCTCAAACCAATCCACTTATGCTTCAGGTAAACTCAGTTGACATAGACCCTGAAGCTGCTTTTCGGCCTATCAAAGGGCTGTTGGATGCACCTATCGGTTTTTGGGAAATATTTCCCTGGATAGTGGGGCTGTTGGCTCTTGCGCTAATCATATTTGTAATCGTATGGCTTCTCGTCAGAAGAGGTAAAAAACAAATCCCGGTTCCAATTATAAGTAAGCCTAAGGTTCCACCACACATTATTGCATTGAATCAACTGGAAGATCTGCGACGGCAGAAACTTTGGCAAGCCGGTAAAGTTAAAGATTATCATTCAGCATTATCAGATATTATAAGAGTCTATATTGAAGACTGTTTCAACATAAATGCCGTTGAAATGACAACAGAAGAAATACTGGATTCAGTGGAACTTTTGGGTGTTAATGAACAGGCCTTTACCAAGCTTGCCCGTGCTCTTCAACTGGGGGATCTTGTCAAATTTGCCAAAGCTGAACCCTCAGGTATTGAAAACGATATGTGCCTGAATCATATGGTTGACTTTGTGAATGAGAGCCACGGCCATCTGTTGGATAATAAGGCCGGCAACAAGGAACTAACTCAAGAGCAAGCCGTTGTTAAACAAAATCAAGTTGATAATACCAACTAGATAGATACATGTTTGAAGATATAACTTTTGCCAATCCGGAACTGCTTTATCTATTGACGATAATACCGTTGATGGTAGTCTGGTATGTTTTCAGACAACCTAAGCAACAGCCTTATCTGCAATTGTCAGATGCCAGTATGTTGGCGGTTTCACCAAAAGGCATTCGTGTTTATTTCAGGCATATACTTTTTGTTTTTAGGCAATTGGCTCTCATTCTAATGATTGTGGCAATCGCACGTCCCCAATCAAGTTCATCAGGGCAGGATGTTCGAATTGAGGGTATCGATATTATGATAACGCTTGATGTTTCAGGTAGTATGTTAGCCCAGGACCTTAAACCTGATCGAATGGAAGCATCCAAAGAGGTGGCTAGGTCATTCATAAAGGGCAGGCCAAATGACAGGATGGGTTTGGTTATCTTCAGTGGTGAAACATTTACCCAAGTGCCTTTAACTACTGATCATAACGTGCTCTTGAATATGTTCGAAGGTATTAAAAGTGGGATGATCGAGGATGGTACCGCCATTGGAGATGGACTCGCTACCGCGGTTAGCAGGTTGCGCGACAGTAAAGCTATTTCGAAAGTGATCATCTTACTTACAGATGGTGCCAATAATGCTGGCTCTGTTGATCCACTTACTGCTGCGGAAATTGCCCGTGTTTTTGGAATACGTGTTTACACTATCGGAGTGGGTTCATACGGACTGGCTCCTTACCCGGTGCAGACTCCTTTTGGTGTGCAATTAAGAGATATCCGTGCTGATATTGATGAACCTTTGCTTGAAAAAATTGCAGAAATGACAGATGGTAGATATTATCGCGCTACAGATAATGAAAAATTTGTCCAAATCTACAAAGAGATAGATGAATTAGAAAAATCAAAAATCGATGTTACTGAATTCAGACGTAAGTATGAAGAATTTTTACCTCTTGCCTTGTTGGCAATGGCATTGCTTCTGGGTGAATTCGTACTTAGGACAACATTATTCAGGACAACAACATAGATTGCAGTATTATGGAAGTAAATATGCTAAAGTTCGCCAATCCGGATTATTTGTGGGCACTGCTTGCCGTACCTGTTATGTTGGTAGTGTACCTGGTATCGCAATATCTGCGAAAGAGGGCATTATCAAGATTTGGAGAACAGCGATTTGTAAAACTACTCATTCCAAAATATTCCCGGACCAGGTTGTGGATCAAGTTCATATTTTTCTCAATGGCATGGGTTTTTCTTACAATTGCGGTAGCTAATCCACAAACAGGATCAAGACTTGAAGAAGTAAAAAGGGAGGGAATTGATCTGTTTATTGCTTTGGACGTATCCAAGTCGATGCTGGCAGAGGACATTGTACCCAATCGTTTGGAGCGGTCAAAGCAGGCCATATCGCGGCTGATTGATAAGTTGCAGGGTGATCGTATTGGGATGATCGTATTTGCAGGTCGTGCCTTTGTGCAATTACCTATCACAACAGATTATGCAGCAGCTCGTTTGTTTTTGTCAACCATAAATACAGATATCGTTCCTGTACCAGGTACGGCGATAGGCGAGGCCATAAATTTGGCGATCGAATCCTTTGATGAAAGTGATAACAGCAAAGCCATCATCATTATTTCTGATGGTGAAGATCATGAGGATGATCCTATTGAGGCTGCCCGGCAGGCTGCTGCAAATGGTATTCATGTGTATACCATTGGGATGGGGTTAGCTGATGGCGCACCAATTCCCATTTATAACCAATATGGTAAACGAACTGGTTTTCATACTGACCAAAATGGAAATACTGTCATTACAAAGTTAGATGAACAGACATTGCAGAATATTGCAGCAGTTGGTAATGGTGCTTATACGCGTGCCAACAATATCCGTTCAGGTCTTGAGTTCATATATAATCGAATTTCTGAGCTTGATAAAGCGGAAATCGAAAGTAAGGTTTTTACCGATTATGAAAGCCGTTTCCAGATCTTTTTGGCATTGGCTTTGATAATGCTTTTACTTGAAATTTTGATTGCTTCTGGTAAACGGAACTGGGAATCCAAAATAAGTATTTTTGAACGAAAGGGAGATAAATAATGAAAAGATTGTTGTTAACCATCACCATTAGTCTTGCCTTTTTGTATATCAATGGTCAAAGTGAAAATAAATTAATACGTAAGGGCAATAAGCATTTTGATTCAGGAAACTTCACTGAAGCAAAAGCGAACTACAGGATGGCTCTTGAAGAGAATCCTATTAGTGATAAGGCAAACTTCAATCTTGGAAACACAAACTATAATCAGGAGGAATTTAGTGAAGCTGAAAGGAATTTTTCACGCGTTGCAGATATGACGCGTTCACCTTTGATAGAGTCACAGGCACATTTTAATAGAGGTAATGCACTGATGAGTCAGGAGCGATTTGCCGAAAGTATTGAAGCCTATAAGCAAACGTTAAGGCTGAATCCTAATGATGAAGATGCTCGCTATAACCTTGAGTATGCAAGACG
>CALAZZ010000279.1 GCA_937926515.1 uncultured Bacteroidales bacterium | reverse complement strand
AACCATTAAATCATTTAAAATATGCCTTGGCGAGTTAAACCGCACAACACGTTATATATAACCTATATTCCTTGCTGGAAGATGCTGGAAATACCGAAGCGCTGGTTTTGGAAGTTGAAATGGCATGGCCAGAGGATATGTGGGAACTTCGTGCACAACTAATCAATATTTCTCCCCATTTGTCCAAAGATGTACTATTAACAACAGCCGATAAAACAGATGTATTGCCGCAAAGCGTGATATTCGAGATTCTTGCAGCCAACCCTGATGAGCTAAGGAATGAAGATTTATTGCAATATCTTGAAAATAAAGATAACCCTTTACCTCAATACATGATTGACATCTTGTATCAGTTGGCCGGAAACATAACCTATAAGACCATTTTAAAGAGCCAGTTGAGCCATTACGGGGGCCTGAAGAACCGTGCATTTAAAGTGTTGTTGCAGGATAAGCTCAATGATACATCGGTTTCGCAAGCAGATATCAGGGCATTTTTGGCTTCAAAGCAAAGCCTTGCCACCGATATGATGATTGTTGATTCATACCTGAAAGAAGGCAATACGGCTGATGCTTTGGCGCTTGCCGCGTTGCTATCCTCGCTTTATAATATTTCAGGTGATGAATTGGACGAATACAACCTGTATCTTGAAATGAAACAGCTGCAGTCAGTGTTAATTGATGAAGGTAGGAACATTTATGACCTCACAACCCAGGATCTGGCACAAGTAGTAATGCTGGCCGAAACAAGTCAGGGAAGTACCTCATCAAAAGCCCAAAATCTGCTAAGGCATTTAACCGGTAGTAACTTCAGCTGTTGCCCCCCATCACCGGATGAAGGGTATAAAAGCGTTTCAAGGTCAAAACCAACACTGCTTCATACTGCATTAAGCCCATTGATTGTGGCTAGCCCTAACCCAGCAAGCACTTTCGTAAATTTCAGTTACACATTACAAGACGGACAAAATTCCGGGGTGATTATCCTCACTGATGCAACAGGCAGGTTAGTGGACTCAATTACGGTCAATGATGGCAGTGGTCAGGTTTTGTGGGATGCACGTGGGCTAACTACTGGCCTTTACCATTACACTTTACAGTCGGGAGAAAGCAGCATGTCAGGTAAAGTAATCATTGGAAAATAAATATAAGTATTATTAACTTTACACCCTGGGTGTTAAGCCCAGGGTGTTTTTAAGCTTATCAAAATGAGAAACTGCATTAAACTAATTACAACTTTGATTCTTTTCAGTCAGTATCCGCTTCTGGCCCAACAGCACGAAATCATTTTCCAGCAATGCTATGGCGGATCACTTCTTGAAATAGCTGTTGACATCATTAAAACTGAAGTTGGTTTCGTTGCCTTAGCTACAACAGGCTCGCATGATGGTGATGTTCCTCCACACTATCCCGAGTCAGTTTCGTATTGGCTTTTTGAAGTTGACGAAACAGGAAATATTATCTGGGGACATACATACGGTGGCAGTGGCATTGATGAGGCTGTCAAACTATTAAAAACGAATGATAATGGATACCTACTTTTTGGTTATACCTCATCATTTGACGGTGATGTAAGCGGTAACCATGGAATGTTTGACGTATGGATTATAAAAACCGACAGCATAGGGGAAATGGAATGGCAGAGGTGCTATGGCGGCAGTCAAGAAGAATATGCCCACGATATCATACAAACTATTGATGGCGGATATATTTTTACCGCTTCTGCATGGTCAACTGATGGTGATGTAGGAGGGGGTAGCCCAGGCTTTGATGCATGGCTTTGCAAAATTAACGCAGAAGGCGAAATTGAGTGGAGCCAGGTGTTCGGAGGTTTATTCAGAGATATGGGCGGTCATATTATCCAAACCACTGATGGAGGGTATATGCTAACGGCACAAGCCTATAGCCCTGAGGTATGTCCGAATGCCGTACCAGGGGCCAATTCCGATACCTGGTTGCTAAAGCTGGATGCCTCAGGCGAAATCGAATGGCAACAATGCTATGGAGGTAGCCATGATGAGTTTGGTGGAAGTATTGTTCAGACGCTCGATGGGGGCTACGCGTTTGCTACACCAACGAGATCCAATGATGGTGATGTGAGTGGCTGCATGGGCATACCGGGCGACCCCCAATCTTCAAGTTTATGGTTTGTTAAAACTGATGCCAATGGTTATATCGAATGGCAGCGTTGCCTTGGGGGTTATGGAAGGGATAGCGGCAGGATTTATGGTCTTACTGAAGAAGGCAATTACCTGCTAGGGGGGTCAACCACCCATTCAAGTGGAGATGTAAGCTGTAACAATATCGTACCTGGTAAGAGTAGTATATGGGTTTTTGAGCTTTCAAATGAAGGCGAAATTTTATGGCAAAGCTGTTTTGGTAGTTCTGATAATGATTTTTTAGGTAGAATGAAATATTATAACCCATCAAACTTCTTGTTTATTGCGATGACACGCTCTGCTACTCAAGATGTTGACTGCTTATTGCAAGGTAATTATGATACTTGGGTTGTCGAATTTGAACACTTAGGAGTTAGCCTAGCTGATTTACCATTGAAAACGACAGGAAAAATTATTTTTCCCAACCCCGCCACCACCCACACCTGGCTCCAACTGCCCGACAACTTGCCGCTTGCCACCATGTATATCGAGCTATACAGCCCCACAGGCAGTTTGCTGTACAGGGCACAGCCCACCGGCCAGTTCCATAAGATTGAGGTGGCGTATTTGCCCAGGGGTTTATACCTGGTAAGGGTTTGGGATGGGGAGAAGTGGTTGGTGGAGAAGTTGGTGGTGCAGTAGGTATTAGAAAAAAGACCTTCAAGGTTTCAAAAACCTTGAAGGTTTGAGTTACTAAAACAAACCGCCTTGTCGATAAGCCAAAAGCATTATCTTTGAGGTGCTGGCAGCCAATCCTGACGAACTCAAAAAGAAAGCGCTGATGGAACACCTCGAAAATAAGGCGGAGCCATTACCGGGCTATATGATCGAGATATTGGAAAGCCTTACGGGCAATATCACTTACAAAACCATATTGAAGGGCCAGATGGCCCAATATGGCGGCAGGGAGGCCCGTGCCGCCGGCATACTTTTGCGCGATATGCTGAACGACAGCATACGCGATATGGAAGCCATACGCGGCTTTATGGCCGCCAGGCAAAACCTGCCTATGGATATGCAATTGGTGGATGCCTACCTGGAAAGCGACGAAACCGCCGATGCGCTGGCACTTGCCGCCATGCTGCCCCAGCTTTACAACCTCACGGGCGATGCGCTTGCCGAGCATGGTAGATATATGGCGCTGAAGCAACTGCAAGCCGGGCTGCACAACCAGGGCCGCAACATCTTTCAGTTGACTGAAAGCGAAAAAACGCAACTGGAAGGCCTGGTAGCCGAAAGCGCCGGGCTGGCCGGCATGCAGGCACGCAACATCCTGGCCTTTGTGTATGGTTATGACTATTGCGATTGCCCGGTTGAAGTAGAAGCAGGCCTGAAAGCCAAACCTACCACTACACCACCCCTGCACAAATTGCACGAACCGCAGATTGAAGCCCGCCCCAACCCCGCCGGCAGCTGGGTGAGCTTTGATTACCGGCTTGCGGGTGAGACGGCAACAGCCCTTTTGGAAATATCCGATACACAGGGCCGTCTGGTACATCTTATTGAGTTACACAATAAGCAGGGCCAATATGTATGGGACATACGCCACCTCAGCCCCGGGCTTTACTACTATACCCTGAAAGCAGGCCGGGCTTCCAAAAACGGAAAGCTTGTAATAGCACGCTAATATAAATGTTCACAACAGCACGGATGGAAACATCCGTGCTGTTCTTTAAAGACAGAATAGGATGAAAACAAAATTATTATATGCGCTATTGTTGCTTTTAACAATGCATATACATGCCCAGGAGTTTGATATTATGTTCCAGCAATGTTACGGTGGGTCTGATTGGGATGGTTCTAAAACAATTTTACCTTATAATAATGGATTCTACCTGTTTGGGAATACATCCTCCAATGACGGCGATGTATCCTTCAATTATGGAAAGACCGACTATTGGTTATTTCAAACTGATGAAAATGGCCAGATCATTTGGGAAAAGACCTATGGTGGCAGTGATGAGGACTACCCCTCCAATATGCTCCCCACCCCCGACGGGGGCTTTATGCTATTTGGGCATACCTACTCCACCGATGGCGATGTGGTTGGCAACCACGGCGATGGCGACTGGTGGCTGGTAAAAACCGACAGCCTGGGCCACATCCTCTGGAGCCGCTGCTACGGCGGCTCACACAAAGAAACCGCCTCCCAACTGATCTATGCCCATGAAGGGGGCTATGTGATGACCGGCAAAACCGGCTCGGTGGATGGCGATATCAGCCACAACAACGGCATGTACGATGTGTGGGTGGTCAAGGTGGACTGGGAGGGAGAAATTATCTGGGAGCGTACTTTCGGTGGTAGTAGTATTGATTACGCACATGCTATTGGACTCACTGCCGATGAGGGCTATATTGTGGGGGGGGTCAAGTTCACATGATGGTGATGTGCAATGCGAAGGCTTACCAGGATCGCATGGAACCGCCTGGGTGCTTAAGCTGGATCATGAGGGGCAGTTGGAATGGCAAAACTGTTATGGGGGATCCTTTACTGAGGTAGTGGTTGACATTATGCAAACATTTGACGGTGGTTATATATTTCTAGGGAATACTGCATCCGGTGACGGTGATGCAGACTGCTTCCACGGCACGCCGGGAGATGCGGCCACCCGTGATATGTGGGTAGTCAAGCTGGATGAAACAGGCGAGATAGAATGGCACCGCTGCCTGGGGGGTACGAGCGCAGATTCGCCAAGAATTTTAAGGCCCATGAACGATGGCGGATACCTGGTGGGCGGCAATACCCAATCAAGGGACGGCACGGTGGTTTGCAATGAGTCGCTGCCCGGCACCCATACAGTAATCCTGTACAAGCTGTCAGCCGATGGTGAAATTGAATGGACCGAGTGCTTTGGCAGCCAGGTGGATAACTATCTGCTTTCCATACATATATTCTCTGATTACCACTACCTGCTGGGCGCCACCACCCGCACCTGGGGTATGGATGTGGACTGCGACCTGAAAGGCGAAACCGACATCTGGATCGTTGAAATACAGGATACCACGGTGGGGCTGAGGGAGGAACGCCTGCTGCAATTGCAGCTTTACCCCAACCCCGCTACCACTGAAACCTGGATCCAACTGCCCGACAACTTACCGCTTACTGCCATGGATATGGAGCTGTACAGCCCCACAGGCAGGTTGCTCTACAAGGCGCAGCCCACCGGCCAATTTCATAAAATAGATGTGGCCAATTTGCCCAGGGGCTTGTATTTGGTAAGGGTTTGGGATGGGGAAAGGTGGTTGGTGGAAAAGTTGGTGGTGCGGTAAAGTTATACAAAACAACTGTATTGCGAAACTGTTTCGAATCATAAGCTGCAGACCGTAGTCTTATTGCTAAAAGCCAAATAGCAGCAGGTTATGCGGTTACCTTCTTACCTCGACTGAAGTAATGACTGGTCACTCACAGTGGTTAGGTATTGCTTGTGTTGATGTAGGTTTGATATCCCACTTATTTACCAGGTTAGGTAACAAGCCATAATTTTTTTAAATTTCTTTTCGCTTCGTTAAGTGTTATAATACAATTATTTAACGACTTATACATGGTAAAAATGAAAAAAAATTAATTTTTTTGTGTTACCTTTTACTTTTTCCGGGATATAGGGATAGATAGTTCAAGTATGAACCAAAACCCTTATATCATGGATTTTATTTACAGGGCATTGGCCAATGCTGCATGCCCAAATTGCGGAACACTTTGGGTTGCTTACGCAATCAATACCATTATTGGGTGTATTGGTGCTTACATGTTTTGCCATGCTACTCTAAGCACAGCAAAATACCCTGAGAGCATTCGAGATCATCAGTGGAAGAACAAGTTCGACCGAGCCTTCGCCATCTTCCTTTAGTGGTGCATTGCACGGGGGATGGCGACCGCAAAGGATAAACGGGCGGTTAACTGTACTAAGCGACACATTTCTTAACTTAAAAAAAATTATAAATATGAAAACAAAATCGATTTACATATTGGCATTGCTCATCCCTTTTATTATTGGATTCCAAAGCTGCTATAAGGCAGATGGGCCGCAATTATCGGAAAGGCAAGATATTTCACAAACCGATAGTGAAATCGTATTGAAGAAAATAGAAGATTTCAAAGAAAAGCTTGACTTTGTGAGAATCACTCCGGGCACCAAATCAGGCTTTGAAACCATTGATATTATTACAGCAGAGTGGCATGTAGAAGCATTGGCCAACTATATGTATGCTGATGCAGGTTTTGATTTTGAGCATGTACAATTTGGAACAGCATCTGTATCAGTACCACTAACCGATGGTGAAGTTTCTTTTATACATCTTCTGCAGTTGTATGATGAATTAGCACAACATATTCTTAACCAGTCAGATGCCATCAACAGCGACAACAAACAGCTTATTGTGGCAGATGTGTTTATAGAAGACCAACAGGAAGATATTGCAGTGTTCGGGATAACTTCTGGATTTGCCATTGGTGGGCCTGGGTTTGGTTGGTTGTACAATTCACCATGGTATTGGGGTTGGGATTTGGGAAGGTGCGATGGCTCTGGCACCGGTGCGCCACTTGATGCTGCCGACATTATTAGAATTCAGGCAAATATTGAAGTGCCTACACCAGCAGAATCGTTCTATACTGATGTGAGTTTCTTTGAATCATTTGGTTGTTTGCATCAAAACCAGAATGGCGATTGCTTTTTGTTTGAAGATTTTCAAGAATTTGAACTTATACACGCCTGTTTAAGCCCCGCAGAAATCACGATGTATAAAAACAATGTGCACACACTGGCAAATATGCATAAACCTTCAAACAAAACTGTGGTACTATATGATGTTTGGGATGATACAGCTTTTGCGCTTTGCGGAACTTATCCCAACCAGTATGACTGCTGGTTTATGGTACACTTTTTAAAGGTAACCTATGGGATTTGGCATCAAAGGCCTATCGAACAATAAAATCATTATTTACGGGTTCAGGCATAGGGCTTGAACCCGTTTTAAAACCAATACCAAAATCAATGAAAAAATTTCTTATCATTCTGGTTCCTTTTATTCTTTATGCAAGTCCATCAGCAGGCCAGCACACTTTTCAAAAGCATTTTCAAAAACAAAATGACCAACAGGCCAACCATGTAATTGAGTTGGAAGAAGGTGGGTTTTTGATTGTTGGCCTTAGCAGGGACTATGTGCAACAAACCACAGAAGGCTATGTTATCCGTTTGGGTGCAGATGGAACCATTCTTGACGAAAAGCTTTTTCAGCAGGGGGATGGCACGTTTCGGTTTTTCGATGTTTTCCAATCAGCCTCAGGTTTTAATTTGCTTGGGGGGTACTCTACCGACAGCGAACCTATAGGCGGATTGCTTTATATGGAATTGGACCATGAGTTGGACCTTTTTGAACACAAGGTGTCACCGCTTATTGACGGGCGTGTGATAGGACACATGCGTTCATTAGTTGACGATAACGGGGATTTTGTGGTTGCAGGATATACGAGCAGAAACCGGGCTTATGAAGAAGTATTGGCCACAGGCCCGAATAATGATCCATTTGTTTACAAACTCAATGAAAACGGTGATTCCCTGGCCTCTGTGTTCCTAAGCACAAACTCCCCTCTCCAAAGTGCTTATGGTGTGGCCCAAAGCAGCGACAAAGAAAAGTATTACGTTTTTGCAACGCATATAACCATTATCGGCGCAGGGGTTATTGTTTACAGCCTTGGCCTCGACAGCCTTGATTATATTGTTGTACCTACTCCTGTTAGGGATTACTACTCACCTATCTGGTTAAACGATAGCACAATACTGATATGTGGCAAAGGAACCCATCCGTACCAATACAAACTCAACGCCACGTCGTTGACCGAAAATTTCGAGGAAATAGACTTCAATAGTTTTTATCTCAACGATAGTTATAGAGAGCACCCGGCAAGGTTCAGGGGCGTTGACATCAATGGCACTAATATATACCTCGCCGGGACCACCAATTTTGACTATGGCAACCCGTTCTATAGCAATAATAAGTCATGGTACCACCTTGTAAAGGTAAACCCTGACCTTACGCCTGTTTGGGAATATTGGTACGGAGGCGATGCGTATTACTTTTTATATGGTATTGCGGCTACAAGTGATGGTGGCTGCATAATGGTTGGCAACCGTTACGATTATACCACACAATCGCCCAATAGGGATATTTTTGTGGTAAAAGTTGATGTCAATGGGCTGGTAGTTGGCCAAAATGAATTTAAAGAGCCATACTACAGCGAAGCCATTCTTACCCCAAACCCGGGAAGCAGCTTCGCAAAGGCAAATATTGGTGTGCAGCACAGCCAAGCTGACCTGTATCTTTACGATTTGAGCGGCAAGCAGGTGCTGGAAGCAAAAAAACTGACGAACGGCGATCATATCAATATGTCAGCACTTGACAATGGTGTTTATGTGTACCACATTGTAAGCAACGGAAAAGAAATCGGAACAGGGAAATGGGTGAAGGGGCAGTAATATGGTTTTGAAACGATGGGCTACTTCTCCTCCACATTATGCAAATTCTTATGTTGCTCCCCATAAGGTTTGCAGGCTAATGAACTAAAACAAAGCAAAACGGGGGCTTCTAGCCTTAATCCTGTTTAATTTTTTTGCCCTTCCACGGCATAACCCTTGCCATTGGCCACATCATCCATATCACGACAACCAATTGCAAAAACAAACCAATAAGGGGCTCCTTGTTTCTGAAAGGTTTACCCGACAAAAGGTTTACAGGGCTGTTGCTACCTAACTGTAAGTATCCGGCCCAATAAAAAGGGTGCGCCTTCAGGTTATCGGAGGTTGCCAGGTAGTCTAGCTTTGCATTTCTCAAGGCTTCATCCTTATGCAATCCGTTTGCAATGTATGCATAAAATGATTCCACCAAATGTGAGCTTGCAAGGTCATCCACCGCCCAAAGCGTCATTACAAGGCTTTCGATACCGGCATAAAAGAAACCCCTGGCAAAACTCATCACACCCTCGCCGAGTAGCATAGGGCCATCAGCTGTGTTGCAAGCGCTCAGGAATGCAAAGTCAGCGTTTAACTGCATATTGTACAATTCATGAACTTCCAGCACTTCTGATTGTAAGGAATCCGTTGCAGGCGAAAAATGCAGTGCCGAGAAAAGGGGCGCTTTGTCATCAAGCGTGGCATGCATAGCCAGGTGCAATAGCTGGTAATCGGAGGCTTTTTGTATAAAAAGCGGTTTTGTGGCCTTTGCACCGGTGAAACCCACAGCCTTGTAGACCTTTTTCAGGTGCCCGACCTCCTCTGCTGCCCAGGGCAATTGCATCAGGCGGTTATGAACGTTCTCAGAAGCATTAAAGTGGGTATGCCCACCATAAGACGGAGCAAGTGCAAGCATTCCGGCTTTGGCTGGCTTCTTTTTTCGCTTTGGAAAATGCTGTTCCAATGACAAGGAATAGGCGTATTTTACCGCATTTGCATATAGCAAATAGGGTAAGCCTGAAAAATCAATTTCCCCCCCATCGGGCAAAGATGTAATAAGGGCCTCAAAAGGAACAAATGCAAGCTGTTTGTCGGGAACAATGGTAAGGCGCTTTTCCCTTACAATAGATGATACAGGTTCAACCAGGATGCTGTATAAACTATAAGCTGTTTCCAGGTATCCGTGGTAGTCCTTCAACGCAAAAGAACCCAGCAGATCCCCGGATAAAAGTCTGCGCAAGCTTTCCAGTTGTTGGTAAAACCGATCATCTATGGTTTCGCGGTGGATCAGGGCTGTATCGGAAGAAACCACGAACGCAAACAGGTAATCCCCTGTAAGCGTGTAGGAAATAACGGCTTCATCAGCATGCAACGACGATTGTAGCTTGCCAAGGTCCGGTACAGGGAAATCGAATTTCAGCCTTTGGTATTCAGGGTATTGATTGTAAATAGCATCAGTAAGGCTATCTTTTCTCGATTTTAAGGCAATCAATTCAGTTTGCCATCTGTTCAGCTTTAGCGGATCGGGAGGATGACTGGCCTGCTCGTTGCGGATTAAGCTTTCAAGGGCATTCATCTGGTGAATGGTGCTGCTTTCCAAAACCTGGATGTCATCAGGCATTAAACTGTAACGGCGGATCTCGAGTTCGTGCAGCATGCCCAGCAATACCATGGCTTTCCCGGCTTCGGATATTTCCAGCGCCTGTTGCAGTTGTGTTGTTTCAGGCTTTCTAGCGTAAAGGTCCCAGGCACATTCCATTGCCGCTGAAATGACAGATGAGGTTAGCCTTGAAATGTTCATGCGGTTTTCTTCGCTGCCGATAGTATTTCGCATTTCAGAGATCAGTGCGATGGCTATATGGTATGTTTGGCTGGCTGCCTGCAAATCAGTTTCTGACCCTGTTTCCGCATACCGGCGATGAAGCGACTTTGCTTTCAGGTAAATAGCATTAAGCGAAAAAGGGTCCCGTGCCAGTTGGCCGAAAAGTGGGTTTTGCATGGCATCGTCGCTTTCAAATCCCGGTGAAAACACCGAAACAGCCTTATGCAAAACATCAATTGCCCTGTCAGTTTTTCCCATTTCCATATGGTTTTTACCCCATTGAAACAAGGCATGGCCATAGTCGCGGCTAAGGGGGCCTAAGATGCGTTCGTAAACCTCAACTGCCTGTTTAAGCATCAAATGCGCTTTTTCATGATCGCCGGCATCGGTTAAAAACCTACCATACCTAAGGTTTGTCAAGGCAGTTTGCGTATGTTCGGCGCCATAAAGCGCCTTGGAGCCTGTGTAAGCTTTTTCGAACCAATAATCTGCCTCATCGTATTGGCCCATCTCGTGGTGCAATGCCCCCAGGTTGCGATAGGCCATAATGTTTGTGCTGTTCAAGCGCGCGGGGTTAATGCTTTTATGCAGGCATTCGAGGGCCTGGTCAAACTTGGTCAAACGCGTGAGGTAAATACCTGCGTTTTGATAGCTTGATAAAAGCCTGTCATCATCACCTTGTAATTGTAGCTCGAAAATATTGATGGCCAGATTGTTAAAATGGTAGGCTTTATCGTAATCGTACAAAATGCTATATACAGTGGCCTGATTTATTAGGTTCGATCCCACAGCAAGATGGGTACTACCGTAGTTTTGCAAGAGAACCTGCCGGGCTTTTTGGTAATATCTGAGCGCATCATGTGAAGAACCTGCCCAGTAAAGCATAGATGCGTAGCTGCTGTAATGCCGGGCCCATAAAGGGTCGTTGGGCTGCAAATACCCTTCAAATTTCCTGAATGCCCGGTCAAACATTAAGCCAGCATTATCGAAATCACCCATTGCTGAATAATTTAGTGCGGTATTTTGGAATATCCTAGCTTTAATCCGCATTCCCCTAACATTTCCTTTTTCAATGACAAGAATTGCTGCTTGATATTGAATCAATGCGTTTTGATAATCATTTAAAAATGTATATGAATTGCCTAAGTTCGAATAAAGATCTGCCAGATTAGTGTCAGCAGGACCTGAAATGCGAACCCAAAGATCAATGGCGCGTTTTGTTGCAGCAATTCCAGCATTATAATCCTCCAAACTATTAAATACTGTACCAAGTCTTTGGTAGTACCTGGCCCACACTAAGTTAGTATCCGGCATTTGGTGGTTTAATTCCTGCAAACAATGCTCCAGCAAATTAAAGGCACTATCGGGGGCATTGTTTCGTCGAAACAAATCAGCCATCAACAACAGCGCTAAAAAAAAGGTTTCATCCTTTTCTGCAACTTGAGAATGCAGGACAGGGCGCAAGGTCATCATGGCACTGTCAAATTTACCAGCTTCAACTAGGCCTTCTGCTTTACGGTACAAGTCATCTATACTGCCAATTATGGACATGTCCGTGTATTTTTCGGACAAAACGCTTTCTTCATCGTTGCGGATTTCAGAAGCTGTCTCCTTGTTAGCAATACTGGCATCGGGAGAACCGGTAGAGGCATAAAGAAACAAAACCAACAATAAGAAACCCACTACAATCCGGGATGTTGTCAGTTGCTTTAGCCACAAGGCCAATATTGGTGAAGGACGGATAAACATAACTGTAAAAGTACTGCTTTTCGCATGGAGAAAGCACAGTCGTTCACCTCAATAGGTCTTAAGCTGTTGTGAAGGGCGCAGAAAACACTACTCGGGCGAAAACAGCAGGTAACGTACTATTGATTCGCCATTTGTAGTTAAACGCAACAGGTACAAGCCCTGTGGCAACCCTGACCTGCTAATGCCCAGTTCATGCTTTCCTGCTTTCTGCCTGCTGTCAACCAAGGTGCGCAGGGGCTTACCATCCGGGGAATAAATGGACAATGTTGCATGACCATCATTTGCGAGTGTATAACTTATCGTTAGATGTGATTTTGCCGGGTTGGGGTAGGCTGTAAGCAGGGTTTTGCTGCAGTTGCTATTGAAATTGAAACTTAGGGCAGGCAAAATAAGGGACGGGGTAAATACAGACAGGCCCCCATCAACAAAATGACTGTTTCCGCTAAGCTTAAAATATACAATGTCGTTGAATTCGATTGGTTGTCTGGGTTTGATTTTGAGCCGTACCAATGCTTCACCGGCTTCAAGCAACAACGGTTTTTCGGCCTTGGAAGCTGCACTGATAACGATATGGTCACGAAATATACCATAGCCAAAGTCCGGCATGGCACAAATCACTTCCACTATCTCGAAAAGTTCCATATTGAGCGTCAACCCTATTAAATAGCCGGAAAAATTGAATAGGCCGTTTGTGTTTACCTCTATGGAAAACGCTTGGCCCCATTCTGAAATTTCTTTAACATTGACATTGTACTTTTGGATAGCTATTTTATTGTCATCTGGTTTAATATCTACCTTTGTATCCCCAGTGCTGTTGCCTCCCACATCATAAACTATTGGCGACGCCATTAAAGAATCTATGGCAATCATTAGGCGTTCAAAAACCCAATCGCCCACCGGAAAGGGATAACCATACACAAGGTGGTCAACCAGGATGTAGTTATAATCAGCCCAGGTTATTTCGCCATCACCATCAACATCGGCTGCAAGCAGGGCCAATCCTTCCAGTTGCCTGACCCCTTCAATATGCTCTGCCACCATGATAGCATCAATAATGTTTATCTCGCCAGGCGGTAAACTGCTACTTCCGGTAAGCAAGTATTCCCCATGGGGTAGGTGGGCAAACTCATAGTAGCCTTCATTGTCAGTTTCTGTGGATGCTACTAAAGCATCGTCCATGTCGTAAAGCAATATGCTTATCCCTACAAGGGGGGTAACACCATCTTTTTTGTAACTGGCCAAACCGGAAACTGTTGTTTGAGCAAAGCTGTTGTTCAAAATGCAAAGCATCAAAATATTGACAGATACTGTGCAGTTAATAACTAGATTTTTCATTTCTTTGATTTTATTTGGTTCAACAATGGATGAATTGTATATTTCTAAATCAGAGAAATGCTGTAAAGTAACATAGGGGAAATTTTTTTTATTCTTTTACACACACACTACATCCTGATTAACAATATAATACGCATATAACTCCCGATCGTTTCTAAATTTATTTTATATTTTTGTGTTACCTTTTCAAAAAAACCGGATTAAGGAATGAAAGCAGCCACTGCCGGTACGGATGAAATTTTAAAAGACATTGCAGGGGCTAAAACTGAAACGCTTGAGATGTTGTACAAAAACTGCTATCCCCCGGTAAAGACATATGTAATCAGTAATTCGGGAAATTATGCTGATGCTGAAGATGTTTTCCAGGATGCCGTTACGATAGTTTTCCGCAGGGCTAGGCAAGGCGATCTGCAATTGTACCCTCACACAGCTATCAGCACGCTGATCAACGGCATTGCCCGAAACCTGTGGTTGAGAAAACTGGCGTATAGAAAAATGGAAAAAGTATCACTACGAATATTAGAAGGAGAAATTACATTGCCACAGTCAATTGAAGATGAAATAAACAGCCTTGAGTTGGGAAGACTGTGGATTTGCCAAAAGTATTTCATGCAAATGCACGAAAGATGCCGGATTTTACTGCGACTTTTCATGAAAGGCATGCAAATGAAAGAGATCGCAGAGATCATGGACTTCGATTCGGAAGACCAGGCCAAAACAGCAAAATTCAGGTGCAAAAAAAAACTTGCCCTGGCCATACTGAATGATAAGGAATACCAATCAATGTTTTAAAACAACAGCACATGGATGATCTAATCGAAAAGGTAAACCGTTACTTCGAGGGGAGAATGGAAGCTGCTGAAAAGCAGGAGTTTGAAGCATTATACAGGCACGACCCTAAAGCGGCTGCCGCATTGCAGCTATGGACCGACCTGGAAAATATGGATCAGTCGATAACAGCTGAACTTGACCTTCGTGAACAATTAAAGGGGATTCATCAAAAAATGAATCTCGAAAATCAACAACCGCCTAAACATTTTTTTTTCGGAAAAAACCATTGGGTTGCTGCCGCATCAGTGGCCGCCTTACTGATCCTTATGGCCGGCCTTTTGATTTTGATTTTACCGGGCAGGCATACAGGAAATGAGGAGTTGTTCAGTATGTATTATCAACCTGCACATCTTTTGCACTATAGCAGGTCGTCAGGACAACAGTTTACCGAAGCCGTCCATCAGTTTCAGCAAGCCAATTATTCTGCTGCTGCAACATTGTTCAGTCAATTGCTTGCAGAAGACACCAGCAACTACCGCCTCATGCTATATACGGGCCTGGCATTTACCAGTGCAGGTGAATTTGACCAGGCCATTACGGCCTATCAGAATGTTCTTAAAGCCGAGGACAATCTTTATACCGGCCATGCTCGCTGGTTCCTTGCGCTGGTTTACCTTAGGAAAGGCAAAACCGCCAAAACCATAGAAAACCTTGAATTTATCCTGGCTGCCGAAGGGCATCCCTACAAAAAAGAAGCGGCCGAACTGCTTGCCACCCTCTCCAAACGCGACTAAAGCCTCCTGAAACACGAGCCCTTTCGCCCTTCTTTTGCCAAAAAAAGGTAACAAGCCATAATTTTTTTAAATTTTCTTTCACTTCGTTAAGTGTTGTAATACAATTATTTAACGACTTATACATGGTAAAAATGAAAAAAAACTAATTTTTTTGTGTTACCTTTTACTTTTTCCGGGATATAGGGATAGATAGTTCAAGTATGAACCAAAACCCTTATATCATGGATTTTATTTACAGGGCATTGTCCAACGCTGCCTGCCCAAACTGTGGCAGGGCCTATGCCGAAATGATCACGGGCATGCCGGATGAAATGCCACGGCCCTTGTTCCTGTTTCAAACTGTATGTTGCCAAAGCATTTATTGCTCAGCATGCAACCCTTATGCCGGCGAGGTAAACGGCGCCGGCCGTTGCCATTTTTGCGGGCAGAAATGCCGCACGGGCGAATCAATACTGCTTGCTTCAAACGGCAGGCAAATGTTGCACCTGGTGTACAGACATAGGCGCTATGGGTTGGTTTGCTAAACATTTCCTTGTGTGCGATGGCACATATAGCCGCAGAACTTATCGGTTTACCAAGCCCATTGCGTGGTGTATTGTCATGTGTTTGCGGCTGCCATTGGCGCCATTAAGTATCATTGTTTTGTTGCCCCGGGTAAATGGCGCCAGCCGGCCCAAAGGCGGGTTGTTGGCGCCTGTGCGGGCATTGTGTGTTTACGGGCCGGCACATCATGCCAGGGCTGATATTTTTTGGCTGGGGAAGAATAAGTTCATTTGAATTATTCATGGTTATAACTTTAACCTGTAGAGTGTTTTTTAATTCCCATAATTAACAAAATCATTGCCTTATGAAAGCAAAACACCTTTTCACACTTTCTCTGCTCATAGTAATCCAACAATACTTTGTAGGTTATTCCTGTGCTCAAAATTGGGCGCCTGCAGGAGCCCAATGGTATTATAGCTTTGATATTTTTTCCACAACAGGCTATGTGCATATTGAATACGTAGGAGACACGGTATTAATATGTGAAGGCGCGGCGAAGACATATCAAGATTGCAAAATTCTTAACAAAACAAGGCACACCTATGATTACCTTAATGGCAATTATTATACCCATAATCTAGGACAAGAATACACATGGGCAAATGCTGATACTGTCTTTTTATATAGGCACAACCAGTTTTACGTTTTGTATGATTTTTCGGCTGAAATAGGTGATACCTGGGAATTACCGGAGATTTATGAAACTGGCTGCGACACTATTGGAGAGGTAAAAGTTATTGGTGTAGGTGATACTCTGATTAATTCAGAGTTGCTGAGATATATCGTGTTAGAACCAGAAGAGACTTCCCAATGGGCCATACGAGGTATGGTTATCGAAAAGATAGGGCCTGTGAGTTGGTATATGTTACCGGAACACGAGGGATGTGTAGCCGATTTACTTGAGGGCGGTATATTTCGATGCTATAAAGATGATCAGTTTGAATTTCAAACAGATATTGTGCCCTATTGCGATTTTCTTGTTTTCATTCCCGAAACAATTCAGGATAAGAAATTCAACATTTTCCCGAACCCTGCAACAAGTATGCTGTTTGTTCATAATTCTTCACAAATTATTGTCCAACTTTCTATTATTGACCTAAACGGCAAAACAATATTTAAGATTGATAATGTTGCAGAATCAGTTTACATTGATATTAGTCAGTATTCTGCCGGCTTATATCTTGTTAATTTTACAGATAACAAAACTTTATTTACTTCAATTAAATTACAAATAAAATGAAAACGAAAATTAAAAAAATACTTAATGTTGCATTATATTCGCTCCTTATATTCTCTACAACCATTACCAATGGACAGAACCAGACTTACAGTTGTCAATTAATTGAAAGCCCAGAGCCTGTTTTGATGTATAATGGGAGTTGCAATACTGACCCATATGGAGAATGGGAGATCTATAGAAATATGAATACTTATATTCCTGATATGAATCCTTCAGCACCATTGCGCCATCCTCCAATTAAAACAATTGATATTAATATCAATATTATTCAGAAAAATGATGGCAGTGGCAATTTTGAGGAAAATCAAAATGCTATTGATAGATTAACTAATATGATCGGCTATGTCAATTCATTCTTTTCTGGTTATTCACCTTCAGACCCTATCGATTGGGTACAAGAACTACCCGATTATGATGCAAGAATTAGATTTTCATTAGGCGACAGTGGTAATGAAAGAATTTATTTTTATGAAAACTCAGACGCATGGAGCGATATCCACCCAAGTAGTACAATATTACCCTATATTACTGAATACCATCCAGAAAGACTTGAACAACTAAATCTATTCATTTTTGGTAACCCTGGAAATAATAATTGGGCTCATGCAAATTTTCCAAGTTGGGTAAATTTCGGAAATAACTCTTGGGTAGCCATGTTTTATTGGGATTCTCAAGTTGAAGATTGGGCCAAATCAACTCTTTTAGCACATGAGTTTGGACACAATCTAGGTCTGTTGCATACTTATCTTGGAGGAGGGGCATCAGCTATTTGTAATCAAACAGATGAGAATTTTCTTCAGGATGTTTTTTTAGTGGAATTGCCCTCAACGAGTAATTGCCCACACACTGGTAATTGGAATGACAATCCATATTTGGTACATGGTGATGGTATAACAAATAATCTGCTCGGTGGAACTAGTGCGCAAAGGTATATAAGTCCTCAGCAAGGTGGTCAAATGCATCGGGCACTTGCAGTGACTTCAATACGAAAGTATGTATCAAGCGAGAAATCACAAATACCATTAGAACTATTTGAAAAACACCTTTGGGATTTCGATTTAAAATTATATCGGGATGTGATCGTTCATCAAGATGCACAATTGACCATAAGTTGTCATTTAGTAATGCATCCAGACGCTAAGATTATAGTCAAACCAGGAGGTGTTCTAACTATCGATGGCGGTATTATAGGAACTGATATTTTCGAGAAGAATCCCTGGCAAGGCATCCAGGTGTGGGGCAACAAGCAGCAATCCCAATGGCCCGACCAGTACGGTGTGTTGCACCAGGGTATGCTTGAACTTAAAAATGGCGCCATCATCGAAAATGCCATTGATGCCGTTGTCTTATGGAACCCGGGCGATTACAACTCAACCGGCGGAATTGTATTGGCCAATGATGCCATTTTCCGCAACAATACCAAGGCCTTGCAAGCCTTAATGTATTGGAACTTCAATCCTGCAAACCCGGAGCAGCGTATGGATAACCGAAGTTATTTCAAAAACTGCACCTTCGAACTCACAGAAGACTATCATGCTGAAGAAAAATTCTACAAGCATGTGGACCTTTTCGATGTGTTTGGTATTGATTTCAAGGTTTGCAATTTTAGCCTGCATCCCGAGGCTGAAAACGTCAGCTACTACAATCATGGCATTGCTGCATACAGCGCAGGCTTCAGCCTGTTGCCGGTATGTGCTGACCCGAATACAATACCATGCCCCGGCTACCTGAAAAACACCTTCACAGGGTTTAACCGGGCCGTTTCATCTTCAAAAGCGTTATCTTTCAGCCCGCCTTTCTTTGTAAACAGGGCCGCATTTAGCAACAACGATAATGGTGTGCATGTAAATGAAGTAAGTAATTTCACCATCTTGAACTCATCCTTTGATGTGGGCAAGCAGGACTCAAGGAGTGAGTGTATGAAAGCGGATGGTGTGGGTATATATACCAACTTATCCACTGGGTTTGCCATACAGGAAAACAATTTCACTAAATATTTAGCTGCACCATCCGGCATTTACCTTGGCGCCTGGATCAACAATACCCAGGAAGCCGACGAAGTGTATAAAAACTATTTTTCCGACCTGAGCTACGCCAACTATTCCGAAGGCAAAAACTGGTTGCAAGCAGACAGATTTAAGGGCCTGGCCTATTTCTGCAACCAAAACCAAAGCAATTATGCTGATTTCTATGTGGGCAGGGACAGTTTAAAAAGTGGTGGTATTCAATCCGAACAAGGATATTGGGAGCATGCGGCCGGTAATACCTTTACACAAAGCGGGGCCACCTGGCACTTTTACAATGATGGGGAACACCTTCTTCAGTATTTCTATAACCAAAATATTGCTGATCAAGCGCCTGTTTCGGGCAAAGTATACAGGGTTGGACTTGAAGCCATAAACTACAACAACAGTTGCCCGTCATACTATGGCGGAAATGATGACGAAAAACCCATGGCAATGAATGCCGCCGAGCAGCAGCAGGCCGAACAGTTGTTTATAGTAAACCTTAATGATTACAACAATGTAAAGTCGTTATACACTTCACTGATGGATGGCGGCAATACCGATGGCACTGTATTCGACATACAAACCGCACATCCTGACGATATGTGGGCCCTGCGAGCACAACTTCTTGGCAAATCGCCCCACCTTTCTATGCAGGTGCTCAAAGAAGCTTCCGACCGCACCGATGTGTTCAACGATGCCGCCCTGTTCGACATCCTGGCTGCTAATCCCGATGAATTGAAAAAGGAGGAGTTGATCCTTTACCTTGAGCAGAAAGAAGAACCTCTGCCTGACTATATGGTGAATATCCTGAAACAGGTAGCCACCGGGACAACCTACAAAACTGTGCTTGAACAGCAAATGTCGCGCTACAACAGGGAGAAAACAAGGGCTGCCCACAATATGATACGCCATATTGTAACCGATAGCATAGTAGACAACAACCTACTGAGGCAATGGCTGAACAACCTGGGCGGCATACAGGCCGACAAACAAATTATTGGTACCTTTGTGCAGGAGGGCAATTTTACCGATGCTTTGGCCCTTGCCAATTTGTTGCCCCAATTGTACAATTTACAAAATGATGAGTTGGAAGCCCATAACGATTATATGGCCATGCTCAACCTGCAGCACACACTATACATGCAGGGCCGCAACCTGTTCCAGTTGATCGCTGCGGAAAAGCAACAGATTGAGCAAATGGCAACTGGTACAGGCACTGCCGCATTGCAGGCAAGGGCCATAGGTGAGATGGTGTACAATGAGTATATCGAACCCTGCCCATGTGTGGACGAATCAGGCTCTTTCAAGAATGCAACCATTAACGTACACAAGCCAGCAATGGAAAGCTTGCTCTCTATAACAGCAAAACCCAACCCTGCCAGGGACTGGGTGGTGTTTGAATACCAATTGCCCGGCGAAACCCCCGAGGCGGCCATCCGCATAACCGATGCCGGCGGAAGGCTTATCGCAACCCTGACAGTAACAGGCAAGCAAGGGCAGCAAATGTGGGATCTACGCGGCCTGGAATCCGGTACTTATTACTACGCCCTGATTAAAGCAGGCGAATACAAATCTGGAAAGATCGTAATACACAGGTAAAATAACCTAACTTGCTGTGCAGTGAACAAACTGCACAGCTAGTTTTTCAAAATCAAAAGATGAGAAAGTTAATTTTAATATTGACGGTCCTGTTTTTCATTCATATAGTTAGCCCCGCGCAACACTACGAATTCGCCTGGCAAAACTGCTTTGGGGGCACCGGCGAGGATGAAGCCTACGGGATAGCGCAAACAGATGATGGCTATATAGTTGTGGGCGATACGAGGTCAATAGATGGTGATGTCACAATTAATTATGGTGGATTGGATGGTTGGGTAGTAAGGCTTGACCAGGAAGGGCAGATGATATGGCAAAGAAGTTATGGCGGCACTAACGGCGACTACCTCATGGATGTTTTTAGCACGGTTGAAGGGAACTTTCTGTTGGCCGGGATGACAGCCTCCCAAAACGGCACCATTGACCACAACCCCTACCCGGGAACCTGGAGCTTTTGGTTTATGAAGGTTGACGGCGAAGGCAACATCATCTGGCAAACCATTGCCGGCGGACCAAATACCAATTGGTTGTGGGGGGCCTATCCTACAGCCGATGGCGGCATCATCGGGGTGGGGGAGATCTATGGTATGGGTGGTGACATCTCAGTATTTTATGGGGCAGTTGACGCTTGGGTAGTCAAGCTGGATGCCAATGGGCAGGTAGAATGGGATTTTACGGCCGGCACACCATACACGCCAAATTTCGCCTCGGGCATAGAATTTGGCAACTCAGTGATACAAACCTCTGATGGAGGCTATCTGGTAGCAGCCAACGGTACAGTTGGACTTAACGGCAGTCTTGATTGTGTGCCACCTCCAAAGTCAATGGCATCAGGAATACTCGTAAAATTAGATGCCAACGGCCAACATATCTGGTCCCGCTGCTACGGGGGAACCAATGGGCATGAATCCATACTGGATGTGGTTGAGGTGGAGGATGGTTTTGTATTTACCGGTATTGCCGCCTCAACCGATGGCGACCTGGCCGGCTGCGAGCTGCACAATCCGGGCAATTCAGACCTTTGGGTAGCCAAAATTGATTTCGAAGGCAACCTGCTTTGGATGTACTGCTATGGAGGTTCTGGCAATGATGCGGGTCATGCTATAAAATCATTGCCCGAAGGTGGCGTTGTATTGCTTGGAGGCACAACCTCATACAATGGAGATGTGTCCCATAACTATGCCTGGCCTCCTTATACAAATATTTGGTTTCTCCTGCTTAATGAAGCAGGCCAGTTACTGTATGAAGCTTGCTACGGCGCTGCAAATCGTACTCATTCACTCGGGAGAAACAGTCTTACTGTTATTAACGATAACAGGCTTGTAGTAAGTGGCACTACCCGTTCAAAACCACACCACCCACCTGAACATCAAGGCAATGTGGATTGCGGCAATACCCATACCGGCAGTTTAACGAACTTCGACTGGTGGGTTTTTGAGATTTATGATACCACAGTATTTGTGCAGGAACATTACCATGCGGAGTTGTTAAAGGTGTTCCCCAACCCTGCTACCACCCAAGCATGGTTACAACTGCCCGAAAACATACCGCTTACCGCCATGTATATTGAACTGTATAGTCCCACAGGCAGGTTGCTGCATAGGGCGCAGCCCACCAGCCAATTCCACAAGATTGAGGTGGCGCACTTACCCAGGGGTTTGTATTTGGTAAGGGTTTGGGATGGGGAAAGGTGGTTGGTGGAGAAGTTGGTGGTGCGGTAGAGATAGTATATTATTTTCAGGTACATGCAATTGAAGCTTGTCATGTGCAAGGATAGGGTTAATTTACCTAAAATAAATTCTTTATCTGTTAGTCGCACCGTCCGACGTATACACCACATCACTGATACGCGATGATATGTCATGCTATTTCCTGTTTTCCGGATTGGGCACCCACTTTTTTCGCCATAAAGAATTATTGATCGATGCAATTTGATTTAAAAGCCTAGAAGTTTCATTTTCAATTTGGATTGTGGGTTTATCCCCGGGTAAGACAGATTTGCCTGTACTCCGCCAGCCGGCAGATCGTCCTTTTGCCGAAACAAAAGGACATAAAATCCATTTTTCTTCTTTCTTTTGTTTAGTCAAAAGAAACAAAACCAGCGCCCCAATAATCTCCTCCCGCCCTCAGAAAATACTTGAAATCCAGTGAAGGGTCAACTGGCGTAGAGATGACCATCCGCCTGTTGGCGGAAGGCCACCTTCAAGGATTTCTACGTATTTTCTGATTCCTGCTCTCCACCACCGTATTGGGGCATGGCCTGCCCGCTGCTTCAAACATATTGGTAGTATATCTTCAAGCATTTCAGATATTGAGGTTATTAACACACCATCATGAATTAACTGTTGCGCTGGCCCGCTCAAATTTGAGGGCGGTGGGGCAGTGAATTGAAAAGCGCTTACTAAACCGGCAAAAACGGCCCAAAGGACGTTTGGTTGAGGCCCTTAGGCCGAAACCACTTTTTTGCCAGGTTTAGTTGCACTTTTCAAGAGCGCGCCGGCATTAATTTGCGCAGGTGGTTTTGGTCCTTTTGCCAAAACAAAAGGACAATAGGAATTGCTCGGGACATCCAAACAGTAGTGACAGGTATCAGCAGGCCAGTACTGTGCAACTTCATTGTCATTTTTATCCGGGAGTCAGGACCGTCCGACGTATACACCACATCACTGATACGCGATGATATGTCATACTATTTCAAATGATGGGTATTAAATTTTTTGTTATTTAAAATGTGTAGGGTTCGATCTAAGTGTCAGCATTGGATATAATTCCACCATGCTTGTATTCCCGTCAACCTGAGTCCAAACAGAAATACACCCAGCATCAGATATAAGCACATGAATTTAGGTGTCCATATTACAGGCAACATATCTAAATAAAGAACTTAAGTTCAATTAAGAAATGCGACTTATAATTGCGAAAATGGAGAAAAAAGGA